>JBDUCV010000044.1:0-19805 GCA_040003255.1 Actinomycetota bacterium
GCACGGCACTCACCAATCCGACCGTCGACGAGGTGAAAACCCAACTGGTGGCGGTTGCCTGACCACCGAAGGTTTCAACCGATCGACCGTGCACCTCGCACTGACATCCGGCGATCAGCCTCTAGCAAAATCAGTCGGTGGTTGCGGCCCAGGGACGCAATCGTGGCCACCAACCCGGAACGGCGGTCCGGTAGGCCTGGTATTCGCCCGGGAACTGTCGCTCAAGCGTCGGCTCCTCATACCAGTGCACGAAGCTCGCCGTCACCATCAGGAAGATTGCGGCGTAGGCCAGTAACCAGAGTTGACCGAACAGTAGGGACTGCCCGACGATCGCGCCGGTAACGGCGAGGTACATGGGATTGCGCACGTAGCGGTAGACACCGGTGACCACCAGATTCGCGGTCGGCGCTATCGGAGCCGGTGTCCCGATGCCGTCGGCAACAAATCGTGCGAATGCGTGGATCAGGAACCCGCCGGAGGCGACAAGAAGGAGCGCCCCCAAGCAGCGCATTAGTAGCCAATGCTCAGCAGGTGAGGTAAAGCGCCAGCGGGTGATCCACCACGGGACAAGTCCGGCGAAGGTGCCCGGAGCCGCCGCGAGGAAAAGTGCACTTCCCGTCGCCGCAACGCTTCGACGCATGGCCGGAGTCTAGGCATCGCTGTTCTAGGGCAGAACGCCGCCGAGCCAGCCGTCGATCAGGTAGCGCGAGATCGACAGCTTCGGCGAGATGCCCCGCAATACGGCGGACGGGTCCGGCATGCCGTCGCGATCCACCCATTCGGCGGCTTGACGAACCTCATCGCGGGTGAACCATCCGGCCTCGATGACCTCGGCCTGGTCCGGGCGCACCGCCGCGGCGCCATCGGCGTGCGCGGTGAAGCCGAGCATGATCGAGGACGGGAACGGCCACGGCTGGCTGGCCACATAACGCACATCGTCGACGACGATGGCGACCTCCTCGAGGACTTCGCGGGCGACGGCGGCTTCAAGTGACTCCCCCGGCTCGACGAAGCCCGCCAACGTCGAGTACCTGCCCAGCCCCCAGTCGACGCCACGACCGAGCAGGCACCGGTCGGCCCCGTCGTGCACGAGCATGATCACCGCCGGGTCGGTCCGCGGGAAGTGCTGGCTGGCGTCGACCGGACACAAGCGGGTCCAGCCCGCTTGTGTCTCAGTGGTCGGCGTCCCGCAGCGCGGGCAGTTCGTGTGCCGACCATGCCAGAGTTCCAAGGCGATGGCCGTGGCCACGAGCGCTGCGTGCACATCGTCCGTTGCCGCTCCGACTTGACGGAGCGTGGCCCAGTCGTTTTCGCCGGGCACAGTGGCGGCAAAGTACGGCACGCCCTCGACCACACCGAGCAGTCGGCGCGCGGCATCACCAGCGACCTCCCGGTGATCGCGCAAGTCCAGGCGCAGGGCGCCATTACCCGACACGACCGGCGTTGTCGCATCCGGGCTGACGAGAAGCACCCGGGCCCGCGACCATGCGGTCGCCAGCCATTGGTCGTCGCTTCGCCGATGCGCTGCCCGGTCATAGGACGCACGCGCAAGATAAGGCGCCTCGATCACTCCGGATCTGCCACCGTCACGTCGGACACCGCCCGCAGCGGCGCGGCGATCGTGGCCGCATCCCCGACGACCACCCCGACCATGCGGGCCGGCGCAAGAAACTCTGCTGCGGCTGCGCTTACCTCATCGACGCCGACGTTGGCGAGTCGGCGCGGGTGCTCGAGCAGCCAGTCGAGACCGAGTCCGGTACCGGCCAACGCTGCCAGCGTCGAGGCGAGCCCCCCTTGGGTGGCAGTCGACAGGGCTAGCGTGCCGATCGCGTATTGGCGCACCGACGTCACTTCGGTCTCGGTCACCGGCAGCGATGCGATCTTGCCCAACTCATAGAGCGTCTCGAGCAGCGCCGGAGCGGACACCTCGGTGGCGACGTCGGCGTCAAGCGTGAGTACCGACCCGAGGACGTTGTGCTCGATGCGGCTGTGCGCGCCGTAGGTATATCCCTTGTCCTCACGGATGTTCTCGTTCCATCGAGAAGAGAAGTATCCGCCGAAGACGAGGTTGGCCAGCTGCAGTGCCGGATAGCGCGCGTCGTCGCGGCGAAGCGCGGGTCCACCCATTCGCAGCGAGGACTGGACCGAACCTGCCCGGTCGACGAGCAGCAACGGCTTAGGCTCGATCTGCGGCAGCTTGGGCACGCGTGACCTGGTCGGCGACCCGACCCAACCGTCGAGTGCCGCCTCGACCTGGTCGAGCACCCGGCCCGGCGTTACGTCGCCAACGAGGATCAGCACTGCGCCGTCAGGACGTACCAGGTCGGCGTGCAGGCGGCGGACCTGCGCCGGGGTGACCGTGGCGGCGGCGGCGGGCTGCGGCAGGTCGCAGGCGTAGGGGTGATCGCCGTAAAGCTCATGCGCTAAGGCTTCGCCGGCTACGACCCCCGCACGGGAGCGGGCGATCGTCAGCTTCTCGACGAGCCGCGCGCGCTCGGCCTCAACTTGGTTGGCCGGATACGTGGCCCCATTCAGGACGCTGGCAAGCAGGTCGAGCAGCGGGCGCAGATTCGTGGCCAGCACATTGCCCGAGAACATCAACCGGTCGGCGTCCACGCCGATCCCGATATCGCCCCCGAGCGCCTGCACGGCCGCAGCCAGACCGGCGCGGTCGTGGTAAGCGGTACCCGCGAGCGCCGTGTCGGACAGCACGTTGGCGCGAGCGGGATGGGCGGGGCGGCCCGACAGGAACGGCACCCGCAGGCGCAACTCGACGAGCGGAACCCCGGGCTTGCGGACAGCGAGTACCCGCAGGCCCGATTCGAGCACCCGCTCGGCGGAGCGGGGCTTGCGGGGGTGGCGGACAGCGGTGAGGGCCGGCAACACGGCGGATGTCATCGCGCACCACCGGCGACCAGCTCGACGACGGCTCGCCGATCAGGTCGCAGCGCCGCCGCCGCCGCACGCACGTCGCGGTCGGTGACCGCTGCGAACCTCGCCGGAAGCTCAGCGATCAGCCCGGCACGTCGAAAGATCAGCTCGAACTTGGCGAAGTTGAGTGCGCGCGACATCACGCCGTCCAGCTCCCGCAGCAGGACGCTGACCAGTCGGGTGCGCACCCGGTCGAGCTCACCGGGCTCCAGGCCGTCGGACGCCACCCGCTCCAATTCCTCGTCAACGGCAGCGAGGATCCGGTCGAGTGATCCCACGTCGGGGTAGTAGGCCATGATCGTCAGCGCGCTCGGATCGCGTTCGTCGAACGGGTCGCCGAACTCGCCCAGGTAGGCCGACACGTCCGTGACCAGCCGGTCGCGCTGCACGAGCCGCCGCTGCAGCCGCGAGGCGTCACCGTCGCTGAGCACCTCGGTGAGCAGCAGGTTCGCGAGGTGCGCGTCCAGTTCGTCGACCGGGTCGGGCACCCGGTACCCGATTGCAACCGCGGGAATCGGCGCGTGCGGGTCGTGCGTGGTGGACCGGCGCTCGGCGGTGAGCGGCGGCTCACCGAAGTCCGGGCGCATCGGCGCAGGACGATGCGGGATCGCGGCGAAATGCCTTTCGATCAGCGCCATTGTCTCGTCTACGTCCAAGTCACCGGCAACCGCCAGCACTGCATTCGCGGGTGCGTAGTAGTGGGCGAAGAAGTCGGCGGCGTCATCGATGGTCGCGCTCTCCAGGTCGACGAAACCGCCGTATCCGTTGTGCGAGTTCGCGAACGTGTCGAACAGCACCGGCGGAAGCTCCAGCCACGGAAACCCGCCGTAGGGCCGGTTGAGCACGTTGACTCGAATCTCTTCCTTGACCACTGCGGTCTGGTTGGCCAGGTTCTCCTCGGTGATGCGCGGCGACAGCATCCGGTCGGCCTCGAGGAACAGCCCGCGCTCGAGCGCGTTCGATGGCAGCGCCTCGAAGTAGTTCGTGTAGTCGAGGTGTGTGCTGCCGTTGAACGTCCCGCCCGAGGACTGGACGTAGCGGAAGTGCTCGAGCTTCGCCAAATTCGCTGACCCCTGGAACATCAGGTGCTCGAACAGGTGCGCAAAGCCGGTGCGTCCCTCGGGCTCAGAGCGGATGCCGACGTCGTAGAGCACCGCCACCCCTACGACTGGTGCCGACCGATCCGGCGCGAGCACCACCCGAAGCCCGTTGGGCAATGTGGCGTGGCTGAGGCTGAAGGTCGGGGCGGGCAGGGTCGTGGCTCTCGCACGGGACGGCACGAGCGCCACCCTACGACGCGCCGTCGGCGCGCAAGTTCGGGCGCAGTCCGACCTTGCCTAGCGCCGCGAACCGGTCCCACAACAATGCCGCTGCCTCGGCGCCGCGGTAGAGCATGCTGAGTGAGACCTTCTCGTTGGGCGCGTGGATCTGATCATCGGGCAGACCCACGCCGAGGAACACCAGCGGCGCGCCGAGCGCTTGCGCGATTGCCGCCTCGGGGCCGCTGCCGCCCTCACGGGTCGGCAGCACCGGCAATCCGTCGAAGGCCGCGCTGATCGCGCCGGTAAGCGCCTGGTACGCCGGGGTGTCGATGGGCACCACACACGGTGCGACGCCGTCGCCCTCCCACTCGATCCGCGACGCGATCCCCGCTGGCGTGTGGTCGGCAACGAACGCCTCCACCGACGCGCGGGTGGTATGGGGGTCCTGCGCGGCGACGAGCCGGAAGGACAACTTAACGTGGGCGTCGCTGGGCACGATCGTCTTGCTGCCGTTGCCCTGGTAGCCGCCCCAGATGCCGTTGACCTCCGCCGTCGGACGGGCGCCCAACCGCTCGAGCGTGGTGTATCCCGCCTCGCCGGCCAGCGCCCGCGACTTGGCGACCCGAAGGAACTCATCGTCGTCGGACGGCACCTGGGCGAACAGTTCACGTTCCTGCCCGGTCAGTTCGAGCACGTCGTCGTAGAAACCCGGAATTCGCACCCGGCCCGCGTCGTCGTGCAGTGCGCCGGCCAGCCGGGCGATGGCGGTCGCCGGATTGGGCACAGCGCCGCCGAACGAGCCGGAATGCAGGTCGAGATCGGGGCCGTGGAAGTCCACCGTGCATACGACCAGGCCACGCATCCCGGTGACTGCGCTGGGTACGTCGGGGGCGATCATCCCGGTGTCGGTGATCACGACCACGTCGCAGTCGAGCCGATTGCGCCGTTCGCCGAGCAGTGTCTCGAAGTTCGGCGATCCGGATTCCTCCTCACCTTCGATCAGCAGCTTCAAAGTGACCGCCGGGGACGTGCGACCGGTTGCTTCGAGATGGGCGCGCAGCCCGAGCAGGTGAAACAGCAGCTGCCCCTTGTCGTCCGACGCGCCACGCGCGCGTAATAGGTCGCCGTCGATCGTCGGGTCGAATGGCTCGGTGTGCCACAGCTCGATCGGATCAACCGGTTGCACGTCGTGGTGGCCGTACACCACCACCGTGGGCGCGTCCGGGTCTTCGCTGCGCCACTCGGCGAAGATCGCGGGCAGGCCGGCCGTCGGCCAGATCTCCACGGTCGGGAAGCCTGCCTGCCGGGCGGCACCGGCGAACCACTCAGCGCTGCGGATCACGTCGGCATGCCGTTCCGGCTGGGCGCTGATACCTCGGATGCGCAGCCATTGGTCCAGGTCGGCTAACAATTCGGCACGGTGGTCGTTTATGAAGGCCCGAGGCGTCGTCATGCTGGGGACGGTATCCGTACTGTCGTCAGGCCCTGGGACGGTGTCGGTATCGTCGCGGCAGATGCGCAGCCGCCAACAGTCTGATGGGATGAACCCCGCAGGCGATCTCGACGTTTAGCTAGTGAACCTTCGAGGCGTCGCTCAGCGGTTTGCGTGCAGCGACCTTCAAATCTAGCCGGGCCCTACCGACGCGGCAGTTCCGTGAGAGGGATTTAGATGGCGGGTTGGCTCAGCACGCGAAGTACGAAGTTCTGGTGGGTCGTCGCCACTGTCGTGGTTGCGGCCGTCGCCATCTTGGCCATCGTGCTGATGTCCGGCGGTGGGGGTGGCGGTGGCAGTGGAGGCGGCGGCTACTGAGCTGATAGCTTCTGCCCGCACCGTCCGACCCAGTGAGGGGACGTGAATGAGTGGATCGCACATCGTCGAGCCGGGGGACACGCTCAGCGGAATTGCCGACAAGTACCAGCTGAAGCTCGAAGACCTGGTCAGGTGGAACAAGATCGAAAACCCCGACTTGATCACCGTCGGCCAGAAGATCGAACTGAGCGGCCACGAAGAAGCCCCGGGTGATCAGACCTACATCGTGCAATCGGGCGACACGCTGACCGCAATCGCCGAGAAGTTCGATGTCAGTACGGCCGACCTCGGCGCCTATAACAAGCTCGAGAACCTTGATGTGATCACCGCTGGCCAAGAACTGATTATTCCCGCGCAGGGTGTCACTGGCTGACCCTAGTCCGTTAGTCCGAATCCACCAGGTCCTCCAGCGAGCGGTCAGCGTCGCTCAGTCGAGCCGGGTCGACCGGCTCACGCGATCGAATCAGTGCCTTGATCGGCTCGGTGACGTCCCAGACGTTGACGTTCATGCCGGCCAGCACCCGTCGGTCCTTGAGCCAGAACGCGATGAACTCGCGCCCCGCGACATCGCCGCGAAACACGACCTCGTCATAGCCGTTAGGTTCGACATAGCCGACGTACTCCATTCCGAGGTCGTATTGGTCGGTGTAGAAGTAGGGCAGCTCGCTGTAGCTGGCATCCCGCCCGAGCATTCCGGTTGCCGCCACTGCCGGCTGATTGAGGGCGTTCGCCCAATGCTCGACCCGGATATGCTTGTCATAGAACGGATGCCAAGCGTTGGCGACGTCGCCGGCTGCGAAGATGTCGGGGTCGCTCGTGCATAGGTGCTGATCGACGAGTACGCCGTTGTCGGTACGCAGCGACGCACGCTCAGCGAGCTCGACGTTCGGCTTGATGCCGACGCCGACGACGACAGCCTCGGCCTCGACGTCCGACCCGTCAGCTAGCCGAATACCGCGAACGTTTCCGCCGTGGGTGAGGATCTCAGAGACGCCACTTGCCAGCCGGAGATCGACGCCATGATCTCGGTGCAGGTCTGCGAACACGCGGGCGACCTCGGGCCCGAGCACCCGCAGCAGCGGTTGCTCGGCCGCCTCGATGACGGTGACCTCGAGGTCCGCTTGCCGCGCGGCTGCGGCGACTTCGAGACCGATCCAGCCGGCGCCGACTATCGCCACCCGTGCGCCAGCACCAATCACGCCTTTGAGCAGCTCGGAATCTTCGAGCCGCCGAAGATAGTGCACACCGCGCGCGTCGGAGCCCGGCACATCGAGCCGCCGGGGGGCTGACCCGGTAGCGAGCAGCAGCTTGTCGTAACGGATCGAGGTTCCGTCCGCGATCTCGACGCGATGGGCGGCGGAGTCGACCGAGGTGACCGACTGGCCCAACCGCAGCTCGACCTGGTTGGCGGAATACCACTGTTCCGCTTGGACAAATACCTCCTCGCGGTCGGTACTCCCGGCGAGATAACTCTTCGACAGCGGAGGGCGTTCGTAAGGTCGGTGGTCCTCATCGCCGATGAGAACCAGCTGGCCGTCAAATCCTTGCTCGCGCAGCGATTCAGCAGCCTTGGCGCCGGCCAGCCCGCCTCCGGCGAGCACGAACGTTTGCGTGGTGGGCACGGGTCACTCCTCGGATACATCGCGGGACTTTTGGCCAATCCTGCACCGTGGCGGTGCAGAACTGACCAAGACCGACGCAGAGGGGTGGATTGCGGTAAGCCGATCTGCGGTGACATAGCTGCGGTAGGCGCGGACGACCCGCGTCATCCATTCCGCCACGCTACGTCGGGCGATGCTGTGCCGCTTCCTTTAGGATCGGGGGCGTGTCCCTAGCCGTCGTCGGGGTACTGATGATCGTCGCCTTGGTGCTGGGGGTGATCGGCAACTGCTGGTGGAGTTCCCACGACGACAGCAGCGAAGAGGGCTTGGACATCAGTGACCTGGTCGCGCCGCTGACCACCCTTGCCGTGGTCCTGCTCGCCTTCATCATGGTCGAGGCCATCTCCTCCTACGGGGGCGCTGGGGAGGACATCGGCATCGAGGCACGGGTTGTGAACGAGATGGGCGACAACGCCACCCGGATCGAGAACCCGGCAATCAACATTACATTCCAGCAGGACCTCATCTGCTACGCCCGGGCCATCGACAACGTGGAGTGGAAGCCGATGGCGAACGGCAACCGGTCGTCTCAGGTCAGCGTGTGGACGGCCGAGATCCGCCACCAACTCCACGACTTGCAGAAGGCCGGCGGCGGCGACGTGACCAACCGGCTGATCGACCTCGACGGTCGCCGTAGCGAAGCCCGTCTCGCCCGCTTGAACGAGGCACGCCCGTCCATCCCCGCCGGCCTGAACCTGCTGATGTACGGGTCGGTAATCATCTCGGTCTTCGGCCTGGCCTTCTTCGTGCGCTCCAAGGGAAACCGCGGCGTCTACCTCGGCGTACTGGCGGCCTTCGTCGTGGTGTTGGGTGCGTCGCTGTACATGATCAGCGACCTTGACTCGCCCTTCAGCGGCATCAACAAGCTCCACCCAACTGAGATGCGGCGCATTCAGTCGAGCATGGAAAAGACTTACGATCACCCGGTTCCGGGCATACCGCTGCCCTGCAACGCCGACGGCATCAAGGTCTGATCAGCCAGTTAGGGCGCGGCTGATCCGGTGCCGCCAGGGCTAGGCCGGTTCTTAGTCCTGATACCGGTCGATGACGCGACAGCCGGGTTCGCTGCGGGATCGGCCCCGGTCATGACGTGGCTGTGGATCTGTGTGGTCAGTTCATGGATGAGCCGCGTCAAGTCCGTGTTGACGTGCAGCTCCTGCTCGGACGCGACGAAGTCGTGGTCGGCCTTGGCCTGTTGGAACGCGGCTTGCCGATTCTGGCCAATCATGACGAACGTCGAGAGAAAGATCGCCTCCAGCGACACGATCAAGGTCAATGTCGGCCAGGGGCTCTTCTCAAAGATCAGCATCCACGCAACGAACAGCAACGCGTGCAGATAGACGAAGGGCATTGACCCTGCGAAAGCGGTTATCCGGTCCGCTACGCGGAGCTGGATGTATCCGGCCCGCCGCTCGGCCGCAGCCAAGATGCCCGGATGGCGTGGTGTAGCCGGATCGATAGCGACCATGGCCTGTACTCCTTCTGCGTCATGGCAACTCTGCTTTCGTGGGGACGATCAACCTTGACACAGCGGGTGATGGTTGCCGCAGTTGGCGGATGAGAGCGATCGCCGCGGCGGCGGTGATGAACGCGATAAGCCATCTTCATCTGCAACCCCAACGCCACGGCCGACTGCCAGACAGCATCATGACCGGGCAATATCCCGCTGACAACCGCGGTTGATTCGTGGAAACGGCGCCGGCGGGGACGGGCCTCCAGTGCGCGCTCCGGTGGCGCACACTCATCGGTATGGACCTGCCAGAGCCGGAACTGCCAGACCTGGGTCGCATTGCGTTGCTCGTGGTGGACGTCCAGCAAGGCTTCGACGACCTGGACTACTGGGGCCCGCGCAACAACCCGGCTTTCGACCACAACGTCTCTGCGCTACTTGCCGCTTGGCGAAGCCAGCGGCGACCGGTGGTGTTCGCGCGGCACGACTCGACCGAGGCGGCATCCCCACTGCGGCCCGGACAGCCAGGCAACGACTTCAAGGGACTGGTTACCGGCGAGCCCGACCTACTCGTGACCAAGCAGGTCAACTCCTGTTTTCATGGCAGCCCCGATCTTGACGCCTGGCTACGCGGCCACGACCTAACTGGGTTCGTGATCACCGGCATCAGCACCAAACACTGTTGCGAAACCACGGCACGTGTGCGTCGGAACCTCGGGTACAGCGTCTTGTTCGCCCTTGACGCCACGCACACCTTCGACCGCCGCGGGCCGGACGGCACCGTGGTGCCCGCTGATGAGCTCGCCCGGATCACCGCGACCAACCTGCACGGCGAATTTGCCACGATCGTCAATACCCGGCAGCTGCTGGCGCCGACCGGCGAGACACCCGCAACATGAGCGGGGGCTGACCAAGCGGAGTTGTCTTGGCAGACAATCCTCCCGCGCGTAGCCTGTTGCGCACTGTGCTTTCAATGGGACGGAGAGTGGCAACATGCCCGAGTTCATGGACGTACACCGAGGGATGACGGGTCTGACGGCGGAGGACTTAACTGCCGCGCACGAGGCCGATCTCGCCATCCAGACTGAGGAAGATGTCAACTTCAAACAGGCGTGGGCCGATCCCGAGAGCGGAGTTATCTACTGCCTATCGGAGGCGCCGTCGGCCGAAGCGGTACAGCGTATTCATGAGCGCGCAGGACATCCTGCTGATGAGATTCACCCTGTGCCATTGGTCGTGTGATTCCAACTGCGGGGGCCGGTGACCTACTTCGCGCAGCGCAGGCTCCGCTGAAGAGCGGCTATCGCCAGGAACCCGCGTCCGCACTGGTCACCTTGTCCGCTGAGGGCCAGCTGGGCCGCGAAGGCATTACCTGCTCCGTGCAAACGGGGCGAGTTCTCGTCGAGGCCGGCCTGCACCCGGCTACCGGCGGTGATGGCAGCCTCGCGTGTTCCGGGGACATGCTCTTGCAAGCGCTGGTCGCGTGCGCCGGCGTCACCTTGCAGGCGGTGGCCGCTAACCGCGGAATCACTCTTCTTGGCGGGACCGTCTATGCAGAAGGGGACTTGGACTTCCGCGGCACGCTCGGCGTCGACCGCGATGCCCCGGTGGGGTTCTCGGCGATCCGACTGAGCTTCGAACTCGACAGCGACGCCGCCGCCAACGACCTTGACGCGCTGATCGCCACGACCGAGCGCTACTGCGTCGTCTACCAGACCCTCGCCCGGCCGCCGGAGCTGAACATCTCGCGCCGCCCGAGCTGACCGGTCAGGTCAGGTAGCGCACGTCGCGGTCGGCCTGCCCATGCTGCCGCGTGGCGAATCAGCCGATGATCAATCGGGCTAAGCCGTCCGCATCAAGCAGGTCCACCGGCCGAACAGTCTCGTTGGTTGGCACGTAATGGAACGCGGCAGCAACCCCGGACAGGTCCGCGTTGGCGAGGCTGGCCCAGGCCAGCCGGTAGGCAGCCAACTGCACGGCGGCAGCCCGTGCGTCGGCGCCACGCGGACGGGCCCCGGTCTTCCAATCCACCACCGTCCATCCGGCGCCGTCACCGAAGACGGCGTCCATCCGGCCGCGGATCACAGTTCCGGCCACCGCCATCTCGAACGGCACCTCCACCTCGGCTGGCGTGCGCGCCGCCCACTCGCTGGCCTCGAACGCCGTGCGTAGTGCGAGCAGGTCTTCGTCCTGCGCGGTCTCGTCAGCGGCGCCGGGCAGGTCGTCGACGTCGAGCAGGGTGGGCGCCGACCAACGCTGCTCGAGCCAGGCATGAAACGCCGTTCCGCGTCGTGCGAGTGGTGCGGGCCGCGATGGAAGCGGGCGGCGCAATCGACGAGCGAGGTCGTGCGGGTCGCGCTCGAGTGCGACGAGCTGCGAGACCGACAGCTGGCTGGGCAGCGCCACCTCAATCGTCCCGCCGCGGGCGAGCCTCGCCCGCTCGGCGAGCAACAGGTCGACATCGCGGCGCCAGCCCGACGCGCGCCCTGCGGCATCGTCCAGCAACCCGGGTAGCAGACCATGGTCAACCGGCGCCGCGCCGGCCGTTGCCATCGCCACCCGGACGAGGACGGCGGCGTTCTCGACGTCGCGACGACGGTGACCGAGCGGATCAACGGGCCACACCGCGAATCGTGGCTCGGCGTCGTGCGGGTTCGTGTCGTCGGGCGCGGGCGTGAACCACTCGTCCAGCACCGCGTGCGGCTTCACGGCGGCGAGCAGATCCGACGGCGGACGCGCGTTCTTGGTGTTGTCCCAGGCGTAGCCGCTGACGAGCAGTACCGATCGCGCGCGGGTGAACGCGACGTACGCGAGCCGGCGTTCCTCGTCGCGATGGCGCCGCTTGACCTCGTTGCCGTGCGCGACGAGCGAGGCGTTGAGCTCCTTGCGATCGGCCGGCGTACGAAGGTCAAGGGCGGGCAGATCGGACCGGTCACCGCGCAGGTCGGCAGGCAGCAGCTGCCGGCTGCGGGTCCAGTCAACCGACTTCGGTTCGGCCGGGAGCACCCCGTCGACCAGGCCGGGCACGGCGACGATGTCCCACTCGAGCCCTTTCGCCCCGTGGACGGTGAGCACCTGGACCCGTTCAGTCGCGACCACGACTTCGGCCGATTCCAGCCCGTTGTCCTCGTCCTCGGCGGCGGTCAGGAAGGCAAGAAACGCAGGCAGAGTCGCCGCGTCGGCGTCGGCGGCGAAGCGGGCCGCCTCGTCGAGGAATCGGTCGAGGTGCGCGCGCCCGACGGCCGCGCGATCGGGGCGGGCGGCAACCTCGATGTCGACCCCGATCGTACGTTCGACGTCGGCGACCAGTTCCGACAGCGGCGCGGTGGCACGCTCGCGCAACGAGCGGAGCTCGGCAGACAGCGTGTGCAGCCGTCGATGACCCTCGGCGGAGTAATTGGCGGGCTGGCCCAGATCGTCCAGCGCTTCGACCAGGCTCCCCTGCTCGACCGGACCCGCCGTGGCATGATCGCCGTCGCCGCGACGGCGTGAGTGGGCGAGGTGCATCGCTCGCCGGTTGAGCGCGGCGAGATCGGCCGCCCCGATGCGCCACCGCGCTCCGGTCAGCAGTCGGGCCAGCGCAGGGCCGGATCGGTCGTCAGCGAGTATTCGCAAGGTCGCCACGACGTCGACGACCTCGGGTGTAGTGAGCAGTCCGCCGAGGCCGACGACCTCGACCGGTAGCCCCACGGCGAGCAGCGCCTCACGGATGACCGGGATCTGTGTGCGGCGACGCACCAGGACGGCGGCAGTGCGCGTCCCGGGCACCCGGGCATCCACCTCGGCCAGGGCGTCCCACTCGGCACGCAGGCGGCCGGCCAGCCAGTTGGCTTCGCCCTCGACCGTCTCGACCATTGCCGCCCGGATCAGTCCCGCGTGCGCACCGGGCCGGGGCCGGAGCTCGACGGTGCCGGCGTGCCGGGCGCGCAAGGGCTCGGCGACCGCGTTCGCGGCGCGCAGGACGACCGCATCATTGCGCCAGCTCGTGGCGAGGGTGAAGGCCTTGGCCGGCGCACCGTCCGACCTGGGAAAGGTGGTCGTGAACCGGCCGATGTTGCCCGCGCTCGCCCCGCGCCAGCCATAAATCGACTGGAACGGGTCGCCGACGGCGGTTACCGGATGCCCGCCGCTGAACAAGCCATGCAACACAGCGACCTGGGAGTGACCGGTGTCCTGGTATTCGTCGAGTAGCACCGCACGGTAACGCTCCCGCTCGATGAGTCGGACCTCGTCCACCGCAGCGAGCCGCGCCGCCAAGCTGAGCTCGTCGCCGAAGTCGACAGCGGGCAGCGCCCGTTTCGCTTGTGCATAGGCCTGCACCAGTGGCATAAGCGCCAGCCGCATGCCGGTCGAGTCGACGAACAGCCGAGCCTCGCCGGAGTATTCGGCGCGCGCGCTCGGGCCACGGGCCAGCGCGTCACATCGGTCGAGCGTGGCGCGACAGAATTCCTCGACCTCGGCAGCGGTTACCAGATGATCGGCGAGCTGGCCGGCCAACGCGAGGACGTAACCGACCACCGGCCCGAGCGCGCCGATGTCGGCGGGCAGCACGCCGGGGTGGCGGCGCACCACGGCGTCGGCGAGTTGCCAGCAGACGGCGGGCGAGAGCAACCACGGACTGGGCTCTGCGCCGACTCGCATCGCATGCTCGGCGGTAAGCCGGGACGCGTAGGCCGAGTAGGTGAGCACCGTCGGTTCGCCTGCCATCAGCTCGGCGAGATGGCCCTGCTCGTCCGGACGGTCGCGTTCGACATGGTGGCGCCATTGGGCCAGTCGCCTGCGAATGCGCTGACCGAGTTCGGCGGCCGCCTTGCGGGTGAAGGTGAGGCCGAGGACGGCGTCTGGCGCGACCAGCTGGTTGGCGATCAGCCACACGACCCGGGTGGCCATCGTCTCGGTCTTGCCCGAGCCTGCCCCAGCCACGACGACGGACGGCGCGAGCGGCGACTCGATCACAGCTGCCTGCTCGTCGGTGGGCGTGGTCGGCGACCCGAGCACGGTCGCCAGCTCGAAGGCGGTGATCACGACGTCACCTGCCGCCCGTCCTCGACGATCGGGCAGCTCGAGCGTAGGTCACAATTCTTGCAGAGGCTGTTGACGGTGGCCCGAAAGGCACCGCCGCGCATCCGGGCGGCTACGTATTCGATGTGCTGGGTCATCCAGGTCGGGTCGTGGTGTTCGGACAGCGGTGGTTGCCGCTGCTCGCCGATACTCTTCGTCGCATCACCGAGCTGCACCAGGCGCGCACCACCCGATCGGGCACCCTGTTCGGCGAAGCCGCCGGCCTCGACGGCCACCTGATACGCGCCGAGCTGCGGATTCACCACCACCTCGTCCTTCTTGGGTTTGCTCTTGCCGGTCTTGAGATCGACGACCACCAGCCGTCCGTCCGCGTCGCGTTCGAGCCGGTCGACCCGCCCGCGCAGCCGGGCGTCGCCGAGCACCACGTCAAAGCCCTGTTCGACGGCCGCCAACTGCAGCGTGGAGCGGGTCTGGCCGACCCACTGGACGAGTTTGACGAGCATGGTTCGGGCTCGCACCCGTTCATTGGTTGCAACCCAGGGTGCGCCAAAGTCGAGCAGCGGCCAGCGCTCGTCGAGCAGCCGTTCGAGAGCGGCGACGTCGGCTTCGGGTGGGGCCGCGGCGGCGACGTCGTGGACGACGGTGCCGAGCGACGCCCCGATGTCGTCGTCGCTCTTGGCGCCCAAATCGAGGAGGACGGCACGCAACTCGCAGCGCAGGAACGACTCGATGCGCGATGGGCTGACCGGCACCGGACGGTCGGGGTCGGCCACTGGTCCCGGGTCGGACAGTTCGGCCAGCCCCCACCACATGTCGGGATCTGCTCCCGGGACGCCAGCCGAAGCGAGCCGGGCGAGTTCCCGCGCCGCGGCGTCCCGGCCGACTGTGCCGGGGTCACAGACCACCGCCCGCAGCTCGGCCACCAGGCCAGGTAGGTGCACCCCCCGCGGCACGGCGGCAAACGGCCGCACCCCATCGGTCGGGTCGAGCTCGTCCAGGAATCGCGACGGCTGCTCGTCCTCGCCCTGGACCGCGGTCACGACAAGTCGGCGCCGGGCCCTGGTCGTGGCGACATAGAAGAGCCGGCGTTCCTCGGCCAGCTGCGGGGCGAGCGTCGACGCCCCAGCGCCATCTCGTCCGGCGACGACGTCCACCAGCAGCTCGGAGCCGAGCAGGGAACCTCGGCGGCGCAGGTCGGGCCAGGATCCCTCTTGCACCGCGGCTACACAGACGAGATCCCATTCCAAACCCTTGCTCGCGTGGGCGGTGAGGATCTGAACCGACTTCGAGCCGACGGCTCGTGGCGACGACGTGTCGCCGGGGATCTGCTGCGCGGCGAGGTGCTCGACGAACTCGCCGACGGACGCGGCCGGCAACCGGTCGGTGAAGCGGGCGGCCGCGGCGAACAGCTCGATGACGGCGTCGAGGTCGCGGTCGGCGGCTGCACCGGGCGCCCCGCCGGCAAGACTCGCGGCATCCCAGCGCGCGCCCAGTGCGGTGGCCTGCCATACCGCCCACAGCACGTCCTCGGCACTTCCGCCCGCGTCCACCGCGTCCCGGCCCGCGGCGAGCACCGAAAGCACCCGCTGCACGGGACGGCGCACCCGGGCCGACAGCATCGCCAACCCCGGAAGGTCGGTCACCGCGGCTGGAAACGGCGCGTCGCCGAGTGGATCCAGGACGCGCAGTTCGCGGCGCAACCGGCGCAATTGCAGCGCGTCGGCTCGGCCGATGGGGCCGAGCAGTAGCTGCTCGGCGACGTCGTCGGTGACGGCGTCTGGATGCAGCACGCAGCGCAGGGCGGTGAGCAGGTGGGCGACCGCGGGCTGCTCGGCGAGCGGCACGTCCTCGCCCGTGACGGCGACGGGCACCCCGGCGGTGATCAACGCACGACGCAGCGGCGCGAGCGTCTGGCCGGTCGACCTCAACAGCACCGCCATGCGCGACCACGCCAGGCCGTCCTCGAGATGCGCGCGACGCAGCACACCTGCGACGTAGGCGGCTTCCTCGCTGGCCGACCGCAGCAGCGCGACCTCGACGGTGCCCGGCGGCGTGCCGGCTGCCGCGGCCAGGTCGCGCTGTTCGCGTGGGCCGGGCAGCCGAACCGCAACCCGGCGGGTGGCGGAGAGCAGGTGCGCGCCCGCACGCCGGGACGTGCGCAGCGCGACTGTCGCGACCTCACCACGCGGACCACCGAAGCGCTGTGGCATGTCGCGGATCGCCGCGATATCGGTGCCGCGGAAGGCGTAGATCGACTGGTCAGGGTCGGCGACAACGACCAGCTCATCGGCGCCGTCGGCCAGCAAGCCGAGCAGCTCGGCTTGCGCCGGGTCGGTGTCCTGGTACTCGTCGACGAAAATCCGCCGGCGGCGCACACGCTCGGCGGCAAGCAGGCTGCCGCCGTCGGCGAGCAGGGCGTCGGTGGCTGCGCGAATCAGCTCGGCGGGATCCCACCCGCCCGGACGGGCCAGCGACGTGACGTCGAGGTACTGCTGCAAGAACGCGCCGGCGGCTACCCAGTCCGGCCGGCGGTAGGCACGGCCGAAAGCCGCCAGCCGCGGACCGTCCAGGCCACGTTCGACAGCCCGGAGCAACAGATCGCGCAGTTCCCCGGCGAAGGCCCGGGTGTGCAATGCGGGCGTCAGCCCAGCAGGCCACTGGTGGGCGCCGGAGGCAAGGTCGCCCTCGATCAGCTCGCGGATGATCAAATCCTGTTCCGGGCCGGCCAACAGCCGCGGCGCAGGCAGCCCGGATTCGACGGCCGCGATCCGCAGTACGCCGAACGCGTAGGAATGAAAGGTCCGGGCGACCGGCTCACGCACCGTCCCGCCGAGGCGCGCGGTCACCCGGTCGCGCAGTTCGCCGGCGGCGCGCCGCCCGAAGGTCAGCATCAGGATCTGCTCGACCGGCACGCCGGCGCGGACGCGGGCTACCGCCGCCTCGACCAGCGTGGTCGTCTTGCCGGTGCCGGGACCCGCGAGCACGAGCAACGGACCGCCCGGGTGATCGACGACCCGTCGCTGGTCATCGTCGAGTCGGGGCGCCAACACTGGGACGCGGGCGGGCCGCACCAGGCGGTAATGCGGGGTAGCACGCGTCACCGCACAATCCCAGCACGGCCCCCCGACGGTTCCGCACTGTTGGCACGCCCGTCCCATCGGTATACGCCCAGGTCGACCCGATCACCCCTGAACCGCACACCTTCGGCGATCAGTCGTTGCCGCTGCTCGTCGTACAGGTGCCGCGCACAGGTTCCATCGGCGCGCAGCACGCGGTGCCAGGGCACCATGCCGCCGTCGTGGGCCAGCACCCGCCCGACCGTCCGGCCTGATTTGCCGCCGGCATACTCCGACACGTCGCCGTAGGTCATTACTCGACCTGCCGGTATCTCCCCAACACACGCCAGGATCCGTTCGGCAAGGGTCGGCCCGGTCACGAGCAGCGTTTGTCAGCGCGGCCGGCGGCCAGTGAGCGCGACCAGCCGTTGCTCGTCGCTAGCGCCGTCCGGCACCGGCTGCGGCGGGTCGAAGACCCCGGAAGCTGACAGGTCACCCGCGCGCTCGGCGAGGGCCAGCGCCGTCCGGACCAGCTCGTCCGGCAACGGCTCGGTGATACCCAGGGCGATGCCCAGGTCCCAGGAGTGCACGGCGAGATCGAACACCACCTCGCCGGCGTAGTCGGCCACCGGCGTGGGACCGGCGGACAGCTGCGCCGTGCGCTCGATCGCGCCCGGCTCGTGGAAGGCGCGGGCGGACGCGAGGGCCGCGGCATCCCACTGCTCGACGCGGTCATCGGCGAAGGAGCGCTTCGCGGCGTCAACCACTTGTCCGGCGACGTCGAGCGCATGACCGTTTAGCAGCGGCGGCACCCAGAGCTGTTCATCCACCAGATGCGCGACGAGGTCCGCAACGGTCCAGTCGGCGCACGGCGTGGGCGCATCCCAGTCTTCGGAACGGATGCGATGCACCCGAGCGCCGAAGGTCTCCAGTCCGAGGTCGAGAACGGCGAGTACGTCAGTCATGTCGCAGGTTTACCACTCGCGCAGGTCAGTACGACGGCAGGCTGGGGTCAATCTGGTTCACCCACGCCGTCACGCCGCCCTGAAGGTGCACCGCATCCCGGAATCCGGCGCTCTTCACGACGGCCAGCGTCTCTGCCGAGCGCACCCCGGTCTTGCAGTACATGACGACCTGCCGATCCTGCGGGAGGGTGGCCAGCGCGTCACCGCGCAGGATCTCGTCTTTCGGGATCAACCTGGCGCCGGGGATGCGCACGATCTCCCACTCTGCGGGCTCGCGCACATCGATGAGGTCGATCGGCTTGTCGGAGTCGATCAGCTCCTTCAACTCGCCAGCCGTGATCGTCGAACCCATCGCTGCTCGTTGAGCCTCGTCGCTCACGACGCCGCAGAACGCCTCGTAGTCGATCAGTTCGGTGATCTTGACCGTCTCGGGGTCCTTGCGGACCTTGATCTCAGCCCAGGTCATGTCGAGCGCGTCGAACACCAGCAGCCGGCCGAGCAGCGTCTCGCCGATCCCGGTGATCAGTTTGATCGCCTCGTTGACCATGACCGACCCGATCGCCGCGCACAGCACACCGAGCACACCGCCTTCGGCGCAGGAGGGCACCATGCCGGGTGGCGGGGGGTCGGGGTAGAGGTCGCGGTAGTTGGGCCCGTGGCTGTCCCAGAACACGCTGACCTGGCCGTCGAAACGGTAAATCGATCCCCAGACGTAAGGCTTGTCGAGCAGGACGCAGGCGTCGTTCACGAGGTAGCGCGTCGCGAAGTTGTCGGTGCCGTCGACGATCAGGTCGTATGCCGCGAAGATATCGAGCACGTTGGACGTGTCGAGCCGCTCTTCATGCAGGTTCACCGCGACGAGCGGATTGATCTCGAGCACCGAGTCACGGGCCGATTGGGCCTTTGATCGGCCGATGTCGCTCTGCCCGTGGATGATCTGCCGCTGCAGGTTGGACTCATCCACCACGTCGAACTCGACGATGCCCAGCGTGCCGACCCCGGCGGCCGCCAGGTACAGCAGTGCAGGCGACCCGAGTCCACCAGCGCCGACGCACAGCACCTTGGCGTTCTTCAGCCGTTTCTGCCCCGTCATCGCGATATCGGGAATGATCAGATGACGGCTGTAGCGCCGGACCTCGTCGATCGTCAGCGACTCGGCTGGCTCGACCAGTGGGGGCAAGAGCACGGGTGTTCAGATCCTTTCGGAGCAACTCGGACGTACCTGGTTCGTGCTGGGTGAACGGTTAGCCAATCACGGTGATTCCCGGGGACTTGATGAGCCTTCGATCGCGGCCTCCTCTGGTCGCGCGGTGACTCGGCCGGCACTTCGTCCAGCTCGTCGCATCAGTGGGCTCCTGCCGGACTGGTGTGAACCGTAGCGGCGGTGAGTCGGCGGACGTGGGCGAGTAAGTGCGCTTCGGCGTGGTGAGCGATGTCGTGGGCGGCGGCGAGGCTGAGGCCTGCGCCGACGGTGACGTCGGCTTCAGCTCGCAAGGTGTGTCCGATCCAGCGAATGCGAAGTTCTCGCACGTCGATGACTCCGTCAACCGTGGTGACGGCCGCGGTGGCCTGATCGACGAGGTCGGGGTCAACGGCCACGTCAACCCCGCGGTCATCTTGACCAGGATGACCCGCAGCGATACGAGGT
>JBDUCV010000045.1:0-19692 GCA_040003255.1 Actinomycetota bacterium
GTGCGCCAAGGCCCACGCGTATCCGGCTCAGGCCCACGCGTACCCGGCTCAGGCCAACCCGGGATGTGTCAGGCCATTCGGGCGCGCGCGCGGGCGTTTCGGCGCTTGAGCGCCCGCCGTTCATCTTCGGAGAGACCGCCCCAGACACCTGCGTCCTGACCACTCTCGAGCGCCCACGCCAAACAATCTCCGATGACGGGGCAGCGTCGGCAGACGGTCTTTGCCTGCTCGATCTGAAGCAACGCGGGCCCGGTGTTCCCGATCGGGAAGAACAGCTCCGGGTCCTCGTCGCGACAGACCGCGCGGTGACGCCAGTCCATTGCTTGCCTCTCCTCAGATGACTAGTGGAAACAGTCGAACAGCCTGCTTGTGAATTCTTTCACGAGCTGGCGAGCAGGGCAAGCAGGTTGCCGACATTCGGCGCTCACGTTGCCAGTTACTGGAGAGCAGCACGACCCGTGACCAGCCGATCGCGCAATAGCGTCACTCATAGATGGGTTCTCGGCAAGCGGTTGCCGATCAACTCTGGGTTAATTCCAGGGAAAAAAGCCTCATATGGGGACAACTCATCGCACGCGCGGGTTAGACCGCGACGGCAAGAGCTTTTGGGACCGATCGGAAATGCATCTTCTCCCGCGGCTCAAGCAGATCACCGTCGACCTGCACCGGGATCAACGCGTCGGACCGCAGCACCAGCCCCGCCAGGTCGTGATGGACGGCGGCACCGCGGCCGCCGGCACGCGGGTTCCTGCGCGCCATCCGCGCCATGCTGGCTAGCACCCCGATCGAGCGCATCCGCCGGCGGGCATAGACGTCCAATCCGCTCTCGAAGGATACTTGCGGCGTTGGACGTAGCGGCCGATCGCCGACGAAGGTCCAGGGGTCAGCGTTCGCGACGATCGCATAGAAGACGTCGTCAACGACCGTGCCGTCCGGCAGTTCGAGGTGCAACAGCGGATGCCGGCGGTCGGAGCGGTAGAACTCGCGCAGTGCCACGCGGGCATACAGCGCGTTGGTCGAGCGGTGGCCACGACGGCGATGCCGCTCGATGGCCGCGATGACGGCCGCGTCGAAGCCGATGCCGGCGGTAAAGGTGAACCACCGCTCGTCCAGCCGACCCAGGCTGATCTCGCGGCGGCGTCCGGCCCGTACGGCGTCCAGCAGCTGACCGGTCGCCTCGATCGGGTCGTTCGGCAGGCCGAGCGCGCGGGCGAACACATTCGTGGAGCCGGCTGGGACGATCCCGAGGGTGGGCACTGCCGGGTGAACGCCGTCGGTGAGCAACCCGTTGACCACCTCGTTGACCGTGCCGTCACCGCCAAGCGCCACGACGACATCGACTTCGCTGCGCATAGCCCGGCAAGCGAGGGCGGCGGCATGCCCCCGATTGGCGGTCTCCTCGACCTGCAGATCGGCCTCACTGCCCAGCGCGTGCGCCAGCACGTCACGCTCCCGCTCGGACATGGACGTGGCGCGGGGATTCGCCACCACCAGCGCGCGCACGAGCGGCAGCGTACCCGCCGGTAGGGTTGGCTCTCGTGTCCACCGGCGCCGTGATACCCGCGCCGCTGCGCATTGCCGCGGCTGTCGTCGCGGTCGAGTCATTCGCGCTGGTCGTCATCGGCCTCGTGCTGCTCGTCAAGACGGTGACCGGCCATCCGGACAACCTGGGGCGCGCGCTGCTGGGCGCCGCGATGGCCCTGCTCGGTGCGGCGATCCTCGGACTGTGTGCGCGCGGACTGGTCGCCCTGCGCGCCGGCGCCCGATCGCCAGTGCTCGTCCTGCAGCTCATCGCATTGCCGGTGGGCTACAGCCTGGCCTTCCAGGCCGGTCGGATTGGCTATGGCGGTCCGATTCTGCTCGCCGCAGCAGTCGTGCTCTACCTGCTGTTCACCCGGCCCGCCCGGGCGGCCTTGGACGACGCGGGCTGACAGCGCTCAGCCGACGCCTTCGTCGTTGTCGAGCTGCTCGCGCAATTTCGCCAGACTGCGGGCGACCAGTCGCGAAACCTGCATCTGGGACACCCCGACAATGCTCGCAATCTCGGTCTGGGATTTGCCGGCAACGAAGCGCAACAACAGGATCTCGCGTTCGCGCTCGGGCAATGACTCGATCGCCGGCCGCAGGAAGGCCCGCTGCTCGACCCGGTCGAGCCGGACGTCCACGTCGCTGAGCTTCGGATGGTCGCGCGGTGCCCCACCGCTTTCGGTCAGCGCGTCCAAGGGGAGTCCGGAATACGCTCGGCCTGCGTCGAGTGCCTCGACGACCTCGTCGGTCGTCGTCCCGGTCCGCTCGGCCAGCTCGGCGACGGTCGGTGCACGGCGAAGCTCCTGGCTCAGATCGGCCCGGGCGGCGGCCAACGTCGCCTGCAATTCCTGCGCCCGGCGGGGTACGTGAATCAGCCAACCCACGTCGCGGAAATGGCGCTTGATCTCGCCCAGGATCGTCGGTGTCGCGTAGGTCGAGAACTCCAGTCCCCGGCCCGGGTCGAACCGGTCGATCGACTTGATCAAGCCGATCGCGCCCACCTGCACCAGGTCGGGCAGCGGCTCATTGCGCCCGGCGAATCGCCGGGCCAGGTACTCGACGAGCGGCATGTGCTTCTCGACGAGTCGATCGCGCAGCACCCGGCGCCGGGGACTGTCGGCAGGCAGCTCATGCAGCTCGGTCAGCATGTCGACCGCCTGCGAGCGAGCCTCTGCCCGATCGCGGCGAGCCGCCGCCCCTGCGGCGGTTGTCACTGGGGCTGGGTCTCTCGACGTTTGCTCAGCTCGATCGCGAGAACGCCGTCGCTGCTGCGCACCGCGACATCCTCAGCCAGTGCCCGCAGGACGGTCCATGCGAAGCCCTCGCGATCCGGCTCGGCGTCCACCTCGGCGGGGACGCTCGCGATGAAGTCGAGCTGTCCGGTGACCAACCTGAATCGGGCGGCCAACCGGTCACCTGCGCGCACATGCGGGAGGAGTAGCGCGCACGCCTCGTCGACCGCGATGCGCAGATCCTCGATCTGGTCGAGCGTCAGGTCACAGCGGGCGGCCAAGCCGGCGGTCAACGTGCGCAGCACGGGCACATAGGCTCGTTCGGCGGGAACCTCCAGCTCGATGATGGCGCCGTCGGGGCCGACGCCCGGATCGGCCGAACTCAGCTCGGATGCGGTCACGGTGCACTCCTCGGTCCGGTCTCGGGTTGTCCGGTCAGGGCGGGGTTGGGCATGTTCCAGTGCTCGATAACTGGTGCACCATGCTGGGCGCCCAGCACGGACGGGGCAGCCGTGCCGAGGGCGAACCGGCCGCCGCCGGTGGCTTCCAGCCCGATCCACCGCGCCGCGATGACCCGGCTTATATGGCCGTGCGCGATGAGTACCACCGGGCCGTCGGCGAGGTGGGCCGCGGCCCGGCGCAACACCCGGTCGGCGCGCGCGCTGACCTCGTCGGCAGTTTCGCCGTCGGGCACCGGATGGGTCCACAGCGACCAGCCCGGGACGCGCTGGCAAATCTGCGGAGTTGTCAGGCCCTCGAAGGCGCCATAGTCCCACTCGACCAGGTCCGGATCGATGTCGTCGATGCGGAGCCCGGCGAGCTCGGCGGTGCGCACTGCACGCTGGCGCGGGCTGCTGAGCACCAGGACCGGGCGCAGGTGGCCGATCATGTCGCGCAATGCCGATGCCTGTCTTTCACCGTGCGCGGTCATCGGCAGGTCGGTGCGCCCAGTGTGCTGGCCCGACTTGCTCCATTCCGTCTCACCGTGGCGGATCAACCAGAGTTCGGTATCCGCCGCTAGCGGACCATCGCCGAAAAACGTCGCCGACGCTGGCCCATCGGGCGAATCAGCGGCTGGCATGTCGGCCACCGTGTCGTCCGCTCAGGCTGCCTTCTTGGTCTCCCAGAAGATCTTGTCGACTTCGGCAATCAAATCGAGCAGCTTCTGGCCCTCAGCGGGATCAACCTCGCCCTTGCCGCCCGTCGCGCCGGCCGCTTTGGTAGCACGATTGAACAGGTCGTGCAGCTGCGGGTACTTCTCGAAGTGCGGCGGCTTGAAGTAGTCGGTCCAAAGCACCCACAGGTGGTGCTTGACGAGCTCGGCACGCTGTTCCTTGATCATCAGCGCCCGGGCGCGGAAGACCGGGTCGTCGTTGCCCTGGTACTTCTCCATGATCGCTTTGACCGACTCGGCCTCGATGCGCGCCTGTGCCGGGTCGTAGACACCGCACGGCAGGTCACAGTGGGCGTGGGCGCTGAGGGAGGGACGAAACAATCGCATCGGTGGACCTCCTGCATAGGGGGAGCGATGGGTTGAAATGGACCTTACTCCGGCGTACATCGGCGCGAAGTGCGGTCTAATGCGGCAGCATCCGCACCGTGGTCAGGCGGCGCTGGTTGCAGCGGGTAGTGGTGCGCGGACCGTCGATGGTGCCGACGCTGCGCGACGGTGACGTCGTGCTCGTCCGGTTCGGGGGAGCCGTGCACGCAGGCGACGTCGTGGTTGCCCAATTCGCCTCGGGGCCCGACCGGCTGGTCGTCAAACGGGCCGAACGTCCTACGGCGGATGGCTGGTGGTTGACCGGTGACAACCCGTTCGCCGGGGGCGACAGCACGGTGCATGGCGCGTCGAGAGTTCTCGGCCGGGCGGTCGCGGTGTGGCCAATCCAGGCGAGATGGCCCGGGCGCTGGCTACCGCGCCGGCTGCCGCCCGCGCCATCCACGTGATACGAGGCGCCTAGGCGACGACGAGCTGACGCATCGGCGCACCGGAATGATCCAGCCGCTGCCACGCGGCGGCGATGCGGCGGACCGCTTCCTCCAGCCGCTCGGTCGGCAACGCGAAGGGCAGCCGCAGGAAGCGTTCCAGTGTGCCGTCAACGCCGAAGCGCGATCCTGGCACGAGGGTGACCCCGTGCTGAGCGGCGACCTGGGTCAACGGCGTGCACTGCGGCGCGTCGAGCTCCACCCACACCGACAGGCCACCCTCGGGCACCTGTAGCTGCCACTGCGGAAGGTGGGTATGCAGGGCGGAGATCAGCGCGTCGCGGCGCGGCTGCAGCTCCGCACGCCGTCGCGAGGTGATGGCGTCGAGTTCGGCGAACAGCACCGTTCCGACGAGTTGGTCCAGTGCAGACCCGGCCACGTCCGTCGCCGCGCGTTGCACGGCGAGGCGTCGCACCAGGTCGGCGGAGCCGCGCACCCAGCCCAGGCGCAATCCGCCCCACACCGGCTTGGACAGCGACCCGATGCTGACGACCGTGCCGTCGAGCGCGGCGGCCGGACGCGCTGAGCTGCCGTAACCCAGTTCGACGAACGACTCGTCGACGATGACCGTCGTGCCCGCCTGCCGCGCGGCGCGCAACACGTCGCGGCGGTCCTGGTCGTGGACGAGGGCGCCGGTCGGATTGTGATAGTCGGGGATTAGATAGGCCAGCCGGGGCGACGTCTGGCGGAGCGTGGCCTGGATCTGGCCAACCTGCCAGCCACCCTCCGGCGCGAGCGGCACCGGCACAATCCGGGCGCCGTTGCCACGTAGGGCATCCAGCGCACCGGGATAGGTCGGAAGTTCGGTCAAAACCCGGTCACCTGGCCCGACGAGCAGCCGCAGCAGGAGGTCGAAGGCGTGCAGCGACCCATTGGTGATCAGGATTTGGTCGGCGTGCGTCGCTACCCCGCGGGTGGTGTACCGCTCGGCGACGGCCGCGCGAAGCGGGCCGAGCCCCATCGGGTCATAACCACTGCCGGCAGCCAGCACGGGCAGCTGCTCGACTGCCCGTGCGATCGCGTTCGGCAGCACGCCGGGCGGGGCCGGCAGTGCCGCGCAGGTCAGATCGATCTCGTCTGCGTGCTGCGGCGTCGCGGGTGCCCAGCGCAGCGTCGACACCCGGGGCCGCGCATCCGGCGGAACCGTGACGAAGCTGCCTGCGCCGGTGCGGCTGGCCAGAAAGCCCTGCCCGCGCAGAGCGTCATAAGCGGCGGTGACCGTCGCCCGGCTGATCGCCAGCTGATCGGCGAGCTCGCGTTCGGACGGCAACCGGGCCTCCGGGGCGATCCGACCATCGAGCACGAGCGAGACGATGGCGTCACCAAGGGCGGCGTAGACCGGGCCGGGAAGCCGCCGCAGATCCGGCAACAGCGAGCCGAGCGCGCGTCCGCTGACGCGAGAGACTGGGACCACCAGGCCATCATGCCCCTCAATGGCCCTGCTGGGAAGCCAATACTGGGCAAATGGCCGGGGAAGCTTTGCTCGCCATCCGGCATTATCGATGGCATGGACTCGGCTGGACTGCCAAGACGTCTCGGTCAGCTCTACATTGGCCTGGTTTTGTACGGATTGGCGATCGCCTTGCAGGTGCGTGCCGCGCTGGGGCTCGATCCGTGGGACGTGTTCCATCAGGGACTGTCTCGGCTGGTCCACCTGTCCATCGGGTCGGTGGTGATCGCGGTCGGCGTTTTCGTCCTGCTCAGCTGGATACCGTTACGCCAACGTCCCGGGCTGGGGACCGTCAGCAACGTGATCGTGCTCGGGCTGGCGGTTGACGCGGCACTGTGGGCGTTGCCAATCCCCGGTCCGCTAGCTGTCCGGATCGGCTACCTCGCGGTCGGCATCGTCCTGTGCGGGATGGCGACCGGCATGTACATCGGGGCCAACTTCGGACCGGGACCGCGCGATGGGCTAATGACCGGCTTGGCGCGCCGCACCGGCGCGTCGCTGCGGTTGACCCGGACGGCGATCGAGCTCACCGTGCTGGGGCTCGGCTGGCTGTTGGGTGGCACGGTCGGCGTTGGCACCGTGCTGTTCGCGCTGGCGATCGGCCCATTGAGCCAGCTGTTCATGCGGGTATTCGCGCTGCCGGTCCGTGCGCCGCAGCCGGTGCGGGCAGCTCAGCTCGCCCGGTGCTAGTCGTCCTCGTCGTCGACTCGCGCCAGCCAAGTGGCGAGCCGCTCGATCGCTGTCTCGAAATCCGGGTTGTCATCGACAAAATGCTGTAGCCGGTCGGCCAGCCAGCTGATGCTCACCTGCTCGTCACCGCGTCGTCGCGCCAGCTCCTCGATGCCGCGGTCGGTGAAATACATCTCTCGCCCTCCGGCTAATCAGGCCAAGGCGGTCGCGACGACCTCGCGCTGCTGAGCCTCGTGCACGCTCGCCGAACCGACCGCCGGCGATGCCGACGCCCGTCGCGAGGCGCGCAGTAGCGGCCGCCCAGCGAGATGCTCGGGCAGGTTGAGTGCAATGAACGGCCAACCACCTTGATTGGCGGGTTCCTCTTGGACCCACACGAGCTCCGCGGTGGGATAGCGGTCGATCTCGGCGCGGATGGCCTCAGCCGGCAGCGGGTAGAGCTGCTCGACGCGCACGATCGCGATGTCGTCGCTGCGTCCCTGGCCTTGGTCGGCCCGGGCGGCGCGTGCGGCGTGCAGGTCGTAGAACACCTTGCCGCTGCATAGCAGCACCCGGCGCACGCCGTCGGGGTCCAGGCTGTCGCCGATCACCGGGCGGAACGTGCCGGTGGTGAAGTCGTCGAGGTCGCTCACCGCGTTCTTCAGCCGCAGCAACGACTTCGGTGTGTAAGCGATCAGCGGCCGGCGCTGCGGCGAGAGGCCCTGGCGACGAAGCAGGTGGAAATAGTTCGCGGGCGTCGAACAGATCGCCACGGTCATGTTGTTCTCGGCCGCCAGCTGCAAAAAGCGTTCCGGTCGCCCGGAGGAGTGGTCCGGCCCCTGTCCCTCGTAGCCGTGCGGCAGCAGCAGGGACACCGCGCTGCGCTGACCCCACTTGGCCTCGCCGGAGGAGATGAACTCGTCGATGATGGTCTGCGCGCCGTCGGCAAAATCACCAAACTGCGCCTCCCAGCAGACCAGCGCATCCGCGCGAGCTACTGAGTAGCCGTAGTCGAAGCCCATCGCCGCGAACTCCGAGAGCAGCGAGTCGTAGGCCCAGAACGGCGCCTGGTCGGAGGAGAGGTTACGCAGCGGGGTGTACTCCTCGCCGGTGTTTCGGTCTACGAGAACTGCGTGTCGCTGGGTGAACGTGCCACGCCGGGAATCCTGCCCGGCCAGCCGTACCGCGCATCCTTCGAGCACGAGTGCACCAAACGCGAACAGCTCGGCGGTTGCCCAGTCGACGGCCCCGCCGCTGGCCATCGCGATGCGGCGGTCGATCTGCGGTTTGAGCCGGGGATGGACGGTGAAACCCTCTGGCGGGTTGGCGTAAGCGTCGGCGATCCGCTTGATCGTCTCGAGGCCTGTTGCGGTTGCGACCGGGTGTTCCGGCGCGGAATGGTCGATTCGTGGCTCGGCGGTGGGCCGCCCAGTGGCGTTGCGCGTTTCGATGAAGACCTTTTCCAACTGCCGCTGGAAATCCTTGAGAGCACCCTCGGCGTCCTCGAGTGTGATGTCACCGCGCCCGACGAGGGACTCGGTGTAAAGCTTTCGGACGCTGCGCTTGGTGTCGATGATGTCGTACATCAGCGGCTGGGTGAAGGACGGGTTGTCTGCCTCGTTGTGTCCCCGTCGGCGGTAGCAAACCATGTCAATGACCACGTCGGATTTGAACTCGCGCCGGTATTCGACCGCAAGCTTGGCCACCCGCACGCACGCCTCGGGGTCGTCGCCGTTCACGTGGAAGATGGGCGCGGCGATCATCCGCGCGACGTCGGTGCTGTACAGACTCGAGCGCGATGCGGACGGCGACGTCGTGAAGCCCACCTGGTTGTTGACGACCACGTGCACGGTGCCGCCGGTGCGATAGCCGCGCAGCTGCGACAGGTTCAACGTCTCGGCGACCACGCCCTGCCCGGCGAAGGCGGCGTCACCGTGGAGCAGTACCGGCAGCACGGTGAACCCGGCCTCGCCCTTGTTCAGCACGTCCTGCTTGGCCCGGACGATGCCCTCGAGCACCGGGTCGACGGCCTCCAAGTGCGACGGGTTGGCGGTGAGTGATACGGCGATGTCCTTGCCGTTGGCCGACCGGAACGTGCCCTCGGCGCCGAGGTGGTACTTGACATCACCGGAACCCTGCGCGGTGCCCGGGTCGATGTTGCCCTCGAACTCGTTGAAGATCTTGGCATAAGGCTTGCCGACGATGTTCGCGAGCACGTTGAGCCGGCCCCGGTGCGGCATGCCGACGACGACCTCGTCCAGGCCCTGGTCCGCGGCCCGCCCGAGCACTGCGTCAAGCAACGCGATGACGGTCTCGGCGCCTTCGAGGCTGAACCGCTTCTGCCCGACGTACTTGGTCTGCAGGAATGTCTCGAACGCCTCGGCGACGTTGAGCCGGCCGAGGACATGCATCTGCTCCGCACGCGTGGGCGCGTCACCTTTGACCTCGATGCGCGATTGCAGCCAACGGCGCTGCTCGGGATCGGTGATATGCATGTACTCGACACCGACCCGGCGGCAATACGCATCGCGCAGTACCCCGAGGATGTCGCGCAGCTTCATCAACTTCTCGCCGGCGAACCCGTCGACCGGGAACTCGCGGTCGAGGTCCCAAAGGGTGAGCCCGTGCCGGGTGATGTCGAGGTCGGGATGCGTTCGCACGGTGAACTCGAGCGGATCGGTGTCGGCCATCAGGTGGCCGTTCGTGCGGTAAGCGTTGATCAGCTCGATGACGCGCGCGTTCTTGTCGATCTGCCCTTCGTGGCTGAATTCGCGGTCGACCAGCCAGCGCACCGGCTCGTACGGGATCCGTAACGCGGCGAAGATTTCGTCGTAGAACTCGTCGGCGAGCAGCAACTGGTGGACGCGACGTAGAAACTCACCGGACTGTGCGCCCTGGATGATGCGGTGGTCGTAGGTCGAGGTCAGCGTCATGATCTTGCTGATCGCGCTCTGCACCAGCCGATCCTCGCTCATCCCGCTGAACTCGGCCGGGTATTCCATCGCGCCGACGCCGACGATCGTGCCCTGCCCTTGCATCAGCCGTGGGACGGAGTGGTTGGTGCCGATCGTGCCGGGGTTGGTGAGGCTGATCGTCGTACCGGCGAAGTCGTCGGCGGTGAGCTTGCCGCCGCGCGCTCGTCGGATGATGTCTTCGTAGGCGCCCCAGAACGTCGCGAAATCCATCGACTCGGCGAACTTGATCGCGGCCACTACCAACGATCGGGCGCCGTCCTTGCCCGCCAGGTCGATGGCGATGCCGAGATTGACGTGCTCGGGTGTCACGACTGCGGGCTTGCCGTCGACCTCGGCAAAGTGGTTGTTCATCTCAGGGTGGTCGAGGACAGCCTTGACCACTGCGTAGCCGATGACGTGGGTGAAGCTGACCTTGCCGCCACGCGAGCGCTTCAGGTGGTTGTTGATGACAACCCGGTTGTCGGCCAGCAGTTTCGCCGGTACGGCCCGGACGCTTGTGGCGGTCGGGACGGTGAGCGAGGAGCTCATGTTGGCGACAACGCGGGCGGCCGCCCCGCGCAGCACCGTGGTCGCGTCGTGCGGCTTCGCCGGCTTACTCGCGGCTTGCGGCTGAGGCTGCCCCTGTGCGGGTGGCTGCCCGTGTGCCGCTGGCTGCGACTGGGCCGGCGGCTGCGACTTGTCGGCCACCACCGGGCCCGGTGACGCTGGGGCAGCGGCCGCCGCTACGCGTTGCGGGGCCGACGGCGGGGCCTTGGCGTCGGCAGATGGCCGACTGTGCGCGGCAGCTGTCCGGGCCGCGTTGCCATTGGCAACCGGCCTGCCGGGCCGATAGTCGGCGAAGAAGTCATGCCACGCCGCGTCGACGCTGGCTGGATCGGCCTGATACCGCTCGTACATCTCTTCGACAAGCCACTCGTTGGCGCCGAAGTCGCCGCTGATCGCCGCAGTCGCGCTCGGATTGTTCTCGATGCTTGCCGACTCCTGCGTCGTCGCCACGTCTCTTCGGCCGCCTTATTCCTCTTGGTAGATGGGCTGATCGATGGGTGTGCAGCTGTCACTGAACCGGGTGTCCAGGCTACGCCGCAACCGTTGTTACCAGGACGTCGCGGGGGCTGGCGCCGCGAACAGTGCGGCGCACCTCGGCAGACTCCGATCTACCAGCAAGGTCAGGTCGACGCCGGTGGCCCCCGCCGCTGCGGCCGCACTGAAGGCCGACATCGCTGCAGCCCGGTCGTTCGCCCGCGACGCGTCCCGCAGCCGCCGGAGCGCGTCACTGCCGGATCGCAGTGACGCGCGGGCGGGGCGTAGCCAGCGGTCGCGCAGAGCACGCCCAGCGTCGCCGCCCGGGAGTGCCGAGTCGGTGACCGTGGCCACCACCTTCTCGACGATCACGTAGCGGTCCAGTGCGTAGCGCAGCCCGGCCGCGGGGTCGGCGGGCGCGTCGAGATCGCCTACAGCCATCATTGCCTCGCCGCACGTCGCGTCCGTGCGGGCGTCGAATCCGGTCGGCCGGGCGACCGTGCACCCGGCAACGGTCGTCAGGGTGGCAAGGCTCACCAGCACAACCACCGGCGCGAGTTGCCAGCGCATCCACACGTCAGCTGATGTCGCGGTTCATGGTCAGGCCTGCCCCGACCACCGCCATACCGAACCCCCACACGAGCAACGCGATGACGCCGCCAGTGGCCGAGAGCAGCTCGACATCGTTGAACCGGCGTTCCCCTGTCGGGCTGGTGATGATCGCGCTGACCAGGCCGGTCGGCAGGTATGGGTAGGCGTACTTGACCACCGGGATGATCAGGATCAGGTTTGACAGCACGACGATCAGGATGACTCCTAGCGTCACGGCCACGATCTGGTTCTTCAATAGCGCTCCGGCGCCTATGCCGAGCAGCGCAAAGAGCACGAGTACGAGAAACACCGCGACCAATGGGCCGCGCTGATCCGCCAGGGACACCTCGACGTTGCGGGAGGATAGCCACGGCAGCGCGATGGCGAGCTCGACGACCAGGCAGATCAGCGCATAAAGCGCGCCGACCACCACGTAGGAGACGATCTTGGCGGTGATCAGCTTCCACCGCGACGGCGTCGTGAGCACGGTCGGTGTGATGGTCTGGTAGCGATATTCCGTGGTCACCGCCAGGACACCCAGTACGAACAGCGGTACGTAGGTGAACGCGCCGCTCGCCGAGGTCAGCACGTCGCGCACGTGCTGCTGCAGCTCGGAGTCACTGTTCGTGCCTGCGATCTGGCCGACAACCCCGAGCACGGTCAGCCCGACCGCGGTGACCAGCATCCAGAACCAGACCTGGGTGGTGAACAGCTTGCGAAACTCGGCACGGATCAACCCGATCACGAGGTTGCTCCGTGCCGCGCCGCTGGCGCACCGCCCTGCCGTTCGGGTGAGGTACCGCCGGCGTCCTCGCCGATGTACTGGCCTTGGGTGAGGGAGAAGAACAGTTGCTCCAGGTCGAAGCGCTCCAGGCTCAGCTCGTGCAGCTCGATGCCTGCCGTGAACGCCGCATGGCCGACGGCTGCGAGCTCGATCCCGCGAACTCGCAGCGTGCTGGAATTGATGAACTCGGGCCGGCTGCCGTTTTCGGAGAGTGCGGCGCCAAGCCGATCAGCCTGCGGGCTGCGGACCAGGACCGTGTCGGCGCCGGCGGTCAGCTCGGCGATCGAGCCGGCCCGGACGAGCTGGCCCCGGTCGAGGATGACGACTCGATCGGCAACTTCCTGCACCTCGTTCAGCTGGTGGCTCGACACGAGAATCGTGCGTCCCTCAGAGGCCAGCCGACGGAAGAAGCCGCGCAGCCATCGGATGCCCTCGGGGTCGAGGCCATTCGCGGGTTCGTCGAGGATGAGCACATGCGGGTCGCCGAGCAGGGTTGCGGCGAGGGCGAGCCGCTGGCGCATGCCGAGTGAGTAGCCGCGCACCTTGCGCTTCGCCGCATCGTGCAGGCCGACCAAGTCGAGGACCTCATCGGCCCGGCGGTCTGGCAGTCGGCCGGCGGCGCACAGAATCCGCAAATGGTTGCGGCCGGACCGAGCGGGATGGAAGCTGGCTGCCTCCAAGGCGGCGCCGACCACTCGAAGCGGATCGCGAATCTGCTGGTAGTGCTGGCCGCCAATCGTCGCGACGCCCGACGTCGGACGAACGAGGCCCAGCAGCATGCGCAAGGTCGTGGTTTTGCCAGCGCCGTTGGGACCGAGGAACCCGGTGATCGATCCGGGTTCGACGGTGAAGCTGAGCTGGTCGACGGCGCGGACCCGGCCGCCGAAAACCTTCGTCAGCCGGTCAACGACGATCTGGCCCCCCGCCGGCGCCGACCCGTCAGACGCAGGGCTCGTGGTCACGAGCCACATCCAAACACGCTATATCGCAAGACGCGCGCCCCTTCCTTTCGCAGCAGCTCAGTGAACAGCCAGCAATCACGACATGATCAAGCAGGAACTCGTCGCGGTGGCCACGAGGACACCGGCGCTGTCGCGTACGTCCCCCTCAGCGAAGGCGACGCGTCGCCCGGGCTTGGTAACCCACCCCCGCGCCACGAGTCGCCCGCTGGTGGTGCGCACCGGACGGAGATAGCTGACCTTGATCTCAATGCTCGTCCAGCCGACACCTGCTGCCAGCGTCGTCTGAACGGCCAAGCCCAGCACCGAGTCGAGCAGCGTGCACACGAGGCCGCCGTGGACCAGGCCGATCGGGTTGTAAGCCGACTCGTCCGGCACACAGCCGAACGTCACCTCGCCGGGCCGCACGTCGACGATCTCGAAGCCGAAAAGGGCGGCGATCGGCGGCGGCGGTAGTTCACCTCGGGCGATCGCCTGGATGTGCTCGATGCCGCTCATCCGGGCACCGGCTTCGGCTGCTGCGAGCGGGTCGTACCAGGTGAGCTTCTTGGTGCGAGCGTCGCCCCAAGCGGCGGGCGCCGTCGGCGACGTGCCGGAGTCACTCACTGGATCACCGTAACCGAGCTGCCTGACGATCATGCCTGCATGCTGCCTGGTCAAGACGTGCGGTAGGAACCCGCGATCATGTCGGCCATCCAGAGGGCGCTGTCCTTGGGTGTGCGGCGCTGCGTCGCATAGTCAACAAAAATCATTCCGAACCGCATGCTGTATCCCAGCGCCCATTCGAAGTTGTCCATGAGCGACCAGACGAGATAGCCCTGCAGCGGTACGCCATCTTCGATAGCCGCCGCCGCGGCGCGGAAATGCGCGTCGAGATAGCTGATCCGTTCCGGGTCGTGGCATTGGCCGTCGGGTGTGACGTAGTCGTGCAACGCGAGGCCGTTCTCAGTGATCCACAACGGTAACGGGGTCCAGTCGCGGTGGACCCGGTTGAGGATCCGGCGCAGACCGTCCGGCCGCACGCCGACGCCACCGGCGGTGATCGGCGGCTCGGGATCGAGCTTGCGGACGCCGCGTTCGGCGTCATCCGGGTCCGCGGCTATTAGGTGTTGCTCGTAGTAGTTGATGCCGAAAAAGTCCAGCGGCGCGCTGATCAGTTCCAGGTCGCCGTCGCGGACAAACCCGAAGTCGGTGACTGCCCGGTAGAACGTGCCTGCATCCTCGGGGTATCTGCCACGGAACAGCGGATCGAGGAACATCCGATTTTCGACCAGGTCGACTCGCGAGGCCGCGGCGAGGTCAGCCGGGTGCTGGGACGCGGGGAGCGGGTCGGACAGGTTGAGCGTGATGCCCACCAGCGCATCCGGTGCGCCTTCGCGGATCTGCTGGACGGCTCGGCCATGGGCCACCAAGAGATGGTGGACGGCGGCCACGGCGGTGGCCTCGTCGCGTATGCCGGGTGCATGCCGGCCTTCGAGGTGGCCGATGTAGGCCGCGCAGTAGGGCTCGTTGAGTGTGATCCACCGGTGGACTCGGTCGCCCAACTGCCCGACGAGTGCGTCGGTGAGGTCGGCGAAGTGCTCCGCAGTGTGCCGACTGGCCCACCCTCCCTTGTCCTGGACCCATTGAGGCAGGTCCCAGTGGTACAGCGTGACAATCGGCTCGATGCCCCGTTGCAGCAGGCCATCGACCATGCGGCTGTAGAAATCCAGACCGGCGGAGTTGGTGGCGCCGTCATCGGCGGACTTGATGCGGCTCCAAGAGACCGAGAATCGGTACGCGTGCAATCCGAGGGAGGCGATCAGGTCCAGGTCTGATTCGACGCGGTGGTAGTGGTCGCAGGCGATATCTCCGGTGTCGCCGTGGTGGGTGCGTCCGGGCGGGTGGCAGAAGGTGTCCCAGATCGACGGGCTGCGTCCGTCAGCGTCAACGGCTCCCTCGATCTGGTAGGCCGCGGTGGCGGCTCCCCAGACGAAGTCGGCGGGCAGGCGCAGAGGTGAATCGCTCAGCGTCATTTGGGTTGTCCCGTTCTCTAATCGGTGCTGGCTCGGCGCTGGGAGTCATCCGCTGCCGTTGGCCAGGCCGGCGACGAGGTTGATCGACGTGGACAAGATCACTGCTCCGAACAGGAACGAAAGCAGGGCATGGCGCAGCGCGGTCGCACGGATGAGAGTGGTTTGAATATCCGTGTCGGATGCCTGGAATGTCATTCCGATGGTGAAGGCGAGATAGCCGAAGTCCACATAGCGCGGCGGCAACCTCTGATTGAAGTCCACGCCGCCGGGCAGGCCGGTGTAGTACAGCCGCGCGTAACGGAGCATGAAGAGCGTGTGCACAGCGAACCAGGACAGTGCCACGCTAGTAACGCCCAGTCCGGCCAGCAGATGCTGGGCAGTGCCCTTGGCTGAACTGGCTTGGATCAGCACGAAGCCGACCGCAGCCAAGCTGCTGACCGCGGCAATAACCACGATCAGGTCGGTCACGGCGCGGCCAGGTTCTTCTTGTGTTGCATGAGCCGCCGTCTGTTGCGGATTCATCAACGCAACGGCCGCCCACACCCACACTATGAAGACCAGCGCAGCGACATCCCATCCCATTAACGGCGCGTAGCCCCATGCGCCCAAGAGCCCGGTGACGACTGCGGCCACCAAGCCGGCGACAACCATCACCCCCAGTCGGGCGCGAGAACTCGCCGACTGCCACGGCTTTCCCGCACCAGAACGACTTCGCTCGGCAACCCTGCTGCGACTCATTCGATCAGTGAACACCCAGACGGCCAATCCGCTGGGTGGCCGCGTTGACCCGTTACCGCACCTGGACGGCGCGACGGCGGGCGCCGGCTGCGAGTAACCCAACCGCCACTGCGGCCGTGAGGAGTCCGAGAACCGCGAAGCCGCTGAGCGCTAGTACGAGTCCAGAGCCGAGCCCTCCGGTCGCGCCCGCGAGCCCTACGAGCAGGTCCGCGTTGCCCTGAGCGGCGGCCCGCTGCGCGAGCGGCACCGCGGCGGTGAGCAGCGTGCTGCCGCCGACGAGCGAGAGGCTCCAACCAAGGCCGAGCAGGAACAGCGCCGCGGTCAGTAGGGCGACCGTCGCCGAGGTGGCCAGGGAGCCGCCGAGTCCGGCGGCGAGCAGGATGACGCCGCCGAGTCGGATCGTCGCCGGGGCGCCGAACCGGTCGCAGAACAACCCGCCGAGCGGGGACAAGGCGTACATCCCCGCGATGTGCACGCTGATGACGAAGCCGATCACCCCAAGCGTGCGGTTGTGCGCCAGCATGTGCACCGGGGTCATCGTCATCATCGCGACCATGACGAACTGGGCGCCGACCATCGCCACCAACCCAGCGAGTGCCGGCCCGCGCAGTACCAGAGCCCACGCCGACCCGACGACGGGCGCGACGGGGGCGGCCGGCTCAGCAGCGCGGGCGGTGAGCTCAGCGGCGCGGGCGGTGAGGAGCGGGTCCGGCCGGAGCAGCACGGTCACCGCGGCCGCGGCGAGGCTGTACGCCGCCACCGAGATGAGGAATGGGCCGGCCAGCGCCGGCAGCGATAGGGCTCGGGCCAGTGTTCCGGCCGGCTCCACGAGATTTGGTCCGGCCACCGCCCCGAACGTCGTCGCGAACAGCACGCTGCTAACGGCCCGACCGCGCCGCTGCGGCTCGGCCAGATCGGCTGCTGCGTATCGGGCCAGCAGGCTCGCCGTGTTGCCGACGCCGAACAGCAACATCCCCAGCACCAGCAGCGGAAAGCTACGAAGCTGAGCCGCGAGTAGGACAATGGCCGCGCCGGTGCCGCCCGCGAGGTAGCCGGCCGCGAGTCCAGGTCGTCGCCCCGAGCGGGCCATCAACCGGGAGATCGGCACCGCGGCCACCGCGCCCCCTGCGGTCGCCACCGCCGAGGGCAGGCCGGAGAGGGCGTCGCCGCCAAGCAGGTCCCGGGCTAGCAGCGCGCCGACTGCGACCCCGGCGGCCAGGCCGACGCCGCCGAGCAGCTGGGTCAACATCAGCACGCGCAGCGTGCGTCGCTGCACGGCCGCAGGTGTCACGGCGGGCGTGAGCGTGCCGGCTCGACTTGGCGTTCGGGCGGGCGCAGCTGGGTCCTGACTGTTCATTCGGCGCTCGTTTCGACGGGTAGCCCGGCCCGGCGCCGCGCATCGGACAGCGACGGCAGAATCACGCGAAGGTGGTGAGCTGCATGCCGTGCAGGTCGAGTAACGGCAGTTGCGCGTCGGATACTTCCGCAGGGTCACAGGTGACGACGATGGTGATCGTCAGCTCCGGGGTGTCGATGTACCGACGCAGCGCGTCGGTCACCAGGACGCGTTTGAACGCGCGGGTCAAGGGGTGCGAAGGACGCTCATCGAATCGACGGGCGTCGACGTGGACCTCGCAGTGGCCTTCATCGCCGGAACAGCGTTGGTGTCCGAAGATCGCGAACTGGCCTGCGTAACTCGCCCGATCAGCGGAGGCGCTATCAATCGTGACGGCCGGGTCGTTGAAGAAGATCCGCGCGATAAACGATGGCCGGAAGTGGTTGATGCCATAGAACTCGAGATCGGCGCGGGTGAAGCCGGCCGTGGCACCGTGCGTGATCGGTCCGAACGTGTGCAGCTCAGCCATGATCGCCATCCGTAGGGATGGGGGCCGCGGAGGCGGCGTACTCATAGCCGAGGCGTTGGGTGTCCAGGACGTCGGCGAAGGTTTGCCCGAATGGCGCCAACGGCAGATCGAGCAGGTCGCGGGGGATTCCGCCGTTACCGTGGCGAATCTGCCACAGATACCAAACCCGGTCGATCATGCAGTGGTGCGCGAAGAACACCGGGTCGTAGGCCGCGGTGGTGACGTCTTGCATGTCACCACCAACCCACACGTGCACGTGATCGTGGAAGTCTTCGAGCCGGTCGGAAAACGACGCCCAGTCGGCGTCGTCGAGCAAACTTGCCAGCTCGGCCGCCGTCGGCAACCTTGCCCCAGCGGTCCGACCGGGCGCCCGGCGAATCCGTCGATTGATCGGCGGCGTCGCAGTCGGCACCCGCGCTCGCGTCGCGTATAGCGGATTCGCTGCGCCCGCCAGTCTCGCCTTCGCGTACGCCGCAGGAACCTGCGGTGCACTGGTCCAATCCCACCATGGCAAAGCCACCCCAGCGACGCGATCCTGCAAGGTCTGCTCCAGCAGATACAGGTAGGCGCGATGCCACGGAAGAAACAGGCGGGCCTGTAGCGGCGTCCGGCGGCTGGCCTGGTGATGCCAGCAGTACCAATTCGGCGCGCCATGGAACCCGGCGACATGGGTATAGCCGCGATTATCCGACAAGCCTTCAGCCGCTGACATCGCCGAAATGAACGACGCCATTTGCGGCTGATCCGGCGCACCCACCGGAAGCCGATACACCATGGAGCCAGCCACGAAACCCCACACCAACCGATCTGCTCAAGAGGCTCGATTTAACCGACTGCGCTGGACCTGATAGACGGCGCTCGGCCTGCCTTGCCGCCCAGTGTCGACCCACCCGGCGTGACCCGCAACGCCATCGGGCGCAATTGCGGCTGACGGGTGGCATACCTGTCGCCTGGACGCCAACGGCGCGACGCAATCTGCGGGGAGTCCCGGAGCAGGTTACGCATGCGGCGGTCGAGTTCATTTACGGACCAATCGGAAGCAAGCCGAGTCGACGTCGTCGCCATCGAACACCGAGCCGACGTCTACCGGTCGCGGTGAAGCTCGCGCCGCACGGCGCCCTCGAGTACCAGTCGCCGTCGCTGCCCGGGACATCACCACTCCACGCACGCCCAGAAGGGCGCGAGCCTTCGCGTGCATCGCAGAGATCACATCTCGCCGCCGTCCTGTGCTTGATTCCAGGCATGCGCGACAACCTTCATCGCCTCGACTGCAGTGACGGTCAATCGTGTTTGGTTCGCCAGCTGTTCTCGCCAGCGTGCTTCGCTTGGCGGCGACGTGAACATCCACGGCTGTGGCGGGCTACCGATGGGACCGTGCGCTACGAACAGCTCGGCTGCTTCCGCGGTGATCATGCCGCGCCGGGCGAGTGCCCACAGGTCGTAGAGGTCGCGTGGAGCTTTGCGTTCGTGCCATGCCGCGGTCTTCCACGCCACGAACGCCGCTGTTGTTGGCACCCGCAGTGACCCGGCCGGCGCGTCTCGGTAGCGCTGTTCGATCGCCTGTACCGAGGTCGGCCACGGTTCGTAGCTGCGCCGGTCGAGCAGCTGTATCCGGACGCTGAACTGACCGTCGTCAGTCAGCAGCACTGCCGAGTCGGTGTCATGTATCGCGGTCAGCGCCGGCGCCCAGGTGATCCGCCCGTGGCTGCGACGGAGGGCCGAGCTCAGCGTCTTCTCGATTGCCGCGGCGGTCTCGGCGCGAGAGCCGACCGCAATCAGATCGACGTCCTCGCTCAGCCGCCCATCGGGTAGATACGTTCGGGCGAGTGCGGTGCCGCCGAAGAAGATCACCTGATCTGCGTGGGCAGTGCTGATCGCGGC
>JBDUCV010000100.1:0-5823 GCA_040003255.1 Actinomycetota bacterium
CGCAACCGGTTCGTCGGACTGGTCACCCGCGTGGTCCGCGACACCGTGATGGCCCAGGTCGAGATCCAGTCGGGTCCGCATCGGCTGGTATCCTTGATGAGCCGCGAGGCAGCCGACGAGCTCGGCCTGCAGCCGGGTATCACCGCCATCGCTGCGGTCAAGTCAACCAACGTCGTGGTCGAGGTGCCGGCCAGTTGAAGCGATCACTTCCATGGCTGCTGGCCTGCGTCGTGTCGCTTGGCGCGGCATGCTCATCGGCCGCGAGTTCGACGACACGCGATGGATCCGGATCGTTGCCAAGGCTGCACGGCTCGATCACGGTGTTCGCTGCCGCCTCGCTGAGCGGGTCGTTCACCACCATCGCCCGGCAGTTCGAGCAGGCACATTCCGGTGTCACGGTGGTCTTCGACTTCGGTGCGAGCTCGACATTGGCGACCCAGATCGACCAAGGCGCGCCAGCGGATGTGTTCGCCTCTGCCGCCCCGAAAAACATGGACACCGTGGTCATGGCGGGCAACGCATTAGCCGCGCTCACCTTCGCGGTCAATCGGCTTGAGATCGCCGTGCCACCCGCGAATCCGGCGCACATTGCCCGGCTCGCCGACCTCGCCGCGCCGCGGGTGAAGGTCGCACTTTGCCAGCAGCAGGTGCCGTGCGGTGCCACCGCGCAGAGCGTATTCGACAACGCGAAGATCACCGTCAAGCCCGTCACCCTCGAAGCCGACGTCAAGTCCACCCTCGCGAAGGTGACGCTGGGTGAGGTGGATGCGGCCGTCGTATACGTGACCGATGTCCAGGCTGCCGGGACGAAGGTCGTGGGTATCCGGATTCCCGACGACGTCAACGCATCCACGGCATATTCGATCGCCCGGCTCACCGGCTCCGCCAACCCTGATCTGGCAGCGGCGTTCGTCGGCTACGTGACCTCGCCAGCTGGCCGCAGTGTGCTATCGGCGGCCGGATTCGATACACCGAGATGAACCCGCACCCATGACCCTCTCGTCACGAGCGCGCCGGGCACGCACCGACCAGAGCGTGAGCAGTCGGGTTCCGGCAGTGCTGGTGCCGCCGGGGCTGATCGCGTTCTTCTTCCTGTTGCTGCCGCTGCTCGGGCTGCTGATCCGCGCGCCCTGGCGCGGCTTGGCCTCGATCTATGCCGATGCCGCGGTGGCCGACGCGCTGCGGTTGTCGCTGACTACTTCGGTGCAGGCGACCGCCGCGTGTCTCTTGCTGGGCATACCGCTCGGCTGGCTGCTAGCCCGGCTGCGGGTGCCGGGCATCGGGGTCGCCCGCGCTGTCGTGATGCTGCCGCTCGTCTTGCCACCCGTCGTAGGTGGCGTCGCCTTGCTGCTCACGTTGGGCCGGAACGGGTATGTCGGGCGCTACTTGGACCAGTGGTTCGACATCCAGCTTCCCTTCACCTCGCACGGCGTGGTCATCGCTGAGGCATTCGTTGCGATGCCGTTCTTGGTCATCACCGTCGAGGGCGCGTTTCGGGCGTCGGACCGCGGCCTCGAAGAAGCGGCGGCCACGCTCGGAGCGTCGCGGTGGCGGATCTTCACCCGGGTGACGCTGCCCGCGGTGGCACCATCACTCGCCGCCGGCACCGCGCTGTGCTGGGCCCGCGCGATCGGCGAGTTCGGCGCGACGATCACCTTTGCCGGCAACCTGCCTGGACGCACCCGGACGATGCCCAGCGCGATTTATCTGGCCTTCGAGCAGGACCCCGAGGCCGCCGTCGCGCTCAGCCTCGTGCTGATGTTGGTCGCCGTGGTGGTGCTGGCTGCGTTACGCGACCGGTGGCTGCGTGCGGGCGTCGCGTGAGCAGCGCGCTGCGGGTGAACGCCAGTGTGCGGCGGGCCGGATTCACTCTCGACGTGACCCTCGAAGCGCGCGCCGGCCAGGTACTGGCTGTGCTCGGCCCAAACGGCGCGGGCAAGTCCACCCTGCTGCGTGCAGTGGCGGGGCTTCTAGCGGTGACGTCCGGCCGAATTGTCCTCGGCCAGGAGGTGCTCGATGACGCGGCAACCGGCGAGTTCCGTGAGCCGGCGCGCCGGCGGGTCGGGGTGGTGTTCCAGGATCACCGGCTCTTTCCCAACCTGCACGTTCTCGACAATGTCGCCTTCGGTCCGCGCGCGAGTGGCGCCAGCCGCGCCGAGGCCAGGGAGCGCGCTCGGAAATGGCTCGAGTGGCTCGGCCTTGGGGCGCTCACCGGACGCAACCCGGCTGACCTGTCCGGAGGCCAGGCGCAACGGGTGGCCCTGGCTCGGGCGCTGGCGAGCGATCCGGTGCTGCTGCTTCTGGACGAGCCGCTAGCCGCGCTCGATGTGCAGACCCGCGCCGAGGTTCAGGCCGACCTCGGCGGGCACCTCGCCACGTTCGCCGGGCCCACGCTGCTCGTCACTCACGACCCGATCGAGGCCCTGCTACTGGCCGGTCGGATCGTCGTTCTCGAGAACGGGCGCATCGTCCAGGACGGCACGCCGGCTGAAATCACCCGCCAGCCGGCGACCGATTACGTCGCTCGACTGGTCGGGGTGAATCTGCACCCCGGCATCGCGGGCGCCGGCTTCGTTCGGCTCGACGTTGGTGGTGTGGTCGAGATCGCCGATCCGCGGCTGACCGGCCGGGTGCTGGTGGCCGTCCGGCCTTCGGCGATCACCATCCACAGCGCCCATCCGGGCGCGAGCAGCGCTCGGAATTTGTGGCCGGGGCGAATCACGACCCTGTCGCCCCTGGCCGACCGCGTCCGGATCGTGGTCGACGGGACGCGCCGCGACCTCGTCGACGTGACCACCCAGGCAGTGGCCGAACTGCGACTACGTCCCGGCACCGAGGTGTGGCTCGCGGCCAAGGCGACCGACCTGTCGGTGTATCCCGACCCGCATCGCGTCAACTGACGCCGTTGACGGTCAGGGCGGTGCGGATTCCCGAGCCGGCCATGCCGGGCTTGCATGCGACCTGGTAGCTGCCGTTCGGCAGATCGACGACGAGGGAGCGGGTCGTGGCCGGACCCACGTCCTCGACCTCGCCCACGATCCGGTCACCCGCGGCATAGATGTAGACCTCTGTGACCTGGCTGGACGTGTTCTGCACCGAGAAAGTGTGCCGACCGGCGGGCAATGTCGTCTTCGAGATCTCGCAAGTCTTGTCGCCCGCCTTAATCGACACCGACGGCACCGACGTGCCACCGCTCGATTCGCCGTCCTTGCCGCCGGAGCTGCAACCGGCCAGCCCGGCAACGGCAGCCACCGCGGTGACGGCGACGGCGACACCCATCGGCTGGAAGGTGGATGACCTGGACGAGCGGGCACGCATAAGGACTCCTGACGGGAACGAGGCGGAACTGATGGGAACGCGGGCGGAACTGATCGGGTCAACCGGCCGCGCTGGCCGAGCGGACCGATGCCGGCTGGCGCGGGCCCGTGCTCGGCGCACTCGTGGCCGGCCGACGCAGGAAGAGGATCATCACCGGCACGAGGTAGGCCAGGTACGCCACGGCCTGCACGACCGAAGTCGCGGGGCTGAAGTTCAGTACGCCCTTGAGCAGGGCGCCGTACCAGCTGCCGGGCGGAATCTGCGCGCTGACGTCGAAGGCCAGGCTGTTCAGGCCCGGGATGATGCCGCCTTCCTGCAGGTCGTGGACGGCATAGCCGACCACACCGGCCGCCACCACGATCAAGCCGGCTCCGGTCCAGGCGAAGAAGGTCGCGAGGTTGAGGGTCACCGACCGCCGGTACAGCAACCAGGCCAGTACGACGGCGCTCGCCAACCCGAGCGAAAAGCCGGACACCGGAGCCGCAGTGCTCTCCGCGGCCTGTACGGCCGACCAGAAAAACAGCGCCGTCTCGAGCCCCTCACGGGCCACGGCGAGAAAGGCCGTGAGTAGCACCGCGACGCTGCCTACCGCCAGTGCGGTGTCGAGGCGTCCGCCCAATTCGGCGCGCATGTGGCGGGCGGTGCGCCGCATCCAGAAGACCATCGCGGTGACGAAGGCCACCGCGATCAGCGACAGCACGCCACCGAAAATCTCCCGGCTCTCGAACGTCGAAAGCAGATTGGTCGAGGTATATGACAGCAGCGCGCCGAGCCCGATGCTCACAGCCACTGCGATGCCAACTCCGGTCCAGACGACGCGGAGCCGGTCGCCGCGGCCCACTTTGACCAGGTAGGCCACCAGGATACTGACGATGAGCGACGCCTCGAGGCCCTCGCGCAATCCGATCAAATAGTTGCCGAACACTGTCACCGCCATTCGTTCGAAGCCAGGTTAGCCTTACCTAACTTCCGGCGAGCGTCAAGTCGCTCAATCCGCTCGGCGCGCTGACTGGAAAACCCAATCCGGCTGCACCGAGCGTCCTCGGGTGGCAAGGTCATCGACCGTGTCGAGCATCGAGATCGTGCACCCGGTGCCAGTTGACGAAGCGTCGGCCTGGGCCGCTGCGATGGCGATGACCTTCTTGGAGGACCCGTCGCCCGACGCCCACCCCGCCAGCGACGAGGCGCGCCGGCGCGACTGGTCGGCCGACCGACGGTGGGGTGCCCGGTCGGCGGGTCGGTGGGTGGGCACGCTCGCGGCGCTCGATCGATCGGTCACAGTCCCGGGTGGCGAACTGGCCGTCGATGCGTTGAGCATGGTCACCGTCGCCGCGACTCATCGTCGGCGCGGGGTCTTGCGGTCGATGCTGACCGATTCGCTGCACGCCGCCAGGGATCGCGGTGACGCCGCCAGCGTGCTGATCGCCGCGGAGTGGCCCATATATGGCCGGTTCGGCTACTCCCCCGCTGAGACGACCGCCTGGTACGCCCTCAACCCCCGGCTGCCTGGCGCCTCGGTGGCACCCGCTGACGCCGACGCTGTCCGGCAGGCGGATGTCGTGGAAGTCGCCGGACTCGCGCCTGCCGTGTTCGCCCGCGCCCGCCAGCTTCGAGCGGGCAACATCGACCGGCCCTCGTCCTGGTGGGACCGGGTACTGGGCATGAACGGGCTGGCGGCCGAGAAGGTACAGGGCCGGGTGCCCACCTACGTGGTCCACGACGGAGCCGACGATGTCGACGGTTACTTAGCATGGGTTGGCACCCGCCCGTTCGACATCGACGGGTCGGCCGGCGCGATTGAGGTCGTCGACCTGTGCGCTGCCAGCGACCAGGCGTACCGGGGCCTATGGGTCTACCTGACCGGAATGGACTTGATCGGTGCGATCGTGATCAAGCGACGCCCAATCGACGAGCCGTTGCGCTGGCTGCTGCGCGACGGACGCTCGCTGCGGCAGACGAATGCGGCCGACGGTGTTTGGCTGCGGCTGCTCGATGTGGCGAGGGCACTATCGGCTCGGCGCTACGGCGTCGCCGATCAGCTGGTGATCGAGGTGTTGGACGACGCGCCGGGCGGGTACGCCGCCGGACGCTACCTGCTCGAGGGCGGCCCCGACGGTGCCAGCTGCGTGCCGACGTCCACGCTCGGTGGAGACTTAGCACTGGATCAACGTGTCCTGGCGAGCAGCTACTTCGGCGGCTTCAGCCTGGCTCAGCAGGCCCACCGCAATCTCGTCGACGAACACACCCCAGGCGCCACAGCGCGATTCGACGCCTTGTTCGCCACTCGTCTCGCACCCTGGTGTGCGACAAATTTCTGACCGACGTTTACTGCTCCGGCGGATAACCCGGCGGGTAGCCCGGACCGGGTTGGCCCTGCGGATATTGCTGCTCCTCCCCGGGACGCCCGAAATGCTCCGGCGGGGAGTACCCCGGCGGGGGAACCGGCGGATACGGCGGCTGGGGGTACTGCTGACCCGGTGCCTGCTGGGGTACCGGTGCCTGCTG
>JBDUCV010000046.1:0-19548 GCA_040003255.1 Actinomycetota bacterium
GGAGCCGCCTCGGAGAATCGAACTCCGGACCTTCTCATTACGAGTGAGACGCTCTGCCGACTGAGCTAAGGCGGCGGGCGCCCGCAGGCGCGAGCACGAAGTCTAGCGGCAGCTGGGCATGCCGCCGGTCACACGCGCGCCTGCTCGGCGCCCGGGCCGGCCTCGTAGGCCTTGCGCGACGCGCAGACCGACGCGAGTGCACACGCGCTGTGCCGGCCATCGGCGCTCATCCGCACCACGACCTTCTCGCCGGGGACGTTGTGCCCGACCACGGTGCCATCGCCGCCGGGGGTCTCGACCTCGGCGCCAATCGCAGGTGCCTCAGCGGCGAAATCCTGGTAAAGCGGGTGCTCGTACTTCAGGCAGCACATCAGCCGGCCACACGCGCCGGAGATGCGCATCGGATTCAGCGGCAGGTCCTGGTCCTTCGCCATCCGCACCGACACCGGCTCGAAGTCGACCAGGAACGTCGAGCAACAAAGCTCGCGCCCGCACGAGCCGATTCCGCCGGTGAGCCGCGCTTGGTCCCGGGCCGACAGCTGACGCAACTCCACCCGTCCGTGCAGGGTGGCCGACAGGTCGCGCACCAGCGCCCGGAAGTCGACCCGGTGCGGCGCGGTGAAGTAGATGACCGTGCGGCCGGCATCAGCGACGTGATCGACGCCGCTGACCTTCATCGGCAGCCCGTGTTCGCGGATCAGTCGCTTCGCAGCCACCTTCGCGCTCGCGCGCGCCTTGCGGCTGATTGCCGCCTTGTCGAGATCTGCGGCGTCGGCCATCCCGAGGAGGACGGGCAGCTCACCGACGTGCTCGCTCACATACTGCGGCGCCCACATGACCTCGGCCACCTCGGGCCCGTCGTCTGTGGGGTAGAGCACCTGGTCACCGATCGCGGGCGACAGCGCGCCGGGGTCGGCGTAATAGAGCCGGCCATGGCGCTGGAAGGTGACTGCGCACAGCATGCCCATCGCCGCAGCGTAGACCGCAGACGGCGCGGCGACGGCAGCCGACCGCGGGGTCGGGCAGACGACAGCGGTCAGGGCAATCGCAGGGCCGCCGCCATGGCGTCGACGGCGACCCGAGGTTTGACGTTGAGCTCGAGCGCCTCACGGCAGGCGAGCACTGCGTCGAGCCGTCGCAGGGTGCCGGCCGGGCTCACGAGGTGGGCGACGATGCGCACGTCGCCGTCGACGTCAGGATGCGCCCGGGGTGCCGACGAGGCGGCGTGGACGAGCAGCACGTCACGATAGAAGGCGGCCAGGTCGACGAGCGCTCGGTCGAGGGCGTCGCGCTGGGCTCGGGTGGCGCGGGAGCGCTGCCGCCGCTCGAGATCCTTCATCGCGCCCGCCGTGCCGCGAGTCACCGTCGCCGTGCCCCGCCCGGTGCCGCCGGCGCCGAGCGCGATCTGCAACGCCTCAGTTTCATCGGAGTCCAGCTCGAAGGAGATCTGCGCCGCCTCAGCCTCGGCGGCGCGAACCAACTGGTCGGCTGCGCTGAGGCAAGTGCCGAGCGAGGTCAGCGACGCGGGTATGGCCAGGACGGCCGCCCGGCGGGCGCGCGCATCGGGGTCGCGTGCCAGTCGGCGGGCCCGTCCGACATGTCCCTGCGAGGCCTTGGCCGCCCACGTCGCGGTGTCGTCGTCGACCCCGTCCAGCCGCAGCACGGCGGCCACCGCCTCGGCCGGTGGCGTTCGCAGGGTAACCAGTCGGCAGCGCGAGCGGATGGTGACCGACACGTCGTCGGGATGCGTCGAGGGTGCGCAGAGCAGGAATACCGTCCGGCCGGGCGGCTCCTCGACCGCCTTCAGCAACGCGTTGGACGCGTGCTCGGTGAGCCGGTCGGCGTCCTCGATCACCACGACCTGCCAACGGCCGAGCGCGGGCCGGCGAGCGGCAATGCCCACTACCGCCCGCATCTCGGCCACCGAGATCGACAAACCCTCGGGCACGACCGAGCGCACATCCGGATGGCTGCGAGCCAACACGGTATGGCAGGAAGCACATTCCCCGCAGCCCAGAACGTCGGCCCGCTCGCACTGCAGGGCGGCGGCGAACGCCCGCGCAGCCACTGACCGGCCAGATCCGGGCGGACCGGTGAACAGCCAAGCGTGGGTCATCGCGCCCGCTGCCGAGGGTCGGCCCGCGACGATGTCGGCCGCAGCAGCCGCGGCCGAGCGAAGCACCGCGACAGCGTCGGGCTGACCGACCAGGGCGTCCCAGACGGTCACCGCGCCTCCTGCCCGGCCGCGTGTGCCGGCACATGCGGCGCCCGAACGGCATGGTGGGTTTCGAGCAGCTGCTCGACCGCGGTCGCCACCGTGCGGGCGATCTCGCCTGGTTGGCGGGTGGCGTCGAGTATCAAATAGCGCCGCGGGTCGGCCTCGGCGAGAGAAACGAACGCCCGGCGCACCCGAGTGTGGAACTCGAGGGACTCGCTCTCCAGCTTGTCGGCGGCGTTGCGCCCCCGCACCCGCTCCATGCCCACTGCGGGCGGGATGTCGAGCAGGATGGTGAGGTCGGGGACGATGCCGGCCGTCGCCCACCGCGAAACCTTGCGCACCTCGTCAATCGCCAGCTCGCGGCCGACGCCCTGGTAGGCCAGCGAGGAGTCGATGTAGCGATCGGTGAGCACGACTTCTCCGCGCTCGAGCGCGGGCGAGATCACCGTGGTGACGTGATGAGCGCGGTCGGCCGCGAACAGCAGCGCCTCGGCTCGTGGGCTGAGCGCCTCGTCGTGGTGTAGCACCAGGTCACGGATCTGCTGCCCGACCCGGGTGGCGCCCGGCTCGTACGTGACGCACACCGCCCGCCCGGCGTCGCGGAGCCTGCGGGCCAGCAGCTCGATTTGTGTCGACTTTCCGGATCCCTCGCCACCCTCGAAGGCGACCAGCACGCCGCCGTGGCGCACCCGCCGGCGGCTCGCCGCATTGCCGCGTAGCGCTGTGCGCAGGTCGGCCCAGAGCCCGAGGTGCGGCTTGTCGTCCATCTTGCGGTAGGCGAGCACGCCAGCAGCGACCGCGAACAGCCCACCGGCGACTAGGACGATGCGGGTGCCGTCGATCGTGACCTGCGCGCCGGCCAGGTCGACGGTGTTTCGCCCGATGCGGCCGACCACGAACGGTACGGCGGCGAGGCTCAGGATCAGCACGACGCGCACCAACGACTGCAGCAGGGCGAAGACCCGTCCGCGCATGTCGTCGTCGACGTCGGTGCCCAACAACGTCACGCCCGATAGGTAGGCGATGCCGGCACCGAACCCGACGCCGACCACGAATACCATCGCAAGCGCGACCTGCGGCATGACGGCTACCAGCACCAGGCAGATGCCGCCGAAAACGATCGACAGGCCGAACAACCGCCGCCGAGACAGCTCGCGCGCCACCCGAGGTCCGAGCGCCATGCCCGCGCCGAGCCCGACGAACACCGACCCGAACAGCACGCCGTACGCGGCATTGCCGCCACCGAGACTCGTGACGAAGATCCGACCGGCGCCGATCACCGCGCCACCTCCGACGAAGGCACCGATCAGGCCGACGATCAGCCCACTGATCAGTGGTGACTGGCGGATGAAGCTCGCGCCCTCGCGGATCAGTCCGAACAAGCTCGGCTGCTCATCCCCGGCCCGACTTGTTCGCCGTCCGCTGATCGCGCGAATGAACAGCACGATCGATGCGCTGACCAGAAACGTCCCGGCGTTCAAATACAGCGCGAGGTTGGTCGGGTTGGTCTTGAAGAACGGCAGATGTCGCGCCAGCACGTTGGTGATCAGCGACATGACCGAGAACAGAATCGCGCCGAGCACCGGCGTGATGCCGTAGGTGGTGATCAAGCTGAGCTGATTGGCCGATTCGATCTGGTCGCGCCGAACCAGGTTGGGCACCGAGGCGTCCTTGGCCGGCAACCAGAACAGGCTGACGCACTCGATCAGGAAGCTGGCCACGAACAGCCAGATCAAGGTCCGGTCGGCGTCTACCACCAGATGCGCGAGCGGGATGGTGAGGAACACCGAGAACCGGATCAGATCGCAGACCACCATCGTCCGCCTGCGGTCGAACCGGTCGGCGAACGCGCCGGCGAGCGGGCCGAGGACGATCGCAGGCAGCAATTTGAAAAACAGCACCCCGCCGAGCGCGTAGTTCTGCGCCGCATAGCCGGTCGCGAGGGAGGTCGCTAGGGCGGTGATGGCGAGCAGACCGAGCCAGTCGCCGAGGCTCGAGAGCGCGGTGGCGTACCAGAGCCGCCGGAACTCGGTAATGCCGAGCACACCCCGGATCGCCTGAAACGACGACACAGCCGCACCCGAGCCCACCCCTGCGGTGGGCAGGGCTTCGCCCGGGACGTCCCCGGCGGGACGGCCAGACGCGATCGCCGGGTCGACGCTGATCATTGACTCCCGAGGCTAGCGGCCAGTTCTGCTCAGCGTATCGGCGTGTAGCGACGGTGAGTCGGCGCGCACGATGGGCTCCGTGCGCTCGCTCAGTGTCGAGTCGCCGCCGAGAGCAAGTCGCGCAACGCTCCAGCCAGCCCGTCCCGCCGGGACGCGGGCAGCTGGGCGAGCAGCTCGCGCTCGGACTCGAGGAGCGCGCCGAGAGCCGCGTCCACCCGTCGCCTACCCGCCGCGGTAAGCCGCACCTGAACGAGCCGGCCGTCGACCTCATCCGCGCGTCGAACGACCAGCCGACGGGCGACCAGCCGGTCAAGTCGGCTGGTCATCGTGCCGGACGTGACGTGCGTGGCTGTGCACAGCTCACCGGCCGTCAGCTCGAACGGCGCTCCGCTGCGGCGCAGGGCGGCGAGTACGTCGAACTCGTGTGCCTGCAAGCCGTGCTCGACGAAGGCCGCCGAGCGGCGCTCGCCCAGCACGTCGGCGAGCCGACCGATGCGCGACAGGATGTGCAAAGGCATCGCGTCGAGGTCTGGGCGTTCACGGTTCCACGCACCGACGATCTCGTCGACCTCGTCACCCATCCGGCGATCGTAGTCTCTCTTGACGTCGAGATATAGTCTCTTGACATCGAGAGGAAGCGCGCGTGTCCTGGGATCCCGGTCAGTACGGTCGCTATGCCGACGAGCGTGGGCGCCCGTTCCATGATCTGGTCACCCGTATTGGTGCTACTTCGCCGCGACGGGTGGTCGATCTCGGGTGCGGATCGGGCGCGCTGACCGCGACGCTTCAGTGGCGCTGGCCAGATGCAGCAGTCGAGGGGATCGACTCGTCGGCGCAGATGATCGCCGCGGCCGCGCCGGGCGTTGCGGTGCGCAAGGGTGACATCACGTCGTGGCGACCGTCGTCCGACACTGACGTGGTGATCAGCAACGCTGCGCTGCAATGGGTTCCCGATCACCTCGCGCTGCTGCGGTCATGGTGCGCCGAGCTGCCTTCGGGCGCTTGGCTCGGCTGGCAAGTGCCCGGCAACTTCGGTTCGCCGTCGCATACTCTGCTGCGCGCACTCGCCTCGTCGCCACGGTGGACGGCCCAGCTCAGTGGTGTGCTGCGCCACGACGCCGTCGCCTCGCCCGAGACTTACGCCCGGTTGCTGCTGGACGGCGGCTTCTCGGCCGACGTCTGGGAGACGACATACCTGCACGTGCTGACCGGTGCAGATTCGGTGCTCGAGTGGGTGCGGGGCACGGGGCTCCGTCCGGTACTCGAGGCGCTATCGCCGTCGGCCGCCGCCGAGTTCCAAGCCACCTATGCCGCCGAGCTGCGCACGGCATACCCCGCGTCGAATGGGTGCACCGTCTTTGCGTTCCGACGCATCTTCTGCGTCGGCCACAAGCCGTGATCACCGGCTACGACCACGTCCAGGTCGCGATTCCAGCCGACGGCGAAGACCGGGCTCGTGCTTACTACTCGGCACTGATCGGCATGCGCGAGGTGCCGAAGCCCGCAGCCCTGGCGGCCCGCGGCGGATGCTGGTTCGCATCGGGCACCGCCGTGCTGCACCTCGGCGTCGAGCGTCCGTTTCAACCCGCCCGTAGCGCTCATCCGGCGTTCGTGGTCGACGACCTGGATCGGCTGGCGGCATCGCTGCGAGCAGCGGGATATGACGTTCGCAGCGCCGACGGCGAGCTACCTGCCATACGGCGGATCCACACCTTCGATCCGTTCGGTAACCGGCTGGAGTTCCAGCAGGCCCCCGCGGCTTGACGCTACGACCTCGACGTGGCCTTGGCGCCAGCTTTCGACGCGACCTTCGAGGCGGCCTTGGCGGTGGCCGCCTTGCGGGCGGGCGCTTTCTTGGCGGCGGTCTTGCGCGGCGCGGCGGCGGTCTTGCGCGGCGCGGCGGCTTTGCGCGCGGCGGATTTCTTCACCACCGGGCCCCGGGCTCGGCGCTCGGCGAGCAGTTCGGCGGCGCGGTCGAGGGTGATCTGCTCCACCCTGTCGCCGCGTCGCAGCGACGCGTTGGTCTCACCGTCGGTCACGTATGGGCCGAATCGGCCGTCCTTGACCACGATGGGCTTGCCTGAGCCCGGGTCCGCGCCGACTTCGCGCAGTGGCGGCGCCGCCGCGGCTCGCCGCCCGCGCGTCTTCGGCTCGGCGAACAGCGCAGCGGCTTCGTCGAGGGTGACCGTGAACAACTCTTCCTCGGCGCTCAGTGAACGCGAGTCGGTGCCCCTCTTGACGTACGGGCCATAGCGGCCGTTCTGGGCAGTGACCTGCTCGCCAGCCAGGACGCCGAGCGCACGTGGAAGGGTCAACAGGCGCAGGGCGTCGGCGATCGTCACCGTGTCGAGCGACATCGACGCGAACAACGACGCGGTGCGTTCGCCGTCGGTGACGTAGGGCCCGTATCGCCCGGACTTCGCGGTGATCTCGCGACCCTCGTCGTCGGTGCCCAGCTCGCGATCACCGGATGGTGCCGCCAGCAGCTCCTCGACCTTGCCGGGCGTTAGCTCGTCCGGCGCCAGATCCTCCGGGATCGATGCCCGCTCCTCGCCGCGTTGCAGGTACGGCCCATAGCGCCCAACGCGGACCATCACATCGTCGAAGAGCGGGATGGAGTTCACTCCGCGCGCATCAATCTCCTCGAGCTTTTCGGCGATCAGCCGCTTCAGGCCGCCTTGGGCAGAAATCCGCTGCGGATCGACTGAGGCAACGCCGGTCGCCCCGAAGTAGAACCTGCGCAGCCACTCCACCCGAGAGGTGTTGCCACTCGCAATCGAGTCGAGGTCGTTCTCGACTGAGGCGGTGAAGCCGTAGTCGACGAGCCGGCCGAAGTAGGACTCCAGCAAACCGACGACGGCGAACGCCGTCCAGGACGGGACGAGTGCCGGACCCTTTTTCCACACATAGCCGCGGTCTTGGATGGTCTGCAGGATCGAGGCGTAGGTGGATGGCCGGCCGACACCGAGTTCCTCCAGCGCCTTCACCAGCGACGGCTCGGTGTATCGCGCCGGCGGCGACGTCGAGTGGCCGGTGGCGTCGAATGTGCGCGGGGTAAGCGGCTGGGAGCGTTCCAGGCGCGGCAGCCGCTTCTCCGCGTCGTCCTTGTCGGCAGGTTCGTCGGTGTCCTCGACGTAGGCGCGCAAGAAGCCGGGAAAGGTGATGGTGCGACCTGACGTCGCAAATTCGGCGCGTTCGTCGGTCACCGACGTCCCAGCCACGCGCACCGACACCGTCGTCCCGACCGCGTCAGACATCTGTGACGCCAGCGTGCGCCGCCAGATCAATTCATAGAGCCGAAATTCGTCGCTGCTCAACTCGGCTGCGAGTTCGCCGGGCGTGCGGAACGTGTCGCCCGAGGGACGGATCGCCTCGTGCGCCTCCTGCGCGTTCTTGACCTTGCGCGAATAGGTGCGCGCCTCAGCAGGGACATAGGCGTCGCCATAGAGCTCGCGTGCCTGGCTACGGGCCGCGGCCAGCGCGGTCTCGGACAGGTTGGTCGAGTCGGTGCGCATATAGGTGATGTGGCCGTTCTCGTAGAGCCGCTGCGCCACGCGCATGGTCACCGCCGACGACCACCGCAGCTTGCGACCACCTTCCTGCTGCAGCGTCGAGGTCATGAACGGCGGGTATGGACGGCGGCGGTAGGGCTTCTCCTCGACCCGGATGACCTCGAATAGACGTCCGTCGAGGCGGGCGGCCAGCCCGCGGGCGCCGGCTTCGTCCAGATGCAGCACGTCCGACGATGCGCGTCCGGTCTCGGCTGCGAAGTCGCGGCCGGTCGCAACCCGCATGTCGTCAACGGCGACCAGGGTCGCGGTGAACTCGGTGGGATCGCCCTCCGAGCCGGCCGACACAGCGAACGTTCCCTCGACGTCCCAGTACTCCGCGGTGCGAAAGCGAAGCCGAGCACGTTCCCGTTCGACAACGATCCGCGTCGCCACGGACTGCACCCGACCGGCCGACAGTCGCGGCAGCACCTTCTTCCATAGCACCGGGCTGACTTCATAGCCGTAAAGCCGGTCGAGGATGCGGCGCGTCTCCTGGGCGTCGACGAGCGCCGCGTCGATCTCGCGTGGCGATGCGACGGCATTCGCGATCGCCTGCGCGGTGATCTCGTGGAACACCATCCGGCGGACCGGGACCTTCGGCTGCAGTGTCTGCACCAGATGCCAGGCGATCGCCTCGCCTTCGCGGTCCTCGTCGGTGGCGAGATAGAGCTCGTCGGCGTCCTTGACCAGCGCCCTGAGCTTGCTCACCTGCTGCTTGCGGTCGGGACTGATGACGTAGAGCGGCTCGAAGTCGTGATCGGTGTCGACGCCCAGGCGCGCCCACGACTCACCCTTGTATTTGGCAGGCACGTCTGCGGCATTGCGCGGGAGGTCACGGATATGGCCGATCGACGCCTCGACGGTGTACCCCGAGCCGAGGTAACGGCCGATGGTCTTGGCCTTCGCCGGCGACTCGACGATCACCAGCTTGGTGCCGCCAGCTGCCTTGCGGACCGATGTACGGCTTGCCACCATCCGCTCCCTTTGGTGCTGCACGGCCGGGCGCAGATCGCTCCGGCAGCGCGGACGGTACCCCACCCTTGGTTCGCGCCGAGTGCTCGATGCTAGCGATACCCGGATGATCGCCGCGGGTAGTTCACCCCGGCCAGTCGGCACCCGGCGGTGGTTCGCCGAGCAGTTCACCGAGCCGGCGCAACCGCTTCGTGGACGTCACCCGCCAGCCCGGACCGCCCGCTCGCCGGGTCAGCGACACGCCCGCCAACCCCAACCGGGACAGCTGCGCGCCGGCCGCCAGATGGACGACGTCGTCTAATTCGGCCGTGCTCAGCACGAATCCGGAGTCGTCGGCACGGCCGCCGGTGATGGCCCACAGTCGCAGGCCGCCCGCCGTGAGCTGGAAATCTTCCGGCGGGGCGTGGTTGGCCCCTCGAGTCCAGCGCAGCGCCCGGGGAAGTAGTTCCGGGCGGAACGCCGTCCGGACGGCGACGCCGCCTTCGGCGAAGACCATGGCGGCTCGAGGTTCAGCCACCTCGCGTTCGGTGAATGCCTCGACCAGTGCGTCCGCGCGCCACTGCTCGGCAACGACCACCGAGAGGCGCGCCCCAGCGCCGCTGCGCACCCACTGACCGCCCGCAAGCAGCACCCCGCCGAGATCCTCGAGGGATGGCTCGGCGACAGCTGCCCCGAACAGCGAGAACTGCACCTCGCTGTCCTGTCCGGGCTCAGTGGTTGGCGGGTGCAGCTTCGAGGGTGCTCGGCACGGCGCCCATCGAGATCTTGCGCCGCTTGGAGACCACCACCGCTGCGACAATTACTGAGAAGGACACGACCGCGATAACGGCACGGATCGGGGCCGAGGCGTCCTCGCCGAGGCTGAACCGGACGACCGCCGGCGCGACCAGCACGGCCACCAGGTTCATGACCTTGATCAGCGGGTTGATCGCCGGGCCCGCAGTGTCCTTGAACGGGTCGCCGACGGTGTCGCCAATGACGGTCGCGGCGTGGGCGTCGCTGCCCTTGCCGCCGTGGGCGCCGTCCTCGACCATCTTCTTCGCGTTGTCCCACGCACCACCCGAGTTGGCGAGGAACACCGCCATCAGCACGCCGGCGCCGATCGCACCGGTGAGGTAGGCGGCGAGCGGCGCGATGCCGAAGGTGAAGCCGATCGCGATCGGCGCGAAGATCGCCAACAGGCCGGGGGTGGCCAGCTCGCGCAGCGAATCCTTCGTGCAGATGTCGACGACGCGGCTGTAGTCGGGCCGCTCGGAGTAGTCCATGATCCCCGGGTGGGTGCGGAACTGCTCGCGCACCTCGAACACCACTCGACCCGCGGCCCGGCCCACAGCGCTGATCGCCAGGCCGCTGAACAGGAACACCACAGACGCGCCGATAATCAACCCGACCAGGTTGTTGGGCTGCGTCAGGTTGGTAGTAAACGCATAGTTCTTCGCACCGACGGCGGCCCCGGACTTCGCGACGGCCGTGCCGACCGCGTCGGTGAACGATCCGAACAGGGCCGTCGCCGCAAGGACCGCGGTCGCGATCGCGATCCCCTTGGTGATCGCCTTGGTCGTGTTGCCGACTGCGTCGAGGTCGGTGAGCACCCGGGCGCCCTTCGCGTCGATGTCGCCGCTCATCTCGGCGATGCCCTGGGCGTTGTCACTGACCGGGCCGAACGTGTCCATCGACACGATCACACCCGCCGTGGTGAGCAAGCCGCACCCGGCCAGCGCCACGGCGAACAGCGCTACCGGGATCGATCCGCTGCCGAGCAGGAATGCGCCAAACACAGCGAGAGCGATCAGCAGGGCGGTGTAGACAGCTGACTCGAGCCCGAGCGCGATACCCGACAGGATCACGGTAGCGGGCCCGGTGAGCGAGGTGCTGGCCACGTCGCGGACCGGGCGGCGGATCGTGTCGGTGAAGTAGCCGGTGAGTTGCTGGATGAGCACCGCGAGCACGATGCCGATCAGCACCGCGAAGAACGCGATCAACTTCGGGTTGCCTGAGCTGTCGACCCCACCGTCGAAGCCGCTAAATTTGCTCGGCAGATAGCTGAACGCGGCGATCGCGACGAGCACCAGCGATACCGCGGCGGAGATGAAGAAGCCGCGGTTGATCGGCACCAGCCCGTTGCGGTCGGAGGCGCGCAGTTTGGTGCTCAGGACGCCGACGACCGAGCTGACGACGCCAATCGCACCGATGATCAACGGCAGCAGCAGACCCTTGGCACCGAACGCGGTCTGGCCGAGGATCAGCGCGGCGACCAGTGTGACGGCGTAGGACTCGAACAGGTCCGCGGCCATGCCGGCGCAGTCACCGACGTTGTCACCGACGTTGTCGGCGATGGTGGCCGCGTTGCGCGGATCATCCTCGGGGATCCCTGCCTCGACCTTGCCGACGAGGTCGGCGCCCACGTCGGCAGCCTTGGTGAAGATGCCGCCGCCGACCCGCATGAACATCGCCAACAGCGCGCCGCCGAAGCCGAATCCTTCCAGCACCGTGGGGGCGTTCTGGTTGTACAGGAACAGCACCACGCTCGCACCGAACAGGCCGAGACCGACAGTGAGCATGCCGCAGATGCCCCCGGTGCGGAATGCGATGTGGAAGCCTCGCGCGGCCCCCCCGCCCCGTGCCGCAGCAGCCACCCGCACATTGGCGCGGGTGGCCATCGTCATGCCGAAATAACCCACCGCAGCCGAGAACGACGCGCCCACCAGGAAGAACAACGCGCGCCCGATGCGGACATTCGCGCCGCCCTCGTTGACCGGCAGCACGAGCAGCAGGACGAAGACGATGACCGAGAACACCGCCAGCGTTCGGAACTGGCGATTCAGGTAGGCCGCTGCACCCTCCTGCACCGCTCGGGCGATCTCCTGCATCTTCGCGGTGCCCTGGTCGAACTTGAGCACTTCGCGGACTAGGACGTAGGCGAACACCAACGCCGCGAGGGCGATCAGCCCGATCACCACTACGAGGCCCTTCTCGCCACTGGAGATGGCTGGGGCGGCGATCAGGTTGTGATGCGACCCAGATGTGGCGACCGCGGACAACGTGGCCAATGCAGACTCCTTCGTCAGCTTTCCGATGCGCGACTTGTCTCGCGTCCGTCACGTCGAAAACCTCAGCGCCCAAGCGCAGGTGACCCGACGGGGAGGCGACCGCGCGCAGTGTAGCTGCAGGGCTGAGGGCGTCTCGCAGCGAGCGGTGGTCCTAAGCGCTTTCAGCCGGCGACGGGCCGGCGACTTGCGCGATGGCGCGGTCAACCGAGTCGTGAATGGCGAAGACGGAGTCCAGCCCGGTGATGCGGAACAGCTTCAGTACGCGATCCTGGGGGCCGGCGATTTGCAGGGTTCCACCCAGCTCCTCGGCCTGCTTGAGCGACTCGACGAGCGTCCCCAACCCGGTGGAGTCGAGAAAGGCCACCTGCGACAAGTCGACAACCACGCTGTGCGGAGCTTCGACGAGTAACGCATCGAGCCGTTCGCGCAGCGCTTGGGAGGAGTACACGTCAACATCCCCGCCGACCTCGAGAACGGGTACAGCGTCAACCACCGAGCTGTTCAGCGAGAGCTCCATGGCAACCTCCAACGCAGCGGACCACCGCCTGAGAGTTCGCACAGACGAGTCGACCGGAAGTGAACCACGCAGCCCCGTGGGATCAAATACGCGACCAACCGGGAGTCATGCTGCCATACGTCTCGGCCGCTTATAAACCCCACCGGCGCCGCTATAGCCCTGTGTCACGGCTTCGCGCCCGGCTGGTGTCACGGGCCGCGCCCGGCTCGCGCCACGGGCGGATCGCGTCCGGCTCGCGCCGACGCGGTCACGACGGCCCGTCCCCAACCCACGAGATAGAACGAGGTCGTGACGCGTACCTCGACCGTGCCGCTGCGTCCGTCGTCGGCGAGCTCCGCTCGACAGCTGGCCAACATGGTGCCGTTTGCTGCAGCAACCCTGGCCGCGGCGAGACAAATATCGTCGGCGATGCCGATGCGACCGGCTGCTGCGAGCGCGGAAAGATCGGCACTCGCCTCGACTCGGTGCCGGGCGAGCAGAGCCTGCGTCCGGACAATCTCGACCATTGCCACGAGGATGACCAGCGTGGAACAGGCGAGGACCCAGAGGCTGGCCGAGCCGCGATCGCCGTGGCGGGTCACGGCGGAACGCTCGATTCGCGCGACCCGGCGCTGTCGGGTTCGAGGGCAGCGACCGCCCGCTCGTCGATCGTCATCTTTGGCAGCCAACCCGCGAGCGGGTGCAGGATGATCCGCACGTGTGCCACGACGTCTGACGCCGACCTGGACACGTCGACGGAAGCATCCGGGGCTGCGCCCTTAGCCAGCCGCTGTGCCGTGGGCAGGTCACCGCGAGCTGCTGCCCGCGCCGCCTCGCGGGCGGCATCCTGCGCCCGTACCCGTTGTCCAGCCGCTGACACCGCCGTCAGGGCAACGGCGAGCAGGATCATGAGCACTGGCAACGCCGCGGCCAGCTCGGCGGTGGCCATGCCGTGATCGCCGCAGGGCGCTACAGCGCGTGCAGTGCGGAGGCGATGATCGAGCTGAGCGCCGTTTGCACGGCGCCGCTGCGCACGACCTTGTAGAGGACGGCGGCGAAGGCCACGGCGGCGACCGTCCCGACGGCGTACTCGGCCGTCGTCATACCGGCATCGGCAGCCTGCCGGATGCGCGACACAAGCCTCTTGAACATGACAGAACTCCCTTGAGGTCTGAGCTGCGGACTCGCTCACATCCAGGAGTCAAAGCGAGCTGGACGTCCCCTGGGGCCGGAAACCGCTCCCTGTGGATGAGGTCGCTGCCTGTGGACGACGAACTTGACAGGCCATCTGATGTGCGCCACCGTCGCCGTTCCCGCGTGATCTCGCAGAAGTAGTCGATGCTCGACCACGAGTCCTAGAGCAGGAGCCGCGCGGGCCGCTCATCGCCCCCGTGAAACGGGCGAGTCGAACTGAGGCGAGGTCCGGCCGACCGCTCGTGCCTACGTCGCCGGCGGCGACGCCCAAATAAGTCTGATCTGTGGACAGCGCACCGTCTGTGAACGGGAGACTTGACAAGCCGCACGCAACGATGCGCCGACGGGTGGGCCGGGTCTTAGCGAGCCGTGCTCACTTCGCTGGGCGCTCCTTGGCCGCTCGCTGCAACGGCTCCTGGACCACCCCGCTGTTTTTCGACGGTTTGGCCTTTTTATCCTGCTTGGGTTTGCGGATCTCGCGTCCGCCCTTGTTCTTTCCGGCCATTTGCGCACTCCACCTTCGTAGGAGTCGTCATAGCTGGGTCCCCGTCGTGACGCTTTACGCCACGGTCCCGAGGGACGGATGCTACGCCGCTCGCCGACCCCTGCGTCGTTCGGCCGATTTCGTCCAGGTCTGCAGCACGACCGTAAAGCAGCTGGTTCCTACGGATAGCAAGTTGGACTACGCTTAGCGGCATGCCCATGGACCTTGAACAGCAGATTCTGAAGGTCCTTCGGGGCATGCGCAGCGATGACCGGCCGGCGACGATCGGTGATCTGGCCCGCCGATTCGGAGCGAACTCCCATCTCGTTGCCGGTTGCGCCCAGCAGATGGTCGACAAGGGCCTCGCGCAGCCGTCGATGATCGAGGTGAGCGGCGCCAAGAAGCTGCAGGGCCTGCTGCCCCAGCCAGCGAGTGTCGAGCACTAGTTCGACCTGGGGCGGTGCGCTCCGGTAGGCTGAACCCAGCAGCCCACCTAGCGGCTGTCGGGAGGCATCGCCTCCTGGTCTGGTTCAGATCCACTCGTATCCCGAGATACATCGAGGCCTGGAGCAGGTAATACGCCCGGCCGTCTCCGCTGCCCTATCGCGTCGCAGATGGCCCATGGAGAAAAGGACATCGTCATGAATGACGACAACGGCGGCTACGGCCCCTGGAACGACTAGCTGACATCGCACCGGCTCGCGCGGCAAGACAAGCCCGCGAGCCGGTGCTGTTTCGTCAGGGCCCCAACCCGGTGAAGACGCCCCGGGCAACCCCCGCCACGACGGGCACGACCCCCACGCACACGAACGCAGGCAAGAAGCACAACCCCAGCGGTGCCATCGCCCATACGCCCGCGCGGTGCGCCCGCGCCTGCGCGGCTGCGCGCGCATCGGCACGAAGCTCGACGGCAAGACGCTCGAGGCCGCCGGCGAGCCGAATTCCGCTATCGGCGCTGCGGCAAGCGGTGCGGGCGACTGGCGCAAGTACCGGATCCTCGAGGAAGGTTCGCCACGCCTCGCTCGGCGCCGCGCCGAGCCGTAACAAGGCAGCGACGTGCGCCAGCCCCCCTGCGGCATGAGAGTCAGCAGCAGGCGCCGCGGCAAGCAGGGCCGTCTGTACCGGCTGGCCGCTGCGCAACACAGTCGCCATCAGATCCAGTACCAGCGGGAGCGTGGCGCGGTGACGAGCATCGCCGGCGCGTCTACTCGAAGCGTCCAACCGGGCGATCGTGGCGACGATCAACGGAGCGAGCACCGCGGTTACCGCGATGCCGACAACGGGTCCGGCCACCAGCACGGCGAACAATGCGGTGGCAGCGCACCCGCAGCTCTGCAGTGCGCGACGGGACAAGCCCTTCGGCCGGGTCCGTGCCGTGTCGTCCCCTTGTCCTGCCCTAGAGCTGAGCCAGATCGCTCCGGCCAGCCAGCAAAACGCGCCGCTCATGGCCGCCCACCTGGCAAGGTGTCGCTCACTCCCGTTCTGCCGCGGTGGTCAGCCGTAGCGTCCAAGCCATACCCGCCGCGTCGAGCAGGACGCCGACGCAGAGCAACCATTGGCCGGCCGAATCACCGAACAAGATCGCAAATGGGTGAGCACCCATCGCAAGTCCCAGCCCCAACCCGACGGCGGGAAGTGCCGCCAAGAGCAGCGCCGATGAGCGGGGGCCGGCTAGCGCCGCTCCGACGTCGCGGACCTGACAGCGCCGAGCGTCCAGGTCGGCGTCGACCCTCGACAGGACTGCGGCCAAAGGAGCTCCGGTGGCCGTGGCCGCTCGCCAGGCATGGGCAACCGACGCGCAGCCGGATCCGTCGCGGTGCGCCAATGCGCCGAGCGCATCGGCGACATCACCGCCCAGCGCCGCGGCCTCGGCGGCGGCGGCGAACACGCGCGAAGAGGAGCCGTTCGCGTGGGCCGCCGCGCTGAGCGCAGCGGCGGGGGTCGCTCCGGCCTCGAGTTCCACGACAAGCAGGCGAATGGTTTCGCCGAGCGCCGCGTCGCCGCGGTGCGCTCGGCGCCGACGCATGCTGCGCCCAGCCAGGTACACCGCGGTCACGATGGCTACACCGGCCGCGGCGCCCAGCGGGATCGATGACGCGACGCCCACCAACGCCGCGCACGCCCCACCGGCAAGTAGCGCAGCGCGCCCGGACGGCGCGGGGGGCCAGCTCCGCGGCGTCGCCACAGCCGGACCGCCGAGCCGGGATAGTGGCCAGCTGCGCGGCGCGGGCCCGGCCAGACCGGTAAGCCGGGACAGTCTGATCAGCCTCCGCAACCGTTGCTCGGATCGAGCCCGCGCCGGCCACAGAACCAGGGCGAGAGCCACGGCGAGCCAGCCGGCGGTCATCGCAGCGCCGAGGGAACCGGCACGTCCCGCGAGCGCAGCAAGTCGGCGAGCACGGTGCCGACGCAGCCATCCTGCGCCGACCAGACCGGCGTGACCAGAAGTGAGCCAGCTAGCTGCACGACCCCGATTTGCACGAGCTCGCGGATGCCTAACCGAGATCGCCGCAGATGCACGACCAGGTCCAGCCCGCTCGCAGCCTGACTCGCGACAGCCTCGCGAGGCACTCCGGCGAGCGCGCCGAGTGCGCTGAGCCGGGACGGGACGTCGGTGGCGGTATTGGCATGCAGCGTCGCTGCACCTCCCTCGTGGCCAGTGTTCAGCGCTGCGAGCAGCTCGGCCATCTCGGCGCCGCGGAACTCGCCGACCACCAGGCGGTCCGGACGCATCCGCAACGCCTGACGAACCAGCTCGCGCAGCCCGACCGCACCAGATCCCTCGACGTTCGCCGGCCGGGTAACCAGACGCACGACATGCGGGTGCGCGATGATCAGCTCGGCGGCGTCCTCGACGACCACCAGCCGCTGATCTGCCGGGACGCAGGCCAGCAGCGCGCCGAGCAGGGTGGTCTTGCCCGAGCCGGTGCCGCCCGTGACGACGAACGCCAGTCGCGCCTCGACGACGGCACGCAGCAAGTCCGCGACATGGCCCGGCACGAGTTCATCGAGGCCGAATCGACGCCGGGCGAGCACCCGCAGCGACAAGGTCGTCCACTCCGAGAGTGGCGGCAGGACAGCATGCAGCCGGGTGCCGTCGGGCAGGCGTGCGTCGACGAAGGGAGCGGCATCGTCGAGCCGGCGGCCGGCCACCGCCGCAAGTCGCTGGGCAAGGCGTCGCACCGAGGCGTCGTCACTGAAGTGCACTGACGCCCGTTCCAGGCCGCGGCCACGGTCGAGCCAGACGTCGCGTGGATTGTTGACCAGGACATCGGTTATGCCGGGCAGAGCAAGCAGCGGTTCGAGCGGACCAGCACCGGACAACTCCGCGCTGACCGTGCGTTCGATTGCGGCGAGCGCTCCGTCGTCAGCGAGAACCGAGTGGACGGCCGCCTCGGACCGGACGAGTTCGGCCAAGTCTCGGCCATCACGACCGGCCAACCGGCGGCGGACGGAGTCGACAAGCTGGTGATCGATCATCAGGCGGCGTCCTGCACGATCGCGTCAAGCACGCCACGGGCGAGTAGCTGCATCGCCCGTGGCGGCGTTCCGGTCGCGAGCGGTGACTCACCGGCCCGGTTGACCGAAGGCAGGGTGCCGATCAGCGGCCAGCCGACCAGGTCGGCGACGCGGTTCGGGCTGGCTAATCCCCGACTCGATCGGACGACCAGCCCGCACGCCGAGCACGCCAGCTCGCGCACGGCCGCGCGCGCCGCGGTCACCCCGGTCACATCGGCGCGCGCCACCACGAGGACCAGGTCACAGCGATCAAGAGCCGCCGACCGCGCCGGATGGGCGGCACGCCCGAGGTCGACGGCCACCGGCCCGAGGTGGCAGGCTACGTCGAGCAGCTGCCGCACCGGGTCGGCCGACGGTGTGACGTCAGCGGCGACGAAGCTCGCGGACCCCCAACGTGGCAGGCCCTGCGCAAGCGCCTGAGGGGACAATCCGCCGCCGCCCAGCCGTAAACCTGACCAGCGTGGCCCGGGCACATCCTCGGCGCCGAGAAGAACGTCGACCCCGCCGGCGACCGGATCAAGATCAACCAACACTCCATCACCGGCGGCGGCCAGGACGGCAGCGAAGGTGCTGGCGCCGACGCCACCGCTGCCCCCGACGATGCCAATCACCGGACCTGAACCGTCGCGCATGGCTCAAGCCAACTTGCACCGCCGCCCGTCCACCAGGGCACAGCCGGGATCTGTGGACGACGCGCCCGGCTGTGGACGACGCAGTTGACAACGCCGTCCGTATATTCCATCGGCGTGGCGGCTCCGACGGCAGCGTTCTTCGACCTCGACAAGACGGTCATCGCAAAATCGAGCACGCTCGCCTTCGGCCGGCCGTTCTACCAGAGCGGACTCCTGAACCGCCGGGCCGTCCTGCGCAGCGCTTATGCGCAGTTCGTTTTCGCCTTGTCCGGAGCGGACGAGGACCAGATGGCCCGAATGCGTGACTACCTGACCGCGATGTGCAGCGGCTGGGACGTCGCGCTCGTCCGCGAGGTGGTCGCCGAGACGGTTCACGAGATCATCGACCCACTGGTTTACGACGAGGCCGTCGCGTTGATCCAGGAGCACCGGGCGGCCGGGCGTGACGTCGTGATCGTCTCCTCCTCAGGCCTCGAGGTTGTCGCCCCGATCGGCGAGATGGTCGGCGCCGACCACGTCGTCGCGACCAGCATGGTGGAGCGCGACGGCAAGTACACCGGGGAGATCGCCCGCTACGTCTACGGGCCGGTCAAGGCCGAGGCGATTCGCGAACTGGCCGCCGAACGCGGCTATGACCTGGGCGGAAGCTACGCCTACTCCGATTCGAGCACCGACGAGCCAATGCTGAGCGCGGTCGGCCACCCGTTCGCCGTGAACCCCGACCGGATCCTGCGCAAGCTCGCAGCCGAACGCGGTTGGCCGGTGCTCTCGTTCAGCCAGGCCGTACCGCTGCGGGAGCGGATCTCCGGCATGCGCAGCCCCACTACGACACAGGTCGTGCTCACCGGCGCCGGCGTGGCGGCGGCAGCCGCCTTCACGTGGTACCGAGTGCGACGTCGACACTCCGAGACCGGCAGCTCTTCTGGAGGACGCACGGTGGCATGACACGCCGGACGGGGGTTGTGCCGGCGGCGCGACAGGCGTGAAATAGCCCTACGGACAGGGTTCGTCGATGGCGGTCCAGCCCCCAGCGGATCCGAACCGGCACGCACCACCCGGGTACCCACGCGGCGAGTCCACCACGCATAGGTGAGTCGACGCGGACCGGTATCCACCGGCCTGCGCCTGACGTTCATGCAGGAGCACGCTTGGTAACCCAGGTGGGTGTGAGGCGGCGTCGCGGTGATCGCGGCGCCGCCACCCATGTTCGTCGGGCGAGTGCCAGCCGCGGGCCAGCGTCGCGCGCGTCAGCCGCGGGCCAGCG
>JBDUCV010000101.1:0-5771 GCA_040003255.1 Actinomycetota bacterium
GCTACGGGCTCCGACGTGCCGTGTCGCTAGGCAGTTACGGTGGACGACGTCGCGAGCTCGAGGGGACTACGCGCGACACCAATAAATGCGGAACCGGGGCGATGGTCAGGACTGCCGACACGGTCGCACCGACGACGACTGGCTGGACCACAGTGCCGACGCCGGGGACCAGTCCGCGCCACCACGCCAGCGCCACGAGCACGACCCCGAGAGCGCAGTTCACCGCGAGGAACGGGATGTTGAGCGCGAGCGACAGCCCGTTGACGAACGTCGAGTACCCGTCCGAACCGAGCGCGGCCAGCAGCAACAGCGCAACGCCGAAGCCGAGGACGACGCACGAGAAGACCAGCTGCGCAACGCCCGCCCGCCTGTTCGCCGATCGTGACGGCGGCATCACGACCACGTACCTATCGCTACGCGAGTGCTCGGCCCATCCCGTGGCAGGCAGAGCTCGACCATGGCGACGTGCATGAGGACGACAACCCCGTAGGACTTCGCAGTCATTCCCCACCCGCAACACCCGTCATGGGCCGCTGGATCTCAAGGATGTGCCTCGGCGTACGGGCTCGGTCGGATCCACGTGGGAAAGGCGCGGGCCAATGCTCGTGAACCGTCGATGCTGATCTTTTTCTGTCGGACCAGGTTTTGATAGGTGTGTTCGCGAAGGTGCAGCCGCGCCAGCGTGTCGGCATCGGTGTGGACGACCAGGTCCTCTGGCGTCCCGGGATAGCGGCTGCAGACCTCAGATCGCGGGCGGTGCAACAGCATCCAGTACCGCTGGTCCGGCACGTCACGTAGCTCGAAGCGAACCGTGACCTGCTCCTCGGGGAGCATCTCGGGGTCGACGAGACGCGCGGTGGCCCACAAGATGTAGGCGGGGTCGACATGCTGTGGCTCGACCTCGAGCCACCGCATTCCCCAAGCGCCCATCGCGTCGCACACTGACTTCAGTTCCCTGCCCGCCGGTGTCAGTTCGTAGGTGATCGCTCTGTTCGAGGCGTTGACTTGCCGAATGACAACACCTGCGCGGGCGAGGGTGTTGAGCCGGTCGGCGAGCAGGGCCTTGGGGATTCCGGGGGCGCCGTCGCGAAGCTGACCAAACGTCGTGGCGCCCCCGAGGAGGTTACGGACGATGATCGGCGTCCACCGTTCCGCGACTATCTCGGATGTCCGGGCGACCGGGCAGTACTGGCCGTAACTGCGCATGGCGTCATTCTGTACCCGTCAACAGCTCACTGGCGGTTCAAAAGTTGGGATTGCCTTCACCGCTGGCTGGCGAGACCGTCAGTCATCGACTGAGGGAGGACACCATGACCGTAGGCCACATTGTCCGCTGTGACGAGGGCGAGGTCTGCGACCTCGGGATCATCAAAATGCGGGTTCTCGCCGACGCACGCGCCTCGGACGGAAAGCTCGCCGTGCTCGAGTTCACTGGCAGAGAAGGGCCATGGACGGTTCCGCACGCTCACAACGAGACGGAGGAGTCTTTCTACGTGCTCGCGGGCACATTCGACTTCATCTGCGCCGAGCAGGAGCTGACGCTGAGCCAGGGGGACTACCTGCTGGTGCCGCGGGGTACCGCGCACATGATCACCGCCCATTCCGGCGGCGGAACACTTCTCGGGATCAACGCTCCAGCGGGGCTCGAGGACATGTTCCGAGAACTCAGCCAGCTCCCGGCCGACAGCGTGCGCGACCCAGCGACCCGACGCGAGATCTCACAAAAATTCGACGCAGTCCCGGTCTGAAGGGCGGAGGCCCGGAAGGCCAATTACTCGTCTGACCTTGCGGGAGCGATCAGCCGATCGGGGCGACACGCCTACTGTCGTGGAGTGTCCCGGGTGGAGTCGTCGGACGACCCGGCGGGACCCCGCGTTGCTTCGGGTGTACGGGCGACCTACGACTCAATCGCACGCGCCTATGACTGCGAGCTTCGTGACGAGCCTGATGGCAAACCCCTGGATCGTGCCATGTTGGACAGTTTCATCGAGCTCACCGGGGTGGGCACGATTGCAGACCTGGGCTGCGGCCCTGGGCACGTCACCCGGTTCCTCGCGGCACGCCACGCTGACGTGATCGGCATCGACCTGTCGCCCGGCATGATCAACGTGGCACGGCTGCAGGCACCAAAGGTGGCGTTCGCGGTCGGATCGATGCTGCACCTGCCTGTTGCCGCCGGCGCGTGGTCGGGCGCGATCGCCTTGTATTCGATCATCCACCTCACCGCCGACGAGCGAGCCACCGCCTGCCGCGAGTTCGCGCGCGCCGTGCGTCCGGGCGGCTGGCTGCTCGTCGCGTTCCATGTCGACAGCGCTGAGTTCGCCACCGGCGAGGTCAATCACCTCACCCGCTGGTTCGGACAGTCCGTTGATATCGACGGCTTCTTTCTCGGCCCCGCCGAGGTCTCCGGTGACCTCGAGTGCGCAGGATTCGCGGTCATGTCGACGCTTATTCGACAATCCTGGCCCGGAGCCGAATACCCCAGTCGGCGTTGCTACCTTCTTGCACAGCGCGGCTGAACAAGCGATCTGCAGAACGTCGACTGGCGCGGGCAGACGCACTCTCGTGCCGAGCAGCGCCGGCAGCAGCCACGCCGTGCCCTCGTCGGCATAACCCGGGGCGCCTATGCTCGGGGGTTGCTCGGCTCGGCTCGCCTAGGGAGGCATCATGGCTGACCACCCCAACCTGGAGCTGTTGCGCCGCGGCTATGCCGCGTACGCCACTGGCGACATGGACACCATCAACGAGCTATTCGCTGACGAAGTCGTCTGGCACGTCGCCGGCCGGAGCCCGCTCGCCGGCGACTACCGCGGAAAGGAGCAGGTCTTCGGCTTCTTCGGCACGCTGCAAGAGATGAGCGACGGAACGTCGAAGGTGCAGGTGCACGACCTTCTGGCGAACGACACGCACGGCGTCGCAGTAGTGATTGAGTCCGCCACCCGCAACGGACGCAGCCATCAGGCAAACGCGACGCACGTCTTTCATCTCCGCGACGGCAAGGTCACGGAGTTCTGGGACGCGCAGACCGATCAATACGCTGCGGACGAATTCTGGTCCTGATAGGCCGTTCCGCCAGCCGCTCACGCCCTGGCTGATCAGTCCGTTGAACGCCAGGAGCATCTTGTCGGTATGGAGCTGTTCACTCTCGACACGCTTGCTTATCCGATCATCCAAGCTCCGCTGGCAGGTGGCGCCTCCACGCCAGCGTTGGCAGCGGCGGTCTCCAGCGCCGGCGGACTTGGTTTCCTAGCCGCTGGCTACAAGACCATCGACGCGTTCCGCGCCGACGTGCAGCAACTGCGGTCGCAGGTGGCCCCCGACGTCGCGTTCGGTGTCAATGTGTTCGCACGGCCCGGTGGCGATCCTGAAGTCGATGTCGCCGGCTATGCAGAGACGCTGCGGGGCGACGCCGAACAGGCAGGCACGGCGTTGGGTGAACCGCGTTGGGACGACGATGGCTACGCGGGCAAGCTCGAGTTGCTGTGCAGGGAGCGCGTCCCGATCGTCTCCTTCACCTTCGGCTGCCCGGATGGCGCCGATGTTGAGCGGCTGCACCGCGCGGGATCGGCAGTTTGGATAACGGTAACCACGGGTGAGGAGGCGTTTGCGGCGCGCGCGGCCGGCGCGGACGCGCTGATCGTGCAGGGCGTCGAGGCGGGCGGGCACCGCGGCGGGTTCGATGATCTCGCGCCGGGTGATGTCGGCTTGCTCGCGCTACTGCAGCTGGTCCGCTCAGGCGTCGGCGACGCGGTACCGCTGGTGGCGACCGGCGGTATCGCAACCGGCCGCGCCGTCGCGGCGGTACTCGTCGCGGGCGCGGCCGCGGCCCAGCTCGGTACGGCGTTCCTTCTTTGCCCCGAGGCGGGCACGACGCCGGCGCACCGCATCGCCATCGCAAGCGGCTCAGCGCCGACCGCGCTGACACGTGCGTTCACCGGCCGCACCGCGCGAGGCATCGTCAACCGGTTCTTGCGAGAACACTCGCCTGATGCGCCTAGCGCCTACCCGCAAGTGCACCACCTGACCGCGCCGCTGCGCGGGGCCGCACGTCGGAGCGGCGACGTCGACGGCCTACACCTGTGGGCCGGCCAGGCATACCAGCTCACCAAGCCCACGCCGGCGGCTCAGCTCGTCGTCCGACTAGCCGAACAAGCACAGGCCGCTCTCGCAGAAGCCCTCATCCGTCTCGGTCAACCTCGCTGAGGACCGGTGGGCTCACCGACGCGTGGGCGAGTCGCACCGTCCTCGACGAGCCGATGCCCTCCGAACGGCCGTTCGGTTGACCGCCCCTCGGCGCGTGCCACAGGGTGAGGCCATAAAGCTCAAGATCTGCACGAGATCTACAGCAGCGGCGCAGATATCGATCGAGCGCTGCGGTCGGTCATCGAGGAGGCGATCGCGAAGAAGGGCCCCGCTGGTCGAGATCATTCCCGGCAAGGGATCCGGCCAACTGAAGAAGCGGGTCTTGCGGGTTCTGGATCAGAAGGTCATCAAGACCCTGTACCACCGGGTCGAGAAGGACGCCGACAATTTCGGCCGGATTTTTGTTCATTTCCGGTGGAAGTAGATCCCTCAGCGTTTGCTGTGCAACCGTCCTGAGTTCGTGTCGGGAAACCGAGAATTGGATACCGGATATGACTGATCAGACTTCCTCGGAGAGCTGGTCCAGCGGCGCCCGCTATGAGCCGTATGTCGGTCGATGGAGCCGTCTCGTTGCTTCGAGCTTCATTGATTGGCTCGACGTTGCCGAGAATGCCGCGTGGCTCGACCTGGGTTGCGGGACTGGCGCACTATCCCAAGTCGTCCTCGATCGGGCCCGCCCGGGCACCGTTGTGGGACTTGATCCCTCCGCGGGGTTCGTGCAGTTCGCGCGGGAGAACACGGTTGACGTACGCGCGCGTTTCGAGGTCGGCGATGCACAGCAACTCGGTGCCGTCGGGGGGTCGTTCGACGCTGTTGTCTCGGCGCTCATGCTGAACTTCGTCCCTGACCGGGCCCGCGCGCTCGCAGAGATGCGGCGGGTCGCGCGGCCGGATGGCGTGGTCGCGGCGTATGTGTGGGACTACCCCGGCGAAATGCAGTTGATCACGCAATTCTGGAACGCCGCCGTCGAACTGAACCCAGATGCCGCCGAACTACACGAGGGGCGCCGCTTCGCGTTCTGCCAACCTGACCAGCTCGAGAACATGTTCTCTGCCGCAGGCCTGACCAGGGTGCAGAGCCGATCGATCGTGATACCCACGATCTTTCGCGACTTCGACGATTACTGGACACCCTTCCTCGGCGGGCAGGGCCCAGCGCCGTCCTACGCGATGTCACTCAATGAAAATCGGCGGGTTGAGTTGCGTGAGGTACTTCGGTCCCGCCTCACCGCTGCGGACGACGGAACGATCACCCTCACTGCCCGAGCCTGGGCGATCCGCGGATACCCGTGATCGGCACATGGGCGCGGCGGGGCGAGGTAGAACCAGGTGTCTCGGACGAGTAGCGCGTTCGGTGACCGCCGGGTAGGAAGGCATCGGAGGTAACCCATGATCGTTCGTAGGTTGCTGGCCGATGGCTCACATCCCACGACCGGACAGCACGTTCTACGACAGCGCCTTGTCCGTGAGTCTCGAGAAGTTCGTTAACAGCCCCGGCGGTGCGGAACCCGTCGAACTACCCGCATGTGCGGGTGGCCTGTCTGCGGCGCGCAGTGGAGCTTCAATCGGAGCTGTATGGCTGGTGGCCACCGAATACAGTCGTACGGCGCAGCGTGCTCTCAATCCTCG
>JBDUCV010000047.1:0-19373 GCA_040003255.1 Actinomycetota bacterium
GGCCGGCGCCTGCGGCGGTGCCTAGTCGGGATCCGGTCCGGACGGCGGCAGCAGGCCATGCTGCCGCAGCCGATAGGCGCGCAGCTCATCCGCGAACGCCACCCCGATGAAGAGCGGACCGAACACGAAGAACGACGCGGTCATCAGCCGCAGCCCGATATCGCCTGGAAGGAACATGACGCCGACAACGAACGGAACCGGCAGCAGCATGATCCGGGCGACCTCGCGCAACGCCCAGCGCCGGTCGTTGAGGTCGTGGAACACCCAGTCGTCGTAGCGCTCGGGCAACCGGAAGCCCGCTGCGTAAGTCAGCCAGCGCATCAGCGGCGGCCGAAGGAACATCCGTCCATCGTCCTACCGCGACGCCGGCAGCAGGCCCTTAGTCCTTGATCTCACAGATCACCGAGCCGGACGTGACCACCGAACCCACCTCGGCGTTCAGCCCGGTGACCGTCCCGCCCTTGTGCGCGTTGAGCGGTTGCTCCATCTTCATCGCCTCCAGGACGACGATCGGATCGCCCGCTGCCACCGTGTCGCCATCGGCCACCGCGACCTTGACGATCGTCCCTTGCATCGGCGCGGTGAGCGTGTCACCGGACGCGGCCACCCTCGACTTGCGCGCCGCCGAGCGCTTGGGAGGCCGCTTGGCGCCGCCGCCGCCTGCCCCGAAGCCGGCCGGCAGCGACACCTCGAGTCGCTTGCCCGCGACTTCGACGACCACCGTCTCGCGCGGATCGTCCAGCTCGGAGAGGTCCACAGGGGCGGAATACGGCGCGATCTCGTTGACGAACTCGGTCTCGATCCAGCGGGTGTGCACGGTGAACGGTTCGGATGTGAATGCCGGATCGCGCACTACCGCGCGATGGAACGGCAGCGCCGTCGCCATGCCGTCGACCACCATCTCATCGAGTGCTCGGCGCGCTCGTGCCAGTGCCTCGCTACGCGATTCTGCCGAGACGATGAGCTTGGCCAGCAGCGAGTCGAATGCGCCGCCGATGACCGAGTTCGGCTCGATTCCTGAGTCGACGCGGACGCCGGGGCCTCCCGGCTCGACGTAACGCGTCACCGTCCCGGGGGCGGGAAGGAAGCCACGTCCGGGGTCCTCTCCGTTGATCCGGAACTCGAACGCGTGCCCCCGTGGTTCTGGGTCGCGCGTGAAGCGCAGCGGCTCGCCGTCGGCAATCCGGAATTGTTCGCGTACCAGGTCGATGCCGGTGGTCTCCTCGCTGACCGGGTGCTCGACCTGCAGCCGGGTGTTGACCTCGAGGAAGGAAACCGTGCCGTCGGCCGCGACGAGGTACTCGACGGTGCCCGCCCCCGAGTAGCCCGCCTCCCGGCAGATTGCCCGGGCGCTGTCGTGGATCTGCGCGCGCTGGGCGTCCGTGAGGAACGGCGCCGGGGCCTCCTCGACCAGTTTCTGATGCCGTCGCTGCAGCGAGCAGTCACGGGTGCCGACCACCACGACGTTGCCGTGCTGGTCGGCGAGCACCTGGGCCTCGACGTGGCGGGGCTGGTCGAGATAGCGCTCGACGAAACACTCGCCGCGCCCGAACGCGGCGACCGCCTCGCGGGTGGCCGATTCGAACAGGGCCGGGATCTCCTCCATCGTTCGGGCGACTTTCAGCCCGCGTCCGCCCCCTCCGAACGCCGCCTTGATCGCAACCGGCAGCCCGTGCTGTTGGGCGAAGGCCACCACGTCGTCCGGCCCCTGCACCGGGTCGGCGGTTCCCGGGACCAACGGCGCACCCGCTCGCAGTGCGATGTGCCGAGCGGTGACCTTGTCGCCCAGGTCGCGAATTGCCTGCGGCGATGGTCCGATCCAGCTCAGCCCCGCATCCTGCACCGCCTGCGCGAACGCGGCGTTCTCCGACAGGAAACCGTAACCGGGGTGTACTGCGTCCGCCCCGGACTGCCGCGCGGCCTGGATCACCTTGTCGATGACCAGGTAGCTCTCGCCGGGCGTCGTCCCGCCCAGGCAATAGGCCTCGTCGGCCATCCGGACGTGCAGCGCGTCCCGGTCGGGGTCGGCGTAGACCGCCACCGACGCGTAACCCGCGTCGCGGCACGCCCGGATGACCCGGACCGCGATTTCGCCCCGGTTGGCGATGAGCACCTTGCGCACGGGCGGCCTCCCTCGTTGGCTGTTGGACGGCGGATCGCAGGTTACTCGCCGGGCCGGGTCAGCCCAGCTCCGCGAGGCGCTCCCGGCACTGTGCCGCGACCTCGTTGACCTCGCTGAGCGTCCGACGCAGATCGGCCTGCCGGGCCCGCAGATCGGCGGCAATCTCGTCGAGGCGGCCAAGCAGGGTCGCTAGCTGCCGGCGTTCGGAGGTGGCCGCCCCGTCGTACATGTCGACGATTTCGCCGATCTCCGCGAGCGTCATGCCAAACCGCTTGCCTCGCAGGATCAGCCGCAACCTGGCCCGGTCGCGCTGACTGTAGACCCGGTTGGCGCCCGAGCGTTGCGGGGCGATCAGCCCTTCGGCTTCGTAGAAGCGCAGCGTCCGGGTGGTCACGCCCAGCTCGTCAGCGAGCTCGCCGACCGTCCAAGTCTCGTGTACTTCCGTCGCTGCCCGCATCGGGCTATCATCGCTTTACGTTGACGTAAAGGTCAAGCAGGTCTCGCGCCGGCAGCGCCGCCGGTAGTGGAGCGTTCGGAGGGAATCCCGATGTTCGAGCTGTCCGAGGACCATGAGTTGTTCCGCAAGGTCGTCCGCGACTTCGCCGAGACCGAGGTCGCCCCGCACGTCGCGCAATGGGATCGCGACCATTACTTCCCGACCGACCTGGTCGCCAAAATGGGCGACCTCGGCCTGTTCGGCCTGGTCGTCCCGGACGAGTACGGCGGCAGCGGCGGCGATTTCACCTCGCTCTGCGTGGCGATCGAGGAACTCGGCCGGGTCGACCAGTCGATCGGCATCACGCTGTCGGCCGGCGTCGGTCTTGGCATCAACCCGATCCTGACGTTCGGCAACGACGAGCAGAAGGCCCGCTGGCTACCCGATCTGGTGGCCGGGCGAGCGCTGGCCGCGTTCGGGCTGACCGAGCCCGAAGCGGGATCCGACGCCGGCGCCACCAAGACGCGAGCTGAATTGGCCGGCGACGAGTGGGTGATCAACGGCGCGAAGGCGTTCATCACCAACTCCGGCTCGTCGATCACCTCGGTGGTGACGGTGACCGCCCGGACCGCCGACGGCGAGATCTCGACGATTATGGTGCCGTCAGGAACAGCTGGCTTCACCGTCGAGCCCGCGTACGACAAACTCGGCTGGCGAATCTCGGACACTCACGGGTTGACGTTCGCCGACTGCCGGGTACCGGCCGGCAATTTGCTCGGTGACCGAGGCCGCGGCTTCAAACAGTTCCTTGCGACGCTGGACGACGGCCGGATCGCGATCTCCGCGCTCGCCGTCGGCCTGGCGCAGGCCTGCCTGGACGAGTCGCTGCGCTACGCCGGTGAGCGGCACACGTTCGGTGCGCCGATCGGCTCCCGGCAGGCGATTGCCTTCGCGATCAGCGACCTGGCCGTCTCGGTTGAGGCGGCGCGTCTGCTGACCTATAAGGCGGCGTGGCTGAAAGACGCTGGCCGTCCGGCGCCACAGGTGAAGAAGGCTGCCGCACTGGCCAAGCTGTACTCATCCGAGGCGGCCGTCGCGGCAACCCGGACGGCCACCCAGGTGTTCGGCGGGTACGGGTTCATGGAGGAGTATCCGGTCGCGAGGTTCTATCGAGACGCCAAGATTCTTGAGATCGGTGAAGGCACGTCGGAGGTGCAGCGCATGGTCATCGCCCGCAGCCTGGGCCTGCCGCTCAGGTGACCGCGAAGGAAGTCGCTGCCGCCCGCGAGGCGACACTCGCGCCGTCGCCGAAGGCAGCCGCCAAGCTCGCCGCGCAGGGCAAGCTCTACGTCCGCGACCGAATCGCGTTGCTGCTCGACGACCACACCTTCGTCGAGGACGCCCAATTGGCCAACGCCCTCGCGGTTGGCCTGCCGGCGGACGGCGTGGTGACCGGCGAGGGCCTGGTCGATGGACGCCCGGTGCTGGTGGTCGCCAACGATCCGACCGTCAAGGCCGGCTCATGGGGTGCGCGCACCGTCGAGAAGATCATCCGGGTCACCGAGCGCGCGCTGGCCGACGAATTGCCGATCTTCTGGCTGATCGACTCGGCCGGGGCACGCATCACCGATCAGGTGGCGCTTTTCCCCGGGCGGCGCGGTGCCGGGCGCATCTTCCACAACCAGGTGGCGCTGTCGGGCAAGGTGCCGCAGATCTGCTGCCTATTCGGTCCGTCCGCAGCGGGTGGTGCCTACATCCCGGCCTTCTGCGACATCGTGATCATGGTCGAGGGCAACGCGTCGATGTACCTCGGTTCCCCGCGGATGGCCGAGATGGTGGTGGGCGAGAAGGTCACGCTCGAGGAGATGGGCGGGGCGCGGATGCACGTCACCATCTCCGGGTGTGGCGACAACCTGGCGGTGGACGACGCCGATGCGATCGAGCAGGCGAAGCTGTTCTTCTCCTACCTGCCGACGTGCTGGCGGGAGCAGCCTCCGGACGTGTCGGCCGAGGGCCCGGCCACGACACTGTTGAGCGACGCCGTCCCGGTCGAGGAATCGGTGCCCTTCGATGTGCACGGTCTCATCGATGGACTGGTGGACGCGGATTCGTTCTTTGAGGTCAAACCGCTGTTTGCCGCCGAGCTGGTCACCGGGTTCGGACGCATCGACGGCCGGCCGGTCGGGGTGATTGCCAACAACTCAGCCGTCCGCGGGGGTGTGCTGTTCGTCGACTCCGCCGACAAGGCGGCCCGATTCATCTGGTTGTGCGACGCGTTCAACGTCTCGCTGCTGTACCTCGCCGACGTGCCGGGCTTCATGATCGGCAGCGAGGTCGAGAGACAGGGCATCATCCGCCATGGCGCAAAGATGATCACCGCCGTGTCCGAGGCGACCGTCCCGCAGATATCGGTGATCGTGCGCAAGGCCTACGGGGCGGGGCTGTACGCGATGGCAGGGCCCGGCTTTTTGCCGGACGCCTGCATTGCGCTGCCGACCGCAAAGATCGCCGTCATGGGCCCCCAGGCGGCGGTCAACGCCGTCTACGCCGGCAAGATCGCCGAGATCACTGATCCCGCGGAACGCGATGCCTTCGTTGCGGAGCGGCGCGCTGAGTACGAGCAGGATGTAGACCTCATGCGGCTGGCATCCGACCTGGTGATCGATTCGCTGATCGATCCGGGCGAACTGCGTGCTGAGCTCGTCCGGCGCTACCGAATGCTGGTCGGCAAGTCACGGCACTTCGCGACCAAGCGCCACGGCGTCCCGCCGACATGATCAGGCTTCGCACCGCGGCGACGCCTGAGGAGGTCGTCGCAGTTCTAGCCGCTCTGCGGGGAGTGCGTCCCGTGGTGGGCAGCCGCTACGAACGATGGCGAGCAAATCGGATTGCCGCCCTGCGCGGCGACCATGCCGGCCCGAGCCGCCCGGAGTAAACGCACGGGCGACCGAATCCGAGTCGGCTCACCGCGCCGCCCAGAAGTCGACGACCGACAAGCCGAGCTTGCCGAGCAACTGGCGCAGCAGCGGCAGCGACACCCCGGCAACGTTGTGGTGGTCGCCCTCGAGCGAATCGACGAACCAGCCCCCTAGCCCGTCGATCGTGAACGCACCAGCGACGGCCAGCGGCTCCCCAGAAGCGACGTAGGCGCTCAGTTCGGCGTCGGTGATCGCGGCAAAGTGGACGGTGGTGGCCGCGGCCGAGGATTGGGTTCCGACAATCGCCCCGTCGATGATGTGCAGCAGGGTGTGCCCGGTGTACAGCACGCCGGACCGGCCAGCCATTCGCCGCCAGCAGGCGGTGGCGTCCGCGGCCGAAAGGGGCTTGCCGAACGCCCTGCCGTCCAGCTCCAGCAGCGAATCGCAGCCGAGGACGACCGTGCTGCCGGGCGTCGACCGGGCGGCCGCCGATGCCTTGGCTAGCGCGAGGGCGACCACGAGCGACGGCGTGTCCGGCGCGGTGATCGCGGCTTCGTCGATTCCGCTGACAACCACTTCGGGGTCTAGGCCGGCGGCGCGCAGGGTCGCCAGCCGCGCGGGAGAAGCCGACGCGAGGACGAAGCGGGTCACAGGCCGAGCGAGCGGCCGATGACTTCTTTCATGATCTCAGTGGCACCGCCGTAGATCCGGGTAACCCGCGCATCACAGAAGGCACGGGCGATCGGGTACTCGAGCATGAAGCCATAGCCACCGTGCAGCTGAACGCAGCGGTCGACCACCCGGCCCTGAAGTTCGCTCGCCCACCACTTGGCCTTTGCGGCGTCCTCGGCGCTCAGCTCACCGGCGTTGAGCGCGATCACGCAGTCGTCCACGAACGACTGGGTCACGTCGATCTCGGTCGCTATCTCGGCGAGGACGAACTTCGAGTTCTGGAAGGACCCGATAGTGGTGCCGAACGCCGTGCGCTCCTTGACGTAGCTCAGCGTGTGGTTGAACGCCGCCCGCGCCTCGGCCAGAGCGCCGACCGCGATTGACAACCGTTCCTGCGGCAGCTTGCGGACCAACTGCAGGAAGCCTTCGTTTTCGACGCCGAGCAGGTTCGCCACCGGGACCCGGACGTCGTTGAACGACAGCTCGGCGGTGTCCTGGGAGTGCAGGCCGACTTTGGCCAGGTTGCGGCCGCGCTCGAAGCCCGGCATCCCACGCTCGAGGACCAGCAGCGAGATGCCCTTGTGCCGGTGCTCGCCGGTGCGCGCCGCGGTGATCACCAGGTCGGCGTTGATGCCGTTGGTGATGAACGTCTTGGCGCCATTGACGACGTAATGGTCGCCACCGTCATCGGACGCGGCGGAGGAACGGACGGCGGACGTACGGATGGCGGACAGATCAGACCCGGCACCCGGCTCGGTCATCGCAACCGCGGTGATCAGGTCACCGGAGACGATGCCCGGCAGCCACCGCTGTCGCTGTTCCTCGTTCGCGTAGCTCAGAAAGTACGGCAGGCAGGTGTCGTTGTGCAGGCTGATCCCCAGGCCCGAACCGGTCACCCCCGCTAGGGCGATCTGCTCGTCGATGGCCTGGTTGAAGCGGAAGTCATCGATGCCGCCGCCGCCGTACTGCTCGGGCACCGCCATGCCGAGGAACCCGTTGCGTCCCGCCGCGGTGAAGACCTCCCGCGGGGTGATGCCGTCGCGCTCCCAGTCCAGGAAGTGCGGCACCAGCTCCTTGTCGAGGAACGTCCGCACCGCGTCGGCGAACGCTTCGTGCTCGGCTTCGTAATGGGTCCGCTTCATGCCCCGATGCTAGGACGTCAGAGCATCCGCTCGCGCGCTCAGCCGGTGCCGGTGTCGATCACGTGCTTCGCGATGACCGCCGAGCCGCTCTTGATCCCGCTCGCGAGCACCGTGTCACCGGTTTTCACCTGCGCGATCGTGCCCTCGGTGCCAGCATGCTTGTCGGTGCCGCCAGCCGGTCGCAGCCGCACCTTGGTGTCGGCGGTGACGGTGAGCGTCAGGGAGTAGCCGTCCGCCGCCTGGACCGAGATCGACGTCGCGCTCACCGCGGTGACCTTGCCGCGAACCGCATCATGGGTTTCGGTCTTGCCGTCCTTGCTGGTCACCCACTCGCCGTGCAGGACGTTGCCACGGTGCTCTCGTCCGGCGTGCTTGTCATGCAAGCCCGGCGCCTTGGCGTGTGCGCTTGCGGAGTTCCCAGGCGAGGGAGATGGCGGGTCGCCGGTTTCGGCGACCGCCGCCACGCCCGCTCCGAGGATCACAGCTCCCGTTGCGCCGGCAATTGCCAACTTCTTCCACATGTCGTCGTTCCTCCGGGTGATCGATGCTCGGTGTAGTTCTGACCGCTGGTCCGATCTGATGTCAAGAGTGCCGCGCCCAGGTCAACGCCCGGCAGGCAAAGTGTCAGAGTTCTGTACGGGCCGGCCGGGCAGTAAGAGGCCGGAGCGAGGGTCGGGGGTCCCACGCTCCGGCTCAGCTCCATGATGACCCGATCACCGGCAGGCGCAACTCGGCCGTTGGTTGTTACCGGCAGTTACCGCTGAACCAGGGGTAGCCGTCGGTGGTGTCGCGCTGAACTTCGTGGCCCTTCAGCCCGGGCGATTCATGCCGGGCGGCAGGGCAGTAGCGTCGCGATCATGAGCGATCCGCAACCTGCCGGGCCGTCCATCGGGGTGATCGGCGGGTCCGGCGTCTATTCGCTGCTGGATGACGCGCACAGCGTCCGGGTCGACACCCCTTATGGGACGCCCAGTGCAGAGATCACCGCTGGGACGCTGGCCGGACGCGACGTTGCCTTCGTCCCGCGCCATGGCACTCGGCACGAGTTCGCACCTCACGACGTGCCCTACCGCGCCAATCTCTGGGCGTTGCGCTCGCTCGGTGTACGCCAGGTGCTGAGCGTGTCGGCGGTCGGATCGCTGCGAGCTGATCTGGACGCCGGCTCGCTCGTCCTGCCGGATCAGCTCGTCGACCGCACCCACGGCCGGCCCTCGACGTTCACGGCCGTGGGCCGAGGGGTCGCACACGTCTCCTTCGCCGACCCGTACTGCCCGCGTGGACGGGACGCAGCCCGGGCCGGTGCCCGTGCGGTCGGTGCCGGCGGTGTCGGTGCCGACGTTCAGGACGGCGGCACGCTCGTCGTCATCAATGGCCCGCGCTTCTCCACCCGCGCCGAGTCGCAGGAGTACCAACGCAACGGCTGGGCGGTGATCGGGATGACCGCGATGCCCGAGGCGGTGCTCGCGCGGGAGCTGGCGCTGTGTTACACGACCTTGGCGCTGGTCACCGACCTGGACGCAGGAGTCGAGGCCGGGTCGGGGGTGACGCATGCCGAGGTGTTGAAGCAATTCGCGACGAACCTGCCCCGGCTGCGCGAATGGCTTGTTGCAACGTTGGCGCAGCTGCCCAACCAGCAGCATGACTGCGAGTGCTCCACGGTGTACGACGACGTGCCGCCGCCGTTCGAATTGCCCTGACATGCGGGTCCTGCTAACCGGCGGCGCGGGCTTTATCGGCCGGCACGTCCTGGCCGAGTTGTTCAACCGCGGGCACGAAGTCCGAGTGCTCGACTCGCTGCGTGCCGACGTGCACGGGCCGAAGCCCGAGGACGTGCCGGGCGGGCTGTTGGTGGGTGACGTCCGAAACCGCTCCGCCCTCGATGCGGCACTCGACGGGGTCGAAGGAGTGTGTCACCTGGCCGCGAAGGTCGGCCTCGGTGTCGACGTCTCGGACCTGCCGGACTATGCCTCGTCGAACGTCCATGGCACCGCCGTCTTGCTGGCGGCGATGGCATCGGCGCGGGTGTCGCGACTCGTCCTCGCCAGCTCGATGGTGGTCTACGGCGAGGGGCTTGGCCGGTGCGCCGAGCATGGCGCGGTCGCCCCCGGTCCCCGTGCCGAAACGGAGCTGGCCGCCGGGCGGTTCGAGCCGCCCTGCCCGCTGTGTGGCCGCGCGCTCGCGCCGGCCCTGGTGGACGAGCAGGCTTCGCTCGATCCACGCAACGCCTACGCGGTGAGCAAACTGGGTCAGGAACAGTTCGCGGCATCGTGGGCGCGAGTCACCGGTGCCAGCGTCGCGGCACTGCGCTACCACAACGTCTACGGCCCCGGCATGCCAGGCGACACCCCTTACGCCGGAGTGGCCGCGATCTTCCTGTCCGCGTTGCGGCGAGGCATCGCACCCAGCGTGTACGAGGACGGTGGTCAGCGACGGGACTTCGTGCACGTGCGCGATGTCGCGGCGGCCACCGCGTCCGCCCTCGAGCAACACCGGACGGGGGTGCGCGCCTTTAATGTCGGCTCCGGCACGCCGCGTACGGTCGGCGAGCTCGCCGCCGAACTAGCCCGCGCCGTCCGCGGTCCGGCGCCCGTGACGACCGGTGCGTACCGGCTCGGCGACGTCCGGCACATCACCGCTGACTCGTCCCGGCTGCGCTCCGAGCTCGGCTGGGCGCCCCGGGTTCACTTCGTGGACGGCGTCCGCGAACTCGCCGCTTGTTGACGTCGCCGAGCTCGATCTTCGCTGATGGCGCTCAAGCGGCAATCGGCAGTCGCACGGTGAAATTGCACCCACCCGGCACGTTCGCGACGTCGACGGTGCCCGAGTGTGCCTCGACGATGCCCCGGGCGATCGCCAGCCCCAGCCCGGCGCCGGCGGGGTCGTTCGGGCGCGGGGTGCGCGCCTGCTCACCGCGGAAGCCAACGTCGAACAGCCGGTCGAGCGTGTCGGGCGCGATGCCCCCGCACTCGTCGCGGACCGCCACCTCGACTCGGCCGCTGCCTACCCGCACGCTCACCTTGACCACCCCGTCGACCCGGGTGTGCCGGATTGCGTTGGCCATTAGGTTGGTGAGCGCTCGATTCAGTTCGTGGCCGTTGCCGGTGACCGTCGCGCTGCCGTGCCGGGCGCCGGTGAGCCGGACGCCGTGTACGGCCGCCAGCGGCGCAAGCGAGGCGATGCAGTCCGAGACCAAATCATCCAGCGACACCTGCTCGGTGATCGGGGTTATCTCACCGGCTTGGATGCGCGACAGCTCGAACAGGTCGTCGACCATCAGTGCCAGCCGGTCGACCTCTGTGCGCATCTGCTTGATGTAGATCTCGGGTTCTTCCACCACCCCGTCCTCGAGTGCCTCCGACATTGCCCGCAGTCCGGCCAACGGCGTACGCAGGTCGTGGCTCACCCAGGCCACAAGTTCGCGCCGGGACGCGTCAAGTGACCGTTCCCGGTGGCGGGATCGGGCCAGCCGCTCGGCGGTATCGGCCAGCTCCCGACGGACGTGCTCGAGCTCGGTGGTCAGCGGGCGGCCGTCGGTGCGGGGCACACGTCCGGAATCGAGCTCGGCCACCGCATCGCGCAACGCCTGGTTGTCGCGGGTCAACCGCCGACTGGCCGCGCCCGCAGCTACCGCGGCGACCATGCCCGACACCACAGCGACCGAAACGACAGTTGCCAGATCGTTGACCGACAGGAACATGCCCCGAACGCTGCCGACGACAGCCGACACGGACGCCACCGTGCTGGTCAGCACCACCGAGGTGAGCAACCAGCCGAGTGAGCGCCGATGGAGGGGAATCGTCACAACCCACGCCAGAAGCGCGCCGCCGGCCGCCCACAGCAGCGCGACGAGCACGCTATCGACGGTGGGATTCATCCGCTCGGTTTCTCCAGCCGGTAGCCGATGCCCCAAACGGTCTGGATGAGCCGCGGATCAGTCGGGTCCTGTTCGATCTTCTCGCGCAATCGCCGTACGTGCACGGTGACTGTCGATTGGTCACCGAAAGTCCACCCCCAGACGTGCTTCATCAAGTCGGTGCGCGTGAACGCCTGACCGGGATGGGCGATCAAGAAGGTCAGCAGGTCCAGTTCGCGCACGGTGAGCGCGAGGTCGGCGCCGTCGCGGGTCGCCCGCCGGGCCACCGGATCCACCCGGATCGATCCGGCGACCAGGTCCACCCGCTCGCTCGGCGCCGGCCGAGCGCGACGCAACACGGATTCGACCCGTAGCACCAGCTCGCGCGGCGAGAACGGCTTGGTGACGTAGTCGTCGGCTCCGACCTCGAGCCCGGCGATGCGGTCTTCGGCCTCACCCAGGGCGGTGAGCATGATCACCGGAAGGTCGGGGTGCTTTGCCCGGACTTGGCGGCAGACCTCGAGCCCGTCGATCTCCGGCAGCATCAGGTCGAGTATCACGAGGTCGGGCGGCTGGTCGGCGACCGCGGTCAGCGCGGCCCGCCCGTCGCTGACCTGCTGGACCGTGTGACCGGCCCGTTCCAGGTAGCCCGCAACGATCTCGGCGAGCGTCTCGTCGTCGTCGACGACGAGTATTCGCGAGCCGATCACCCGGCGAGTCTAGGCAGCAGGACGGACTCGCCGGCGCCTCGAACGCCGGCGTTCCGAGGGCCGTAAGCTCCCACCGGACGTGAGAAGTCGCTAACGTCGGTTCTGTGCCGGACGTCGACATCGTGCTGCCCTGCCTTGACGAGGTGGCGGCGCTGCCCTGGGTGTTGAGCCGGATCCCTTCCGGGATGCGGGCGATCGTCGTCGACAACGGCTCTCGCGACGGGTCGCGCGAGCTGGCTGGCGAGTTGGGTGCGCTCGTGGTCGACGCACCTCAACGTGGGTACGGCGCGGCCTGCCACGCCGGATTATTGGCCGCCGAGGCTGAGCTGGTCGCGTTCTGCGACTGCGACGCGTCGGTCGACCCCGGCGATGTCCTGTCACTCGCGCGGACCGTGCAATCCGGCCGCGCCGACTTGGTCGTCGGCTGCCGCCGGCCAGTGAGTTGGCGGGCCTGGCCGCTGCATGCCCGGCTGGCTAACCGCGAGCTCGCGCGGCGCGTCCGGCGGCGCACAGGTTCGGCGTTGCGTGATATCGGGCCGCTGCGCGTGGCCCGTCGCGTTGCGCTGCTTGCGCTCGACCTGCAGGACCGCCGTAGCGGCTACCCGGTCGAGACCGTCGTCCGAGCAGCCGACGCCGGTTGGCGGATCGTCGGCGCCGACATTCGCTACGCCCCGCGGACCGGGCGCTCAAAGATCACTGGCACGCTGCGTGGAACGGTGGACGCCGTGCGCGATATGAGCGCGGTGCTCGGCCGATGACGGCGGGCCTGCTGGGCACGCTGATTGTCATCGCCAAGGAGCCGCTGCCGGGCCGGGTCAAGACCCGGCTGGTTCCGCCACTGACCCATCGAGATGCGGCCGCAGTCGCCGAGGCAGCGCTCGTGGACACACTGGCCGCGATGACCGCCGTGCCCGCGGCGCGGCATGTGGTGGTCCTCGAGGGCCGCCCCGGAACCTGGCTGCCCACCGGATGGGACGTCGTCGCGCAGAGCGCGGGCGGTCTCGACGCCCGGCTGACGGCCGCATTCGAGGCGGTCGACCCGGCTCGTTCTGCGCTGCTCGTCGGCATGGACACCCCGCAGCTGCTCGCCCGGCATGTGCTCGCTTTCGATCCGAGCCGGTTCGATGCTTGCCTCGGCCCCGCCACCGACGGCGGGTACTGGGCGATCGGCCTGCGTGATCCGGCCCGTGCCCGTCAGGTCATTGCCGATGTGCCGATGTCGCGAGCTGACACCGGCGCGCAGCAGCTCACCCGACTGCGAGCGGCCGGCCTGCACGTCCAGTTGCTCGACGAACTGGCCGACGTCGACACCATCGAGGTCGCGCACGAGGTCGCGTTTCAGGCGCCTGCTACCCGGTTCGCGGCGGTGCTGTCAGCGGTCGCGGTCGCCCGAGCGGCCGCCGATGCGTGACGGTGCGCTGGCTCCCTACGAGCTGTCGCTGCGTGCCTATGCGCCGCTCTCGTTGATCTCCCAGGACGGACGTGCTCTCTCGCTCGACGTCGTCCGCTGGCTCGCGCCGGTCGACGCGGCCGACCGCACGGTGCTCGACCGATGCACCGGGCCGGTGCTGGACGTGGGATGCGGACCTGGCCGGTTCGTGCGCGCCCTTGCCGAACGCAGCGTGGCCGCACTCGGCGTCGACATCGCCGAGACGGCCGTGGCGCTCACCCGCGGCTTGGGGGTCTCGGCGTTGCGGCGCAGCATCTTCGATCCGCTGCCGGGCGAGGGACGGTGGCCCACGGTGCTGCTCATGGACGGCAACATCGGGATCGGCGCCGACCCCGCGCGGCTGATTCGGCGGGCCCGGCACGTGCTGTGCTCCTCCGGTCGGGTCATCGTCGAGGCGGATGCCGACGACACGGTCGACGAGGTGCTCTCCGTGCGCTTCGCCCACCGAGGCGGGGCGCTCGGTCCGGAATTCGGCTGGGCCCGCGTCGGGCTCGACGCGCTGCGTCGGCTCTGCGTCGACGTCGGTTGTTACATCGAGGACGTCTGGTCGGCGTCCGGCCGGACGTTTGCGTTGCTCGCCACCCCGGCCGGGTGCCGCGAGTCGCGCGCCACCCGCAGCGCGTAGGCCAGCGCCGTCCCGGCGGCGATCAGAGCGAGGAGAATCGCGAGGTTGGCGCCGTAGTTCTGGGTCAGCAGCGCCTGCCCGGGTTGGCTCTTGCCGCGGCGGTAGATCAACAGGACCGCGACGGCCGTCACCAATCCGCCGGCGATGAGCCCTCCCTGGACGTAGGCGCGCGCGCGTCCGGGGATGGTGCGAGCAAGTAGCCAGCCCAGCCCGAAGATCACGAAGGAGAGGATCCCGTCGTGCAGGATCAGCGCTCCGATCAGCCATTCGCCGACCTTGACCGGCTGGGTGGCCGCCCGGTTGTCGAGGATGCGCCAGCCGCCGTAGCCGATCATGAGCAGCCCGGCGAGCCCGAGCAGGGCGCGAGTCGCCCTCATCGCACAACCTCGATCTTGGTCAGCCATTTGGTGTTGAACACGCCGGCTCGGTTGGGCGCGATCAGACGCGCCGGGTAACCGTGGTCGAGAGTGATCCGCTCGCCGTTGAGGTGCGTCGCAAGCAGTGCGGCCCGCAGCTCCGGTCCGGAGATGGCCGAGCGGCGATATGGGCCGGCGGGTTCGAGCGACGTCAGCCGCACCGTCGAGTCACCATCCCCGCCGGCACGGCGCACCAGGTCGAGCAGCCGCGGACCGGTCCAGCTGGCGCCGGCGCTCCAGCCCTCGACGCAGGCGATGGGGAAGTCGCGGGAAACGCCCGGCAATGCCTCGAGCGCGGCCAGGTCGAGTTCGAACGGGGTAGGCCCCACGACCTGCAGCCGGTAGGACGCGGCGTGGGCGGTGGTCGACTTCACCCCTGCCTGCGCGGCGGTTCGGTTGATCGGGACGTTCTGCGGCCCCTCGTGCGGCCGGCGGGCGGCGAGCAGGCCCAGCGATTCGATCGGCGTGAACGCCTGCCCGGCCGTCGTCACGGTCACGATGCCCACGCCCGCGCCGGCTGCGATGAGCACACCACGCCGGCTGATGCCCGCCGGCGGTTCACCGGCGTCGGGACCGGGGACTGGCTCGGCGAGTCCGCGGCGGATGAGCGGCAGCTTCGCTGCGATGTGCAGCAGGATCGAACCGGCGATCACCCAGGCCAACCAGCGATGCACGTCGATAAACGACCAGGGCCATGGATACCAGTTCAGGATGTTCATGAAGCCGGTGACGACCTCGAGCAACGCCGAGCTGATCAGGACGGCGATCGAGAGCCGCTCCAGGGCGTGCAGTGCCGACCTCGCCGGTGGCCACTCGAAGAGTTTCGGGAACACTGACCAGAGCTTCACCAGCAGCAGCGGGATTGACGCGATGCCGGTAATGACGTGCAGCCCCTGAGTAAGCCGGTACCCCCAGACCGGGGCGGACGGGATCGGCAGCCAGCTCCAGGGTACGTACTGGTAGCGGCTGATCAGCCCGGTGACGAAGCAGATCCCGAAGGCGATTCCCAGCAGCCGCCCGACCCTCGCGGTGATCGCAATCGAGCGCACACCATCCGGGATACGAGGCCACAGCCGCGGCGGATCTTCGGGCAGGCGCAGACGAGGCACAGCTTCGAGTGTGCGCGATCTGGGCGGAATCGGCATTACGGAACTCGGAACGGGCGAGTCCCGCTGCCGCGGGTCGCGGCTGTTTGGCAGGCTCAGTGGATGACCGGGCGGACGGCGCGTATTGCACTGGTCGCCGTCGTGGCGCTAGAGGCGATCGCCTTCGTCGTTGTGCTGCACCGTCCGGGCATCAGGCACCACACGGTGTGGCTGCAGTCGGTCGCGCTACCGCTCTACCTGGCAGCGCTCGTCCTGCTGCCGCGGACCGGCCTCGCGGCGCGGCGAGCTGCGCAGGTCGTGCTCGCGGTCGGCGTGGTGTTGCAGTTGGTGGCGCTCACCGTGGGGCCGCTGGCGTCCGACGACGACTATCGCTACGCGTGGGACGCCAAGGTGCAGCTCGCGGGCATCGACCCATATCGCTACGCCCCGGACGCTGCGCAGCTCACCCGGTTGCGGGACTCCTTCCTGTTCCCGGATCTGGCGCGTTGCCATTGGCCGCTCTCCGACGGCGCCTGCAGCGCGATCAACCGGCCGGGGGTGCACACCGTCTACCCGCCGATGGCGCAGCTGGCGTTCACGCTGATCCGCTTGGTGTCCTTCGGCGGACATGGCAACCACCTACCGCTGCAGCTCGCGGCCGCCCTGGGGGCCATTTCCGTGTCGCTGCTGCTGGTCCGTCGGGCGCTGCGGGATGGACGTCCGATCTGGACGGTTGCGGTGTGGGCGTGGTGCCCGATCACCGTGCTCGAGCTCGGCAACGGCGCGCACATCGACTGGCTCGCGACGTTGCTCGTGGTGCTCGCGCTGATGGCTGCGGGAGCGCGCCGATCGGGCCTCGCCGGCGTGTTCTCGGGGGCGGCGATCGCGGTGAAGTTCTACCCGGCGCTTGTCCTGCCGGCACTGCTGCGCCGACGTCCGGTCCTCGTGGTGGTCCTCGCGTCCGCCACGGTCGCGCTGTCCTACCTGCCGCATGTCCTTGCCGTTGGCACCGAAGTAATCGGCTTCATCCCCGGCTACCTGCAGGAGGAGAGCTATTCGAGTGGCGGCCGGTTCCTGCTGCTCGGCGTGGTACTGCCGTCCGAACTGGCTGCCGTCGCCGCGGTCGTCGTCCTGTCGGCCACCGCCTGGTGGGTTGCTCGGCGGGTCGACCCCGACGCGCCCGAACACGGCGCGGTCGTCATGGTCGGCGTGGCCATGTTGGTCACCACGCCGCAGTTCGGCTGGTACACCCTGATGCTCTTGGCGCTGGTTGCGATGACCGGCACTGTCGAGTGGCTCCCGGTCGTCATCGCACCCACGTTTTTTTATCTACTGCAAGGCGATTTCGGTCTGTCGGCGACACTCGGCCGGACGCTTTTCAGCGTGGCACTCGCGATCACCCTTATGTCCTGGGCGATCCGTCGGGCGCGGATACGCGATCAGGATGCGGCTGCTATGCCAGCTCCGACACGGTGAGTAGGCTGCGTGCGCACCTCAGATCCGCTGTTGGGACCGCTACAAACAGCCCGACGGAAGCTACGACTGCATCAGCATCCCGTGCCCTCCGGGATGGCCTCCACCGGCGCACATCAAGAAGCAGTAACCCGGGCCCGCCTGCACAGCCGCCGTGCTCGTTGAGGAAGTTGGCGCGGCGAGGCCGGATGGAAACCGGTACGGCCCGAGTGCCAGTCGGGGCTCAGACCTGGTAGCGCAGCGCGCTCTGCACGTCGAGGTTGTCGCGGATCCAGTCCGAAGTGCGCTGCAGGCCTTCGCGTAGCGGGACCTGCGGCGTCCAGCCGGCCAGTTCGCGAGCCTTGGTGTTGTCGGCGAGTAGCCGCTCGACCTCGCTGCCGCCGGGGCGGATGCGGGAAGAATCGCTGACGACCCGGGCGTCCCGGCCGGACACGTCGATGAGCAACTGCGCGAGGTCGCCGACCGAGATCTCTTGACCGCTGCCGACGTTGATGACCTCGCCGACGCTCTTCTCCGCCCGTGCCACCGCCAGGAATCCGCGGGCGGTGTCGGTGACGAAGGTGAAGTCGCGGGTCGGTGTGGTCGCGCCCAGTTTGATCTCGGAGACACCGGCGTGCAGCTGACCCAGGATCGTCGGGATCACCGCACGGGCGGACTGACGCGGCCCGTAACAGTTGAACGGCCGGACGACTGATACCGGCAGCTCGAACGCGTGCCAGAACGACAGCGCCATCATGTCGGCACCGATCTTCGACGCCGAGTAGGGCGACTGCGGCTGCAGCGGGTGGCTCTCGTCGATCGGCACGGTGAGCGCGGTGCCGTACGTCTCGCTGGTCGAGGTGTGCACCAGGCGGGCACCGTGGCGGCGACACGCGGACGCGACGTTCAGGGTGCCGCCGACGTTCGTCTGGACGTAGGAGTCCGGGGCCTCGTAGCTGTATGGGATGCCGATCAGCGCGCCGAGGTGGAAAACTGTGTCGCATCCCTCAACCGCGTCGATGACTTGCCCCGCGTCGCGCAGGTCACCGGCCTTGACCGTGACAGCGGACGTCGCATCACCTAGGTACTTGGCTAGGTTTCCCCTTTCGGCATAAGGCTTGTAGTGCACGAACGCGCGCACCCGGGCCCCCCGATCGACCAGCGTGTCGACAAGCGTGCTGCCGATGAACCCCTCAGCTCCGGTGACCAGGACGGTGTGGCCGGTCCAGTCGTCGGCGGCGGGGTCGGTCGTGGTCGTGGTTGGCGCGGTCATTCAGCGGGCTCCTGTCGGTCGTCGGGACGGTCGGCGCCGGCCAGCCGGAGGATCCAGCGAGCGAGCTCCTGCGCGGCGTTGGCGTGCACCGGCTGATAGGCATTTGCGGCCATCTTGGCCAGCGTCTCTGGGTTGGTGAGCACCGGGTCCAGCAGCTCCTCAAGGCGCTTCGCGGTCACCTCGTCATTGCGAAGCATGAGGGCGCCGCCGATATCGACGAGTGCCTGCGCGTTGTGCGTCTGGTGGTCGTGCGCGGCGCTCGGGTATGGCACCAGGATCGCCGGCAGGCCGACATGGGCCAGTTCGGCGACGGTTCCAGACCCGGACCGGCAGACCGTGATGTCGGACGCGGCATACGCGAGATCCATCCGGTCGAGGTAGGCAACGGCGGTGGCTACCCGGTCCCCCCCGTTCGCCGCCAGCTGGTCGTGCAGGGACTGCAGCTGGTCACGGCCTGCCTTGATGATCAGCTTGACGTCGTCGCGGTCTTTCCACCGGGCGGCCAGGTCCGCCGCAGCCTCGCTGAGCTTGACGGCGCCGAGGCTCCCCCCGTTGACAAGCACCATGCGCTGACCGAATCCGATGCCGAAGTGTTTCCGTCCTTCGTCACGCAGCGCCTCGCGATCGAAGCCCACCAGCGCGCTATTCAGAGGCATGCCGACCACCCGCATGTCGCATGAGTCAGACACCTTGATGGCCCCCGCGTCAAACGCGAGCGCGATGTTAGGCACCAGCCGGCTCACGAACCTATTAGCCAGGCCGGGGGTCGCGTTCGACTCGTGGATGATTCGCGGACGTCGGGTGAGATAGGCCGCGAGCACCGCCGGGACGCTCGGGTAGCCGCCCATGCCCAGCACCACGTCAGCCTTTCGCGAGCGCAACACCCGCCGGGCCTGGAGGGCGGAGCGGACAAGGGCCACCGGAAACAACCCCAGCCGCCAGCCAAGCCCGGTGGAGAAGGGCAACATGTCGACGGTAGCCAGTTCGTAGCCGGCTTCGGGGATCAGCTTCTTCTCCAGCCCCCGCGGCGTGCCTATGAACGAGATGTTCGCGTCGGGGACGCGGGACCTGATCGCGTCGGCGACGGCGAGGCCGGGATAGATATGGCCGCCGGTGCCGCCCGCGCCGATGACGATCGACGGGGCGGTTCGGTTGTTTGTGGAGCCGGACACCGGGGAGAGACTACGGCGTGCGCTCGGCCCACCCGCAATTGCCACGC
>JBDUCV010000102.1:0-5751 GCA_040003255.1 Actinomycetota bacterium
GGCAGTCAGCTTCCAGGGCCACTACAGCCGGTTCAGCGACATGCCGGACTGATGTTTGCTGGGCGCGAGACGCCTACGCCTTCGCCTATACCGACGCCAAGACCGAGGTCATCTTGCAGATACTCCCGGCCGCGACTGCGTGATCCCCACGGCGTCACCGAAACCGGAAGCGGGCCGCCCGCGGCCAGACCCCACCGCCTCAAGCGAGCCGGTTGATAGATAAGGGCCCGGGGATGTTTAGGGTGCCGACATGACCCGCTACGTGATCGACGCACCTACCCTCCTGCACATCGTCGCCAATGGTGTTCAGGTCAGTCCCAGGCACCAACTCGTCGCCCCAAACCTCATCCGCTCGCAAGCACTTTCTCTGCTACTCGAGGCGGTCCGGCGCGGAGACCTCACCGAAGCTGTGGCACTTCAGCACCATGAGCGACTCACCGAGCTGAAGATGCGGCTGCTCGGTGACCGAGTATCGCGCCGTACCGCCTGGAAAATCGCGCGCGAGCACGGCTGGGAGACGACGTACGACGCGGAATACCTTGCCGTCACGAAGCTCCAGGCCGACGCCCTGGTCACCATGAACTCTGCGCTGGCGACAAAGGCCAAGGACCTCGTGCCACTGGCACAACTCGAAGCGCTCACCGAGGACCGACGACCCGTGTCCGGCTAGGTGGGGTGCGACTTCGTGCCCAGCGCGCTGCCTTCGGGCCGCAGTCCTGAGATGGTGACGGTGATGAGTCGCCGGATGGCCGCCTTGCTCGGCAGGGTGCTGGCTGAGGTTAGGGCGTGCAGGCAGTAGGTCGCCAATTCGCCGGGTGGGATGTCACCGCGCAGATCGCCGGTCCTTGCGCCGTCGGCTATTAGATCTTCGATGAAGTCGTGTAGGTGGCGCTGTGCGCGGGCGACGTGCTCACCTCGATGCAGCAGTGCCGCGAGTTCGGTGTCGTGATTTCGATGAGAAATGAAGGCGAAGCCTTCCAGGACGGCTTCGAGCCGCTCGTCCGGGCCGCCGGCGTGGTCGCGGATTTGGGTGAGCTGTTGCAGGTGCGCGGAGATCTGGCGTTCGTGCCATGCGGTCAGGATCGATTCGACGTCTGGGAAATATTTGTACAGCGTCGCGCGACCGATCCCGGTCTGCTCGGCGATCTGCGACATCGTCACTGACGCCAGCCCGTGTTCTGCCACCAGTGCCGCGGCGGCGTCCAGGGTCGCCTCGCGCACGGCGCTGCGGTGCGTGGCGATCGTTTGGCTCCACAGCTTCGGCACAGCTTTAGTATGATGCATCGCCGCTCTTAGTACATTCTGATTTGCCAGCGACACTATGTATAGATAAAAATGGGGTCGAACATGAACGGACACAGGATGACCGCACCCGGTAGGAGTGGGCAGATGGCTGACTTACCTCAGCACCCAGACGGCGATGGCACCTTCCGTGCGGATCAGGAGCCTCGGGCGGCTACCTCCCGCCGGGTGTACCTCTGGTGGATCGCCGGGATCGTCGTGGTCGCACTGATGCTTGTCCTGCATGCGGCGGGCGTGTTCGGTCCGGGCAGCCACTAGTGCGCCCCACACCGAGCGAGAACCCGTCGATGATCGAGGCAAGCGGTCTGAGCAAGCGCTACGGCGACACAATCGCAGTGGCCGATCTGTCGTTCACGGTGCCGGCGGGCCAGGTGACCGGCTTCGTCGGCCCGAACGGGGCGGGGAAGTCCACGACGATGCGCCTGATCCTGGGTTTGGACGCGCCAACGGCCGGCACGGTGACGGTCAACGGGCGCCCCTACACCGAGTACCGCCGTCCGCTGCTGGAGGTCGGGGCGCTGCTGGAGGCGAAGGCGGCGCACGGCGGCCGCAGCGCCTACAACCACCTGCTCTGTCTCGCGCTGAGTAACGGGATCGGTCGGGGACGGGTCGAGCAGGTCCTCGATCTCGTCGGACTACGTGGTGTGGCGGGCAAGCGTTCCGGTGGGTTCTCACTCGGCATGGGCCAGCGCTTGGGTATCGCGGCCGCGCTCTTGGGGGACCCGCGGGTGTTGATGTTGGACGAGCCGGTCAACGGTCTGGACCCCGAGGGGGTGCTGTGGATCCGCACTCTGCTCAAGTCACTGGCCGCCGAGGGCCGCGCGGTGTTTCTGTCCAGCCACCTGATGAGCGAGATGGCGCTCATCGCCGACCGGCTAATCATTATCGGCCGCGGTCGGCTGATCGCCCAGACCACGATGCAGGACTTCCTTGCGGGCGGAACGGGCAACTTCGTGCGGGTCCGCTCACCACAAGCCGACGCGCTCGCGACCCTGCTCCAAACGCGCGGCGCCATCGTCGCACGCCAGGCCGGCGACACGATCAATGTCATCGGTACCACCACTGACGAGGTCGGTGAGTTGGCCCGAGCGAATGGGTTGACCTTGCAGGAGCTCTCCACGCAGCAGGTGTCTTTGGAGCAGCGCTACCTGGAACTCACCGGCGATTCCGTCGACTACCGCCCAGCCGAGGACACTTGCGTCCCGGCCCCGAACTGAGGCCGGCTCATGACAGCCATCACATCACCACCCACGCCCTCAAGACAACTAGCCGGTGGCACCGACGTACTGCGCTCGGAGCTCTGCAAGCTCCGCTCGGTCCGTTCGACGTACTGGATGTTGACCTTCGCAGTCGTGTCCAACATCGTCTTTGCCGCGGTTATCGCGATCGTCCTGCCCACTCATCTCAGCGCGCAGGAGAAGGCCACCCTCGACCCGGTCCGGGTCAGTCTCGCCGGCCTACACCTCTCGCAGCTCGCCTTCGGCGCCCTTGGGGTGCTCGTCATCACCAGTGAATACGGCTCCGGCATGATCCGCGCCAGTCTGGCGGCCGTGCCGCGGCGCCGTCTGCTGCTTGCGGCAAAGACACTCGTGTTCGCCTCGACCGCCCTCATCATCGCTACCCTCTCGAGCTTCGCCAGCTATTTCATCTACCAGGCGTTCCTGTCCGACCACAGCCTGCGGACCTCCCTCAATGACCCCGGAGTGCTTCGGGCGGTGACCGGAGGTGGCCTGTTCCTGACCGTGCTGGGACTACTGGGTCTCGGTCTCGGCGCGATCCTTCGCTCCAGTGCTGGTGCGATCGCTGCGCTGTTCGGGCTGCTGTTCGTGCCGACCATCCTGGCCGGGGTCCTGCCGCAATCCTGGCAGAACACGATCGATCCCTACTTGCCGATGAACGCCGGCGACGCGATCTACCTAGTTCACCGCGACGCGAGCAGCCTCGGCGCCTGGTCCGGGTTCGGCGTCTTCTGCCTCTACGCCGCGACCGCCCTATCCGTCGGGTTTCTCCTGATCACCCGCCGCGACGCCTAGCCCAACAGCAACGAACCCGAGGAGACGACCAATGCGCATGACGACGACCTGCAAACGGTGCCGCGAACCGATCATCGCCGAAGACGAGGACGACCTCGTCGCCCAGATCCAGGCCCACGCCCGCGACCATGGCGGAGCTCACGGCACACATGTCCCGCCGCGCGACCGCATCCTCGCCCACATCCGCCCACCCGACACCGACGGGAATTGACCCGCTCACCCTCGCGAGGTCTGGGTGCGGTTTTAAGAAGCCGATCATGACGTGGCCGGTGGTCACACCGGTAATTGATCAGCCAGCTGTCGCACGGTGATAACCCGGTGGGGCGACTTCTCGCCGCGCCCGGGAAATACTGGTCCGGTGCGGATCAGATGTCCCGTCGTCGTCGGTCGCGATGTCGAACTCGCGGCTTTGACGAGTATGGTCGCGGCATCCGCTCAGGGCCGCGGCAGCGCGGCATTCATCGTCGGTGGCGCCGGCATCGGCAAGTCCGCGCTGACTCGAGCGTTGATCAGGACTGAGTGGTGGGCGACGCACCGGCTCGGAGACTGCTGGTGCACAACAACGACAGCTTCCTGAACCTCGTGCGGGACCTCGGCGAACTCACCGAATCGGGTGAGCCGCCACCTGCGTCGGGTGGCGCGGGTTTCGAGGCGCTTTCGCGTGCGAATCTCGAGCACGACGCCACCGTCGTCGGAGATTCGCTCATGGATCAATCCACTTCCGGTGCCGGGGCTAGACGCGACAGTGCGTGCACGCTTGGGAGCGTGCACGCACCGCGCAGGTGGAACGATCTTCACTTTTGAATCCGAACTGCGGGTCGTGCTGCGGCCCGCTTGAGCGTGCGGGTCAGTGGGAAGCTGCTACCAGGTCTGGCAGCAGGGCAGCGGCGTTGGGCGTGCCTAAACCGGTGATCGGGTCCCACCCGGCGGTGGCCGGGTAGCCGGGAACCGACGGGTCGGCCGTGTTGTTACCGGTCGTTACGTCGAAGAAGTCAGCGGCGTAGGCGGCCGGGTCGCTGGCGAGCTGGTAGAGCGCGGGGTTGATCAGTCCCAGGCCGCCGCCGTTGATCTGGTCAGCGATCGCGACCAGGCCGGCCCATTGCGGGCAGGACACGGACGTGCCGCCGATGTCGTACCAGCCGGTGCTGCACGGCGCATCGCCGCAGAAGAGGCCACCGTTGCCGTCCGGCGGGAGCGACAGGTAGACCAACGCCCCGGTGCGCGAGCTGGCCTGCAAGGCGATGTCGGGCACACCGCGCATGCTGTCGATCGGGGTGCTTCCGGCGGGCAGGGTGTTCTGGTAATCGGGCTTCGCGAATACATGGCTGAAGCCGCCGCCGGAGAAAGTCCAGCCCACTTCGGCTTCGCCCGGATGCGACTGGCAATTGACGGGCGGGTCGATGCTGTCGACTACTCGTGCAGTGGTGTTCGTCGGGTCGGTGCACAGGTAAGTGCCGCCGACTCCGGTGACAAGCGGGTCGGATGCGGGCCACTCGACCGTGGGATAGGGGATGGTCGGGCCGGCGTTCGGGCCACCGACGGGAGACTTCCGCGAGTTGGCGCTACCCCCGTCGCCGGACGATCCCAGTACGGTCACCCCGTTCGCCGCAGCGGACTTGTACGCGTACCGCAGATTCTCCAGGGATTGCGAACTGCCGAAGGCGTCCTCAGCAGAGGCGAACGACTGCGAGATGACGTTGGCCAGGTGGTGGTCGATAACGTACTGCTCGGCCTTCATCATGGCCGGGAACCCTTGTACACCCAAGGTTTCGGCGGTCGGCGTGGTGACCAGCAGAATGTTGGCCTTGGGTGCAATCGCATGCGAGGTCTCGACGTCGAGGGCAACCTCGAGCGCCCAGGCCGCCTTGTTCTCCAGGCCGGTGCCATTTGAATTGGACGGCGGTGCCATGGTCGCCGGCGAGCCTTGCACGTGCAGTTGGCTGAAGGTCGGCATGCCTGCGGTGCAGGTCACGCCTTCCTCGCCGCACATCGGCTGCAGACCGAACGCCTGGTTGTAGACGTGCAGGTCGTGCGCCATCGTGTCGCTGCCGTAGGAGTCGACGATCGCGATGGTCTGGCCCGCGCCGTCGAAGCCGTTGTCGTAGAGCGGGGCCAGGTTGTAAGCCGCACGTGTGCTCTGCGGGGTGAAACAGCGTCGCTTAACTGAAAAACATTGCGCCTCAGTGGGAGGGGTCGTCGAGGTACTGACCTGGGTGTAATCGGACACCGCCGGGTGCAGCAAGCCGCCAGACGCCGAGCGGCTACCAGCTGGCGTGGCCGCGGCGGGCAGCAGCGCCGCGGCGGCCAACGCAGCCCCGCCCGCCAATGCCAGCGTTCTAGTACCGGAACGTAACCACATACACAGCCTCCGAAGCATCGACGAGGACCAGACAGGATCACCGCCCGGTCAGGCGGG
>JBDUCV010000103.1:0-5641 GCA_040003255.1 Actinomycetota bacterium
GGGTGGCGGGATTCGAACCCACGGCCCCTCGCTCCCAAAGCGAGTGCGCTACCAAACTGCGCCACACCCCGGGCGCTGACCAGCAAAGTGTACGGGCGCAGTACAGTCGCCGGTTCCGGCGGACGCGGCTGCACGGTCAGCACACAGCCGACGGGTATTCTTTGCGTAGCGCACGCGGGCGTAGCTCAATGGCAGAGTCTCAGTCTTCCAAACTGATTGTGCGGGTTCGATTCCCGTCGCCCGCTCCCAAAGCCCTGGAGACTCCGGACCTAGTCACCTTCGGGACCAGATCGCCTCCGCTAAGCCAGGTTGACCACCAGCGTCGTCATTCCGATTCCGGCGCCCGCGGCGACCCGTACCTGCTGCCCGCGGGCGGTGGTAACCAGCGAGTAGCTCACCGGAACTCCGTCCAAAGTCACCGACGCAACGGTGCGTCCGAGAGGAACGAGCGCGCCGATCGTCAGGTTCATCGTCGAATGGCGGTATGTCGAGGTCGTCAAGGTGCTTGCGGTGCGGTTAGCCGCAACGTCGATTGAGCCAGCACCCAGTCGTATTCCGGTTCCGGACACCACGGACTGGCCGTCCGGAACTTGTGGCACGACAGCAACGCTGCCGCGGCCGAGGTCCGGCGCAACCCCGAGTTCGAAGTGCACGACCGGCCACAGGATGCCGTAGGTCCCCCAGGCCTGCAGCGCCATCGAGCGCTCGGTGAACTTGCGGTCGATGTTCGCCCCGAAGTCCGGCGAGGGCGAGATCTCGGGCATGTCGCCGGGCGTCTCCCAAACCGACGGATCGAGCTGGACTCGCGCGTTAGCGGTCGTGTAGCGCTGGAGTTGATCAACTCCCATCCGTCCCAGCTCCGCCTCAGCGGTCGCCATGATCGAGGTGTTCAAGGTGAATACGGTGCGCTCGCTGCCCACACTCGATACCGCCGAGTCACAGGTCGGGCCCGGGTTGCCGCCCACCGCGGTCGTCGCACCGGTACCCGTGTGGAAAAGCCCGAACTCACCTGAATAACAAGGCTCTTCGCGCTTGGCCACGGCCAGCACGGCATGTTGGGTCTCGGCGAGCGGGCCAGCCACCTGGCCGGGTCGCACCAGCTCTGCCTCGACCGGTGTTAGCCCGATCCAGTGACGCTGGAACACCTTGACGTCGCCCGGGTCGGCCAGTGAATCGGCGTACTGATTCGCGGTTGGGCCGAACCACCAGGCCGCCTCGAATCGGCTCTCCAAGTCTGCCGCCTTGTTGGTCGCCCAGCTCTGGATCGCGGCATCGCCCTTGCTGGCGGCCAGATCGGCGAGATCGCGCAATCCGCGGATCGTGTAAACGGTGTTGTCGAGTTTTTCGGCGCCCATCCCAGCGCGCTCGACATTGCCCAGCCCTTCGGGCCAGCCATCGTTGTCGACATCGAGGGTGCTGTAGATGTATTGCAGGTTCTTCACGGCGAACGGATACATCTCATCGCGGAACGCGTTGTCGCCGGTCCAGCGCCACACCAGCGCCACCGCGCTCGGGAACTTCGCGGTCTCGTCGGTGTTGCCCGGATCATCGTTGGCGCCGAAGTACACCGCGCCGTCAGGAGTGACTTCGTGGACGACCTTTCCGGTATTGCCATTGGCGATCAGGCTGACATCGCGGAGCGCGCGCAGGTGGTCCTTGATCGAATCGAATTGACCCGCGGCCACCGCGGCGAAGGCTGAGTACTCGCCGTCGGTGGCGAATAACCAGGGGTAATCGGGCCAGCCGGCGCCGATCCACCGCGCCTTGGCGAGTGTCCCGCTCGGAGCCGGGTAGCTAGTGCCGGCATGCGTGACCCGGATCGCGAGGTCACGAGATTCCTGAACTGAGTCTGCGAGGTTCTGCTTGCTCCATGCCACGCTTGACTGCAGCAGCGCATCGCTGGGCAGATTGACGTTCGTTTGAGTATTCAGGGTCTGGCGAGCGGCGACCTTGTTGGCCAGGAGTCCGGCCGGATTCGCGAGCGCGGCGGCTTGCTGCGCCTGCGCCTCGGCCAGGCCGTGGTCCGATCCAGCGATCGCGAACCACACCGTGCTGCTGCCCGCGGGCAACTTCAGCGAATAGTGCAGTTGGCCGCCCGCACCCTTGCCGTACGCAGTGTCGTCGCAGCGATCAGGCTGCGGTGGCGCGTTCGGTCCGGATGCCGGACAGATCACTGCCGGATCTTGCGGGCCGCGGAAGTCCGCGCCGGTCTGGTGGCTCACCGGTTGCACCGAGGAACCGACCAACGCGGCATAGTCATGGCTTTCGGCGTTGGCCACCGGCGGGGTACCGACCTCGCGGAAAACCAGGTTGTTCCCGCTATAGCTCGCCGTGTCGGGCAGGTTGTAGGTCAGTTGACTCGGGGTCGTTTCGCCCCACGGGTAGGATTTCATCAGTTCCGAGTGCGCGTTCATTGTGAGGCTCACCGCGCGGCTATGACTTGCGGTGAACGTCAGCCCGATCAGTCCAGCACGAAGGCCGTCCGGCGCGAAGTCGGTGCGGGTGATGCTGACACCGCTGCGCGACCCGAGATCCATCCGCGCGTATCCCCAGCCCGTGCTGTACTGCTGCGCCGATAGCCATTGGCCGTTGAGCTCGAACCAGATGCCATCGAGCAACTTGATCGGCGGCGTCCAAAAGCCGCCCATCTCACCGCGAGTGTGGAAGCCGGACGCCGGGTAACTGCCGTCCTCGGCGCCGACCTCATAGAAGCGGTCGCCGATGACCACCGACCGGCGATCAGCCAGCCTGGAGCTGGTCGACTGCTCCGGTGAGCGGGCGAGGCTGGCAACGACCGATGCGGCGGAGATCTGAGATCCGGCCACAGCGCAGATTTGAATTGCGGCGGCGGCCGAAACGGCAATGATTAGGGCACGCGAACGCGACATGGCGGGCACCTTTCGGAGTTTCTTCCCGATATGGCTCTACTCCTTCGGGTGTCTGCTCCGCGTGAAGGTACCGCAGTCCGCCGGCGCATCGACTGGGCCGAACTCGGCTACCGTTCTACGCCTGACCTTCGGGTTGACCGGCACGCGGAGAAACTAGCTACGCCGGCAAAATAGTGCTGACCGCTCCTTTGAGCGTGAGGCGCCAGGTCCGGCGGCGGAGACGAGGTGGGGCATGGAGTCCTCAGCCAAGCGGCGGGTCCGGCGCCGCGGGCGCGCGGCCTCGGGCCCGCAAGGCGCTGCGCCCGAGCAGTCGCCAAGTCCCGTCCCGGTTCCCGGCGCCGCAGCGGCGCAGCCGCGGAGTAGCCCTTCGCCGCCCACACGCGGCGCGGCGGCGGACGCCCAAGCACGCCGCGGCGCGCGCCGTTCGTACGGCGCTGACGGGGGGTTGCGCGACATCGTCGGCGCGGGGCCGTCTCAACTTGGCGTGAGCAAGGCACTGCGGGGCCGAGATGTGAACCGGCCGAGCGACGCCGACATCGCCGAGGCCGAGCGTGACACCGTGCTGGTGCGCCGGAACTGGCGGCCCGACCCGTCGTGAGCAGGGTCGTCCTGACCGTCGTGAGCAGGGTCGATCAGCCGAGGACCTCGCCGGTCTGCTCATAGTCGCTCAGCATCGCGATGCGACGGGCGTGGCGCGGATCCTGCGAGAACGGGGTGGCGAGGAAGATCTCGACGAAGCGCACCGCGTCCTCGAGGGGGTGGTTCCGTGCGCCGATGCTCACCACGTTGGCGTCGTTGTGCTCCCGGGCAAGGCGCGCAGTCTCGTCGTTCCACGCCAGTGCTGCGCGTACACCGCGCACTTTGTTGGCGGCAATCTGCTCGCCGTTCCCCGAGCCGCCGATGACGATGCCTAAGCTGCCGGGATCGGCCACCGTCCGTGCGCCGCAGGCCAGGCACGGCGGCGGGTAGTCGTCGGTCGGATCGAAAGTGAACGCGCCACAGTCCACCGGCTCGTGGCCGAGCAGCACGAGGTGCTCGATGAGTCGAGCCTTGAGCTCGAAGCCGGCATGGTCGCTGCCGAGGTAGACGCGCATCCGCGCATCATGGCAGTACGAGCTACCCGCCGCCCGGTGCCGATGCCGGACAATCGTGCTCGGCAATAGCGGCGTCGATCGGGATCGGCGCGTAGACGTGGGGGAATGCCTCTCCCCGACCCGTAGTGTCCTCGACCCGCAGCACATCCGTCAGCCGGGCGCCGTCCAATTCGACCACGAGCAAGTTTGCGATCCCCGAGTAGTAGCGGGCGAGCGTCCCGGGCACCTGCTCGGCGAAGGAGCAGTGCACGAAACCCTCCGACTCGAGCGACGCTGGCCGATACTCCCCCGCCACGACCGCCGCGCGCCACACGTCCCGGTCGACGATATGAAAGATTGCGGCCACGGTCAGCCCGACCGCGGCGAAGAGGCCATTTTCCGACGATAGCTGCACTGAGTGGACCGCTGGACGAAGAGAACTTCGCAAACGGAGATCGCCTTCTTGACCGGCGAGCTCGTGGTCCTGCCGTGGGAGACTCGCCCGATGTCTGTCCCGAACCTGACCCGTGAGGACGCGCAGGTGCGCGCCGCGCTGTTGCACGTCGACTCCTACGACGTCGTATTGGATCTCACCGATGGCGGCGGTAAGCCCTCAGACCGGACGTTTCGGTCGACGACCACCATCCGGTTCAGCGCCAATCGGCCCGGCTCGGCGACGTTCCTCGACCTGTTTGCCGACGCGATTACGTCGGTGACACTCAACGACCGCGCGGTCGACGTCAGCGACTACGAGCCGCAGAACGGCATCGTGCTGCCGGACCTCGCGCGCGACAACACGGCCGTTGTCGTCGCCGACCTGCTCTATACCAACATCGGCGAGGGCCTGCATCGGTTCATCGACCCGATCGACAACGAGGTGTACCTGTACTCGCAGTTCGAGACCGCCGACGCCAAGCGCGTGTACGCCTGCTTCGACCAACCCGACCTCAAGGCGACGTTCACCATGCACGCCACAGTGCCCGAGCATTGGACGGTCATCTCCAACGGACGTCAGGCCGCGGTGGACGATCTAGCGGCCGGCAAGACCGTCCACTTCGCGACGACCGCACGGATGAGCCCGTACGTGACAGCGGTCGTCGCTGGGCCGTACCACGCAGTGCGCGACCACCACGACGGCATCGACCTCGGCGTGTTCTGCCGCCGCAGCCTCGCCGAGCACCTCGGCGACGCCGAAGAAATTCTCACCGTCACAAAGCAGGGATTCGACTGGTACCACGCGAATTTCGGGGTCCGGTACGCCTTCGATAAGTACGACCAGCTGTTCGTTCCGGAGTTCAACTCCGGTGCGATGGAGAACGCCGGCTGCGTGACCTTCCGCGACCAGTACGTGTTCCGCAGCAAGGTCACCGACGCTGCCCACGCGCGACTCGGCGAGACGATCCTGCATGAGATGGCGCACATGTGGTTCGGCGACCTGGTCACTATGCGGTGGTGGGACGACCTGTGGCTCAACGAGTCGTTCGCGACCTACGCGGCCGCCCTGTGTCAGGCGTCGGCGACGCGGTGGTCGCAGGCCTGGACGACGTTCGCCAACGTCGAGAAGACCTGGGCTTACCGGCAGGACCAGCTGCCCTCGACGCACCCGATCGCCACCGATGCCCCCGATGTGCAGACCGCCGAGGTGAACTTCGACGGCATCACCTACGCCAAGGGCGCCAG
>JBDUCV010000104.1:0-5609 GCA_040003255.1 Actinomycetota bacterium
GGAACGCGCCGTTCGGCAGCAGCCGCCCGATGACGGACTTTGCCGATGCCGCCGCTTTGCGCGAGTTCTTCGCCGACGGCCGGGACAGATTCACCGTCGCGCTGTGACTGTCATCGCTGCTGCCTGCTCTACGCCTACGCACAGCGCCGGACACGCCAGCTCCCGAACCGCCGCCGAAATCAGCGCGCCAGCAACCCAGCACGGCAGGGGGCGCCCCTGACCGTCTAGGTCGTGTCAGGGCGGTGGTCCATCTAAACACTCGGGGACCATGCCGAAGGCCGCCGGTACACCCGAACCGAGGTTCTTGAGCCCCACACGACTCAAGGGACGACCAGCGCCTCCGCAGGCGTTGTCGTACCTAGCCTGCACACTCATCTTGCCGGAGCCTTACGTCGCCGCGTAGCGGGTTGCTTTCTCCGCAGACGGTGGCCAGGATGGACGCAGAGGACGACTGAAGTCATGGTCGCCCCCGCACCGACCCGCGGCGAGAGTTCGCTCTCGCCGGCCCGGACCTGGAGGGGGTCATCATGACCTTGTTTATTCGCGCGACCGCCGAAGCCGCGCCGCTGACCCTTGAGGCCGCATGCAGCGAGATCTACGACGCCGCCCTCGTCGAGTCCGTCGTGGGCACTGTGGGGCTTGAAGTCGAGACCCACCTCGTTGACCTTGCCGCTCCCGCGGATCGTGTTCCCTGGGCAGGCATCTGTGGTGCGGTCGACGCGGCCACACCACAACTACGTCGCAGTGCGATCACCATCGAGCCGGGCGGTCAGGTGGAACTATCTGGAGCACCGGCACCGGGGATTTCCGACGCCATCGCGGCGATGCGGCGCGACGAGCAGAGGCTGCGGCTCGTCCTGGCCGAGCACGATCTCGGGCTGGCGCACCTCGGCGCCGACCCGGTGCGGGCACCGCGCCGCGTCAACCCCCGGCCGCGCTACCGAGCGATGGAACGCCACTTTATAGCCACTGGGCGTGCCGAGGCAGGCGCCACGATGATGTGCGCCACGGCGGCACTTCAGGTGAACCTGCAAGCCGGCCCGCGTTCGTCGTGGGCCGCTCGCGTGTCGCTGGCGCATCAACTCGGCCCGACCCTCGTCGCGATTGCTGCTTGCTCCCGCTGGCTGGGGGGCAAGGACTCCGGCTGGGCATCGACACGGCAGCGCGCGTGGTCTCGTCTCGACCCGCGAACGGGGGGTCCGGTGGCTCTGGCCCATGATCCCGCCGACGACTGGGTGCGCCACGCGCTGGCAGCGCCGGTGCTGTTCGCGAGGACTGAAGGCGGCGATGCCGTGTCGATCGCGCGCAGCGTCCCGTTCGGCGCGTGGCTTTCCGGACGGGTGCGGCTCGCTGACCGTCGTCCGACTGTCGAGGACCTGCACACGCACCTGAGCACGCTGTTCCCACCCGTGCGAATGCGCGGCTACCTCGAGCTCAGGTACCTCGACATCTCCGCGCCGCGGTGGTGGCCTGCGGTTGCGGCTGTGACTACCACGCTGATGGACGATGCCGGTGCTGCCGATGCGGCGGCGGCGGCAACCGACGGCACCGCAGGCATGTGGGAGGCGGCAGCTCGTTGTGGGCTCGGTGACCCGGCGCTCGCGGCATCGGCTCGGCGATGTATGGCGATTGCCGTCGACAGGGTGCCGCCCGAGCTGGGTACCGCCGTTGCGGATTTGGCCGAGCTCGTGGAATCGGGACGCTCGCCTGGCGACGTTGTGGTCGACCGCATCCGCGAGGTGGGTGCGCAGGCAGTGCTCGAGGAGGTGGCGCGTGCGTGAGACGGTCGTGCGCAACCTCGCCGAGGCGCGCACGCGAACCCTGCGCTTGACCGATGTCGACGACGCGACGCTTGTCGCGCTGCATGACCCGTTGATGAGCCCGCTCGTCTGGGATCTCGCGCACATCGGCCAGCAGGAGGAGCTGTGGCTGCTCCGTGCCGGCGATCCGCATCGACCTGGGCTGCTCGACCGGGCCGTCGACTCGCTCTACGACGCGTTCCAGCATCCGCGAGCCGAGCGCCCGCGGCTGCCGCTGCTGCCACCGGTCTCGGCGCGCGAGTTCTGCCACGACGTCCGCGGCCGAGTCCTCGATCAGCTGGAGCGCACCGCCGACGAACTGGATCAGCTGTTCACCGCCGCGATGGTGGTACAGCACGAGCAACAGCACGACGAGACGATGCTGGCAACTCTGCAGCTGCGCACGGGTCCGCCAATCGTGTTCGGCGAGCCGCTTCCGGTCGGGCGCGCAGTTGAGAGCGAGCGTCTTTTCGTCGAGGGTGGCGAGTTCGTTCTCGGCGTCGACGGTACGGACGAGCCGTTCTCTCTCGACAACGAGCGCCCGGCGCATGTGGTGGACGTGCCGTCGTTCTGGATCGGCCGCGTGCCGGTGAGCAACGCGCAATGGATGGAGTTCATTGCGGCTGGTGGCTACGACCAACCGCAGTGGTGGTCCGAGGGCGGATGGACGCATCGAGTCGACGCTGCCCTGACGCGTCCGAAGTTCTGGACCGCCGATGGCACTCGAATTCGATTCGGCGTCGAGGAGGACGTGCCGCTGGACGAGCCCGTGCAGCACATCAGCTACTTCGAGGCTGAGGCGTTCGCAGCGTGGTCTGGCGCGCGGCTGCCCTCTGAGGTCGAGTGGGAGAAGGCGTGCGCGTGGGATCCCGTCGCGCGCCGCCGCCGCGCCTGGCCGTGGGGGGCGAATGACCCGCGGCGCCAGCTGGCGAATCTCGGCGGCAGCGCCCTACGCCCGGCACCGGTTGGCGCGTACCCCGGATCGGCGTCGGCGTACGGGGTGGAACAGATGATCGGCGATGTCTGGGAGTGGACGTCCTCGGACTTCCAGCCGTGGCCGGGCTTTCGTCCGATGATCTACCGGCAGTACAGCGAACCGTTCTTCGGCGGCGACTACAAAGTGCTGCGCGGAGGCTCATGGGCAGTCGCTCCCTCGACGATCCGGCCGTCGTTCCGCAATTGGGATCATCCGATCCGTCGCCAGATATTCACGGGCGTTCGGCTCGCCTGGGACGCGTGATCTCAATGTGCAGACACTTCGCTTGGCTCGGTGAACCGCGCTCGCTCCCCGCGTTGCTTCTCGAGCCGGAACACGGGCTCCTCGTGCAGTCATACCGGCCCCGCAGACAACGCAACGGGCTGATGAACGCGGACGGCTGGGGTGTCGGCTTCTACCCGGGCGACGGTGCCGCGCCCGCGCGATGGCGATCGAACCGTCCGCTGTGGAGCGACGCGTCGTTCCGGTCGGTCGCGCCGACGATCGCGTCCTCGTGCGTGCTCGGCGCGGTGCGATCGGCCACGGCGGGAATGCCGCTGGACGAGACCGCGTGCGCCCCATTTCTCGGCGGAGCGTGGCTCCTGTCGCACAACGGCATCGTCGATCGAGGCGTCGTCGGCCCGCAGCCGAACGCCGAGTCGGTCTGCGACGCCGCGCTGCTCGCCGCCTATGTCTTCGCGCGTGGGCCAGAGGACCTCGGCAAGATCGTCGCCGACGTCGGCAGCCGCGATCCGCGCGCGCGTCTCAACCTGCTCGCCACTAACGGTGAACGCATTCTCGCGACCACTTGGGGCGACACGTTGAGCACTTTGATCACGCCTGACGGCGTCATCGTCGCCAGCGAGCCGTACGACGACGACCCGAGGTGGGTCGACGTGCCAGACCGTTGCCTCGTCGAGGTGACGGGGTTACAGGTCACGATCACCGAGCTGGAGCCGATGACCGCCGATCTCGATATCCACCTGGCACCATCGGCCTATCGCGCTGCGTTGCGCCGCGACGTGCGCGTCGGGCTGACCGCGACACCGAAGAGCCTGCCACCGAAGTACTTCTACGACGCGCACGGTAGCGACTTGTTCGACGAAATCACTCGGCTGCCCGAGTACTACCCCACCCGGGCAGAGACGGCGATCCTCGTATCGCACTCGGACGAGATCGCTGCCTTGTCCGGTGCCCGAACCCTGGTCGAACTCGGCAGCGGCACGTCCGCCAAGACAAGGCTGCTGCTGACCGCACTGATCGCACACGGCACGCTCGAACGCTTCGTCCCGTTCGACGTCGACCCCGCCGTCCTCGCCGAGGCTGCAGCCACCATCACCGCCGCTTACCCAGCACTGTCGATACAGCCGATGATCGGCGACTTCGAGGAGCACCTCGGCGAGCTGCCCGAGCATCCGGCCCAGATGATCGCGTTCCTCGGCTCGACCATCGGCAACCTCGAACCAGTCGCGCGCTCGCCGTTCCTCCGTGCGGTCGCCGGTGCGATGCGGCCCGGCGACACCTTCCTGCTCGGCACCGATCTGGTGAAGGACGCGCACCGCCTGCACCTTGCCTACGACGACGCCGCTGGTGTCACCGCCGCGTTCAACCGCAACGTCCTCAGCGTGGTCAACCGCGAACTGGACGCCGACTTCGAGGAGTCCTGGTTCGAACACGTCGCGCTCTGGAATGCCGAGCGTGAGTGGATCGAGATGCACCTGCTGTCGCTGCGCGATCAGGTCGTCACGATCTCCGACCTCGGCCTGCAGGTCCCGTTCGCGCGCGGCGAGCTCATGCGCACGGAGATCTCGGCCAAGTTCCGCCCCGAGGGCGTCGCCCGCGAGCTGAGTGACGCAGGGTTGGAAATCGTCCGATTCTGGACCGACCCCGCCGGCGACTTCGGGCTGTCCCTGTCGCGACTGCGCCGGTGACGGACACCGCGCCGGCGCTGGACGTGCCGCGGAGTGCGTGGTCGCTACGGCGGCCCCAGTTCAGTGGGATTCACCTCGACTCTGCGGCGGCCGGACGTATGGCAACAGACGTGCTCGACGCGACGGCCGCGCAGCTTCGCCGCGAGTCGCAGGTCGGCGCGTACGTCGCCGAGGGAGAGACCGCTGAGGTCATCGACGCGGGCCACGCGCAACTCGGCGCACTGCTGGGTGTGCCGCCAGACGGCATCGCCTTCGTCGACAGCGGAACGGCAGCGCTTCGAGCGTTGCTGTCGGTCCGATGCTCCTTCGAGCCGGCGATCGTTCGCAGACGCCAGAAGCGCCCTCTACGGTGACTCAGACGCACATGACTGGTTAACCCTCATCCACTCGTGCTCCGGGCGTGCCCCCGCCGTTGTCAGCCTCCATGCCCGCAGGGCGTCGCGTTCGCGGTACCGGGGATCGCGTCGTGCGCCGAGATCGGTGTGCCGTTCCCCGTCGTCTCCGGGACATTGTCGTGGGCGTTCATCGTGCCCTGGTTGCATGCCGCGGCGGGAAGATGCTGGGTCGTCGAGACGTCGGCGACAGCGGCGGCGCGCCGGTCATGGTGAGCGTTCCCGCCAGTGCGACGGTGATGATCATGTTGCGCATGATGTTCTCCTTCTGGCGTAGATGCCGAGGGGGGCAGGTGTGCGGCGGTTCACGAGCTCATCCGACCTTGCTGACGAACGGTGCCCCGCCGACCGCCGAGTACAGCGACAGCGTGACCAACGGCAGCGTGAGCAGAGCGGCGATGAGCACGAGCCGCTCGGCCACTGGTGCCCGCAGGTGCGGCAGCGGTCGTCCCGAGATGAGCAGGACGGTGCCGAGCACAATCAGCACCTCGAGGGCGGTTGAGACGAGGTC
>JBDUCV010000105.1:0-5536 GCA_040003255.1 Actinomycetota bacterium
CCGGTCGGGGTCGTTGCGCCGGTTCTTCTTGGTGATGTAGTTGCGGTGCTTGCACACCTGGCAGGCCAGGGTGATCTTCGGCCGGACGTCGGTGGCTGCCATGGGTGATGCCTTTCAGACGAAACAGGAATGGTGCGTTCAGGACCGGGTAGCGAGGGCCGGATTTGAACCGGCGACACAGCGATTATGAGCCGCTTGCTCTGCCAGACTGAGCTACCCCGCCGCGGGCTTCAAGCAGAGCCCCCTTACGGAATCGAACCGTAGACCTTCTCCTTACCATGGAGACGCTCTGCCGACTGAGCTAAGGGGGCCGGAACGCTCCCTGCTCCGGGCGTCCCGACTGCGGGTCGACCGGCAGCGACCACGAGCGTAGTGCCGATCGACAAGGTTACACGATCGCCTGTCGTCAACGCCGCGTCTGCGCGCGCGGCCGACGTCACATACGGCGCTGGTGAGCATATCTTGGCAACACCGGGCTGCCGTACCAGACTCATGGCTCGGCGCCGAACCGCGAGCGGCGGCCGATGAGGAGTCGAGGATGGCCGAGATGGCCGAACGCACCGAGCTGACCCAGCTGCATCGCGCCGTCGAGCAGATGCGTGGCGCGATCGGGGACGTGCGCCGCCGCTACGGAGACATCCCGGCAGTGCGGCGGCTGATGGGCGACGTGGAGCGGATGGATCTGGACGCAGCCGAACTGGACGGGCTCAGGCCGCCCGAGACCGAGCACGTCGAGGGTCCGACCGAGGTCACCCCGCTGACCGACGACCCGGTCGACCCCGCGTTATGGGCCGACGCTGATGACGAGGGGCTGGGCGGTTACCTGCGGGGCAACCGCCGGTGACGCGCGCGACAGCCATCCGTGACTCAGGTATCGGCGCCGCCGGCCGCGCCCGGATCGCCGCGCGTACGTTGCGCACCGACCGCTGGTGGCTCGAGCCAGCGATCACCGTCGCGGTGCTGGCGCTGTTCACGGTCTACGCGACGTGGCGCGCGTTCGAGAACGACCACTATGTCCGTACCCCGTACCTCTCCCCGTTCTACTCCCCGTGCCTGACCGACAAGTGCCCGTCCGAAGCAAGCGATCTGGGGCAGTGGATCCACATCTGGCCACTGTCTCCCGCGCTGCTGATCCTGGTCTTCCCATTGGGCTTCCGGCTTACTTGTTACTACTACCGCAAGGCGTACTACCGCTCTTTCTGGCAGTCCCCCCCGGCCTGTGCCGTCGCCGAGCCGCATGCCCGTTACACCGGAGAAACCCGCTTTCCGCTGATCTTCCAGAACGTCCACCGCTATTTCTTGTACGTCGCGGTGCTCTTTGCGGCGCTGCTGAGCTGGGACGCGATCCATGCGTTTCGTAACTCGAACGGAGCCTGGGGACACATGGGGCTGGGCACCGTGATACTCGTCGTCAATGCGGCGATGATCTGGGCCTACACCCTCTCCTGCCATTCGTGCCGGCACATCATGGGCGGGCGGCTTAAGCACTTCTCGGCCCATCCAACGCGCTACCGCGCTTGGCTATTGATTTCCAAGCTCAACGCTCGGCACATGCAGCTTGCCTGGGTGTCCCTCGTCTGGCTGCTGGTGTGCGATTTCTATATCCGATCGGTAGCAACCGGTTCGATCAGCGACCCGCACTTCTTCTAGGACGGCGATGACAGACGTAGAGAAGCACGGCTACGACGTCCTGATCATCGGGGCCGGCGGTGCTGGCCTGCGGGCCGCGATCGCCGCGCACGAGGCGGGGATGCGCACGGCGATCATCTGCAAGTCGCTATTCGGCAAGGCGCACACCGTCATGGCCGAGGGTGGCATCGCGGCCAGCATGGGCAACGTCAACAGTCGGGACAATTGGCAGGTGCACTTCCGCGACACGATGCGCGGCGGCAAGTTCCTCAACTCCTGGCGGATGGCCGAGCTGCATGCCATCGAGGCACCGCAGCGCGTGTGGGAGCTGGAGACCTACGGCGCGCTGTTCGACCGCACCCGCGACGGCAAGATCAGCCAGCGCAACTTCGGCGGCCACGAATACGCCAGGTTGGCCCATGTCGGCGACCGGACCGGGCTGGAACTGATCCGCACGCTGCAGCAGAAGATCGTCTCGTTGCAACAAGACGACGAACACTCGTCGGGTTCGGCCGAGGGCAAGCTCAAAGTGTTCGCCGAATGCACGATCACCGAGTTGCTGCGCGACGAGTCCGGTGCCATCGCCGGGGCGTTCGGATACTGGCGCGACTCGGGCCGGTTCGTTCTGTTCCGGGCTCCCGCGGTGGTGCTCGCGACCGGAGGTATCGGCAAATCGTTCAAGGTGACGTCCAACTCGTGGGAGTACACCGGGGACGGGCACGCCCTGGCGCTGCGGTCGGGCTCGACCTTGCTCAACATGGAGTTCGTCCAGTTCCATCCGACCGGCATGGTCTGGCCGCCGTCGGTCAAGGGCATTTTGGTGACCGAATCGGTGCGCGGCGACGGAGGTGTTCTGCGCAATTCCGAGGGCAAGCGATTCATGTTCGACTACGTCCCGGACGTCTTCCGCACCCAATACGCCGACAACGAGGCCGAGGCCGACCGGTGGTACGACGACCCCGAGCACAACAAGCGCACGCCCGACCTGTTGCCCCGCGACGAGGTGGCGCGCGCGATCAACTCCGAGGTCAAGGCCGGACGTGGCTCACCGCACGGCGGGGTCTTCCTCGACATCGCGTCGCGCCGGGACGCGGCGCAAATCATGCGCCGGCTGCCGTCCATGCACCACCAGTTCAAGGAACTCGCCGACGTCGACATCACCGCAGAGCCGATGGAGGTCGGCCCGACCTGCCACTACGTCATGGGCGGCGTCGAGGTCGATCCGGACACGGCCGCGGCGGCTCGAGTCCCCGGACTCTTCGCGGCCGGCGAGGTCGCCGGCGGCATGCACGGCTCGAACCGGCTCGGCGGCAACTCTTTGTCGGACTTGCTTGTCTTCGGCCGTCGTGCCGGGCTGGGCGCCGCCGCGTACGTCTCTGGGCTCGGCGGCCGCTACTCGACGATCAGTCAGGCGCAGGTCGACGCAGCAGCTGCCGACGCGCTAGCCCCGTTCGCGATCGACGGCGGCGAAAATCCCTACACGCTGCACCAGGAGCTGCAGCAGACGATGAACGACCTGGTCGGCATCATTCGTCGGGCCGAGGAGTTGCGTCAGGCGCTGGCATCGCTGGAGGAGCTGAAGGGTCGGGCGCAGAAGGTCAGCGTCGAGGGCCACCGGCAGTTCAATCCCGGCTGGCACCTGGCACTGGACCTGCGCAACATGCTGGCGGTCAGCGAGTGCATCGCGCAGGCGGCGCTGCTGCGGGAAGAGAGCCGGGGCGGGCACACCCGAGAGGACTTTCCCGCGATGAGCCCGCGCTGGCGCAAAGTCAACCTGATCTGTGCGGCCGGTGATGATGGTGTCGAGGTCGTCGAGCAGCCGATGGCGCCAATGCGGGGCGACCTCGCCGCGCTGTTCACCCGCGATGAGCTCGGCAAGTACTTGACCGACGAGGAACTCGCCGACCTGGCCGAGGAGAGCACATGACCTACAAGGCGCAGTTTCGGGTCTGGCGAGGCAACGGCGACGGCGGTGATCTTGCCGACTATGACGTCGAAGTCAACGAGGGCGAGGTCGTCCTCGACATCATCCACCGGCTGCAGGCCACTCAGGCGGGCGATCTGGCTGTGCGCTGGAATTGCAAGGCGGGCAAGTGCGGCTCCTGCAGCGCGGAGATCAACGGGCGGCCGCGGCTGATGTGCATGACCCGGATGTCGATCTACACCGAGGGCGAGACGATCACCGTCACCCCGCTGCGTGCCTTTCCGGTGATCAAAGACCTCGTCACCGACGTCTCGTTCAACTACGTCAAGGCACGCGAGGTGCCATCGTTCGCGCCGCCCCCCGACCTCGAGCCTGGCGACTACCGGATGGCTCAGATCGACGTCGAACGCTCGCAGGAGTTCCGCAAGTGCATCGAGTGCTTCCTGTGCCAGAACACCTGCCACGTCCTGCGCGATCACGAGGAGAACAAGCAGGCGTTCGCAGGGCCCCGATACCTGATGCGCATTGCCGAGCTCGACATGCATCCGCTCGACGACGCCGACCGCCAGCGTCAGGCCCAAGAGGAGTTCGGGCTCGGCTACTGCAATATCACCAAGTGCTGCACTGATGTCTGCCCGGAACACATCAAGATCACCGACAACGCGCTCATCCCGCTCAAGGAGCGGGTCGTCGATCGCAAGTACGACCCGGCCGCCTGGCTCGGCGCGAAGATCACCCGGCGCGATCGCGGCTGATCGGCGGCGATCGGCCTCTGGACGTGAAGGTGCCCAGGTGGTCGCACGGGGGAACGGCCACCTGGGCGTGAAAGAAGTATGCGCACTCCGTAGTTGGTGCGCAACTCGTAGTGAGAAGTCGGCGCGGCTAATTTGGCGCAGCCCGGCCCCCGCATTCATCCGGGGGCCGGACGAACCTGCCCTCAGTACCGCGGGCTGCGGTTTGTCACGATGTCGTCGAGAATGCGGGTTGCATTGTCGTAGCGGGCGGCCGTCGCCGGTCCGAACGGCAGTGCCAGGGTCGCCTCGGCGTAGCGCACGGCGTCACGCACATTCTTGAGCCCGAGCTGCGTTGTGAGCTTGGAGTCAAGGAGCGTCGCTGCGTTGATCCGGCGGTCGGCAAGGTCCAGGTACACGGCCAGCAGCTGTGCCCTGAGGACGGCGGGCTGGGTGCCAGGTCCGTCGAGCACGAACTGCGCCTCGGTGTTGGACAGGGCTCCGTTCGGCGTCGTACCGTCCGCGCCGTCGTAGCGCTGATCAGTCGCCTGCGTCCGGGCCAGCAACTCGGTGGTCCGCAGCTCGGGGTGCGTCTTCCAGTAGCCATGGCTCACCGGATTCCGGCTCGGCGGCAGGACGGTGATCATCGAGGACGCAGCCGCCTTGACAGCCGGGAAGGTGCAGGCGGCGCTGTTCCCGAACGTCACGGCGGCGCTATTGGTGACCTGCTCGCCGCCGAGGAAGAGCAGGCTCGGCCGGGCGGTGTACTGGATGGAGCTCGAGCCGCCAGCAGCGACATCACTCGGGTACCAAATCAGCGTCGTCGTGCCGTCTGCGTTGTAGAGCACTGAGGACGGTTTCGGTCCCGTACCGAGGTCGAGCGGGTAGCTGTAGTAGACGTCCACCGGCAGGGTGTCGGTGACGACGACGTTCTTCGCGCTCGAGCTCCCGGTGTTGCCGTAGGACAGCGTGTACGTGATCGCACCGCCCGCGTTGACGGTGGGCGTGGCCGTCTTGGCCAGTGTCAGCCTCGGTGCGTGGATCGTCGTCGACGCCGTCGCCGTGTTGTTGCTGGTGTCTTGCTCGGCGCGGCCGGATCGGTCCTTCGCGGTCGTGGTGGCGCTGTTTGTTAGCACCGTGCCGTCAGCAGTAGCGCACGGAACCGAGTAGCTGAACTGCTGGGCCGTCGACGTGCCGGTGTCGAGGTTTCCGATGGTCCGGTTCTGGACCGTGCCGTCCGGCATGGTGTCGG
>JBDUCV010000006.1:0-51960 GCA_040003255.1 Actinomycetota bacterium
AGCCGTGCATCGGGCTCTCGTTCAGCAGCCCAAGGACGGCAATCTCCAACACAACTGGATCCTATCTCGACTCGATGTATCACCACGATACATCACGCCGAGATGGTATTGACAAGGGCTGATTTGGTCTTTAGTGACCGGCGGAGGTGGGACCCGCGCCACCTCGGCCTCCAATTCGGCGAAGGTCTCCTGCAGCACGGTGATCGAATCGTTGCGTCACTAAGATGTCGGAGCATGGCGATGCAGGTGACCCGCAACCCCGGTCCGCGCAAGGCGCAGGAGCGCGCCGAGATCCTCGCTGATCCGGGCTTCGGGCGGTACTTCACCGACCACATGGTGCGCATCGATTGGACCGCCGACCAAGGCTGGGACGCGGGCGAGGTTCTGCCGTACAGCCCGCTGATGGTCGATCCGGCAACGATGGCGCTGCACTACGGGCAGTTGATTTTCGAGGGCCTCAAGGCGTACCGCCAGCCCGACGGCAGCGTCGCCGCGTTCCGTCCGGACGCCAATGCGGCGCGATTCCAGCGTTCCGCGCGCCGGCTGGCGATGGCCGAGCTGCCCACCGAGCTGTTCCTCGAATCGATCCAGGCACTGATTGATATCGACCGAGACTGGGTGCCCGACGGCCGAGACGCCTCGCTCTACCTACGTCCGTTCATGATCTCGACCGAGGTGGGGCTGGGCGTGCGCCCGTCCAACGCCTACAGCTACCTGCTGATCGCGTCGCCAGCTGGCGCCTACTTCCCGCGCGGGGTCGCGCCGGTGACGGTGTGGCTGTCGACCGAATACACCCGGGCCGCGCCGGGTGGCACCGGCGAGGCGAAATGCGCCGGCAACTATGCGGCCTCGCTCATCGCGCAGGCGGAGGCCGCCGAGCAGGGTTGCGACCAGGTGGTCTGGCTCGACGCGGTCGAGCATCGCTGGGTCGAGGAGATGGGTGGGATGAACCTGTACTTCGTGTATGGGTCCGGACCATCGGCGCGCATCGTCACACCGGCGCTCACCGGAACCCTGCTGCCCGGCATCACCCGCGACTCGCTGCTGACCGTCGCGCAGGAGCTCGGCCTGACCGCCGAAGAGGGCAAGATCTCGACCGACGATTGGCAGGCCGGAAACGCGTCCGGCGCCATTACCGAGGTGTTCGCCTGCGGCACCGCCGCCGTGATCACCCCCGTGGGCGCGGTGAAGAGCGCAACCGGCGGGTGGACGGTAGGCGATGGGATTCCCGGACCGGTCACCCAGCAACTGCGCTCGACCCTGCTCGACCTGCAGACGGGTGCGGCTCCCGATCCGCACGGCTGGATGCACCGGCTGGGCTGACCGCCAGGATCCATGCGGTGGCCTCGGCGCCGCCGCGCTCTCAGGCGGCCAGCACCAGGTGGTCGGCGATAGCGAGATCCCATGTCGGGCGAGGCCGCCGACCGCGCATGAGCGTGGCGAGCCGGCGGGCCGCGACGACCGCGAGGACGCAGCAGGCCAGCTGCATCGCTATATAGATCGCGGGCTGATGCATCGCGAGCAGTACCCCGGCCACGGCTGGGCCGACCGCGGTCGCGATCGTCGTCGCACCGGTTACCGCGCCCAGTGTCCGGCCGACTGCGCCGTCCGGGGCCAGCGATGCCGCCAGCGGGCTCAGCACCGGCGGGAACAATGTTTCGCCGAGTCAGAATCCGGCGTACCCGGCGAGTACCGCAGCACTGCCGAGTCCGGACGCGATGAGTGGGATGCCGAACAGCGCCCAGCAGCCGATCCAGATTCCCGCGCAAGCGGCCAGCAAACTCGTCGGTGAATGGCGCTTCGTCGCGGCGACTACCGGACCGGTTAACGCGGCGACCAGGACGGCGTTGACGGCGACCGCGATGCCGAGCAGCTTCGGCGAGACATTTGCTGAGTCGAGGACATACGCCGGCAGCCCCGATTCGTACTGGGCGTAGCAGGCCAGGGTCATCAGGAACGTCACGCCGAGCAGCCACCGGATCGCCGGACGGGCCAGCAGGGTGCGGAAGGTGATGCCATCCGCCGAGATGTCGAGGGTAACCGGGGTGGTGCGGGTGCCTCGGCTGGGTATTAGTCCAGGCGAGTGGAGCGTCCTGGCCGCGCTCGCCGTCGAGGGACCGGCCCGATCGACCCCGTCACGGTTGGCCGACGTTGGCGGGGTTTCCCCGTCGACGATGACCCATCGACTCGACCGGATGGTGCAGCGCGGACTGGTCGAGCGGATTCCGGACGTCGAGAACCGAACCCGGATGCGGGTGTCGCTGACCCGCGACGGCTGGGAGCTGTTTCGCCGCGCAGTGCTAGACGCGGAGGTGGTCGAGTCGCGCGTGCTGTCACCCCTGGACGAGCGGGAACGGCGCCAACTCGCCGGCTTGCTAGACAAGCTGGTCGCCGAGCTGCGCCACCCGCACTGAAGGGCGAGCGATTTGCGCGCCACCTGGCGCACGGTCGATCGGCTAGGAGGTCGGCCATCGCCTGAAGTTCAGGTGCGACCGGCTCGGTGTCGGCCCCCGCTGGCCCTGGTAGCGCGAGCCGTAGATCGCCGAGCCGTACGGGTGCTCGGCCGCCGAGGACAACCGGAACAGGCACAGCTGGCCGATCTTCATGCCCGGCCACAGGGTGATCGGCAGATTCGCGACGTTCGACAGCTCCAGCGTGATATGCCCGGTGAACCCCGGGTCGATGAAGCCCGCGGTCGAGTGGGTGAGCAGACCGAGCCGGCCGAGCGAGGACTTGCCTTCCAGCCGGCCGGCCAGGTCGTCGGGGAGGGTGACGATCTCGAGCGTCGACCCGAGAACGAACTCACCGGGATGCAGCACGAACGGCTCGTCGCCCTTCGGTTCGACCAGCGCGGTGAGCTCGTCCTGCTGCTGGGCCGGGTCGATGTGCGTGTACTGGCTGTTGTTGAACACCCGGAAGTAGCGGTCCAGCCGGACATCGACGCTCGACGGCTGCACCAAGTCGGCGTCCCACGGGTCGACGACGAGTCGCTGCGCCGCGACTTCTGCCCGGATGTCGCGGTCGCTCAGCAACATGGCTGGCAACGTTAGTGCACGGCCCCGCACGCTACGATGGCGCGCGTCCGCGGGTGTAGTTCAATGGTAGAACATCAGCTTCCCAAGCTGACAGTGCGGGTTCGATTCCCGTCACCCGCTCCCAGCCAAACAGCCAGGTCAGCGGCGGTGAGCGCCCTGTCGTTCCTCATCCGCGCTCCACCCGCGACGGCTCCCGTGCCAGTTCTGTGCCAGATGCCTGCCGCTGGCTCGTGGCTAGCCGGCCCTCCGTAATCTGCCGGTCCAGCGCGTCCGCAATCCCTCGATCACGACCGTGGACCGCGTGCTGATAGATCAGCGCGGCGCGAATGTTGTCATGTCCCATCCGGGCCATGAGGTCGCCCGGCGGGGCTGCGGGTGCACGGCACCACCGCCCAACGGCCCGGTGAGCACTTCGCCGCCGACGAACTCGCGCATCTGCTGCCGGCGCCGGTAGGGGTCTATGACGTGCCGATCTCCGCGACATCCAAGGTCGCCCGGGATCTGCACACCGAGGTCGCCCGAGGCTTGGCCGTTGAGGCCAGTCGATGGGATCCATCTACTCGTGAGACGCCTCGATGCTGCGAACTTTGGCGGCGAGGACGGCCGGGGCTGAGAACGGCCCCCCGTGATCCTGTCCGGGCAGTAGTTCAATCGTCGCGTTCGGCGCGAGGCCGCGGAGGCGGTCGGCGAACATTCGGTTGAAGGGTGGACTGCGTTCCCCGACGAGTAACCGGATCGGGACGGTTAGCTGCTTAAGAGTGTCGTCATTCCACTGGTGCGCTTCGTAGCTGCGCAGCTCGGTGGGGATCGACAGGGCGTTGTCCAGTAGCAGTCGACCGAACGGACTTGCGAGCAGTACGTCGAGTGCGGGCGGGGGCAGCCGCTGACCGGTCGAACGTCCGACGACGTCGTTGAGCAGCACAGCGACTAGCTGCCGGCGGTCGCCGGCCGCCGTGGCCTGGTCGAGCTGGCGCCAGACATCGTCGGCCACGGGAGGGCGACCGAATGCCGGTGGCTCGTAGAGGATCACAATGCCCGCGAGAGGACTTCGGACAGCGGCGCCCAACGCGATGTGGCCTGCGGCGGAATGCGCGACGAGCACAGCTGGTCCGGCTGGGTCGGATGTCAACTCGAGCAGTCGCACCAGGTCGTCGATGTCGGTGTCGAGCCGATGGTCGTGCCGGTAGCCCTCGCTCGCTCCGTGTCCGCGCCGATCCGGTGCGAACACGGTATGATCATCAGCGAGCAGCGGGATCAGGCCGTCCCACTGTCGGCTGTCGACGAAGCCGGCGTGGATCAGGACGACGACAGGTCCCCTACGTACGCCGGTATGCCAGCCTCGGGCCGTCAATGGCCAAGTAGTAGTCCACCTCGACTCCCGCCACCGTCGCTGCGGCAGTTCGGTCAGCCGCTCCGCCGGCATCACCAGCAACCTCGTGAGCGGCAGCGTATCGCCAGATTCGAGCGGCTAGGCGCTCGGACGGTCGACGATCACCAACGGCGCCGTCAGGAGGAGGTTCCTACGCAGGGCCCCGGCAAAGTCGGCGAATGGCTAGCAGTTCATGATCGTCTGGAGTGGACGGATGGGTCTTCGGGCCACTCGCTGCGCCGATTGCCGGCGCCAAGCCCAGCGTGAGGCCGACCGTCGCTGGCGAGCCCGGCAATCGGCAGCCTCCACTGCCGCTTACGGGTTCTCCTCACTGCGTGACTAACTGAGTGACAATCGGGGCGGCAAGGTGCGGACGATCGCACACTCTCATGGACCGCTGCCACGCTCGAATGCGTGCCCAACGAGCCCACAACACGATGTCGGCGAGGCTTCGGGACGAAGAGGTCGCAGGTCAAGGCCCTTGCCGGACACGGCTGACAGCAGCTCATGAACAGCAACGACCGCCAGCACCTGCGAACCCACCCGAATCAATCGAACGATTGGGCACGAACGATCGAGCGTGACAACCGCCGCTCCGGGTCGTCGCGCACACCTTCTAAGCACCTGGTTACAAGGCCGGGTTGAGGAGGGAGCGTCGCCTGGAACGGGTCATGCGCCGGGCGCTCGCCCCCAGCTCACAAGGAAGTCGGAGTTCGGCGCGTTCGACATCTTGGCTAGCTGCGTGCCGTCCGGTCGGGCCCGGTAAACGTGGGCCACCCCCGCCGACTCAGGGAGGGCGAGTGAGAAGACGATCCATCGCCCGTCGGGCGACCATGCTGGCCCATCAGCGTTCCCAGGGGGGAGATTGACCCCTGTCGAGGCACTGCCATCAGGATGAACCAGGCGCAGCTGATGGTCCTGGCTCTCCAACAGGATCTCGGTGCCGTCCGGGGACCAGCGCACGCTCCCGCCCGGATGGGAGCGCGCCTCGCCGTACGCCGTGATGCGGCGCAGGACGGTGCCATCCGTGTTCTCCACGTAGAGCGCTCCCGCCTCGTCGCTGGAAGGGTCAGGCCCGGTTCCGCATCGCTTGCGCATGAACACGAACTGGGTGCCATCGGGGGAGTAGTCCGCTTCGCTGTCGCCTCCTCCGCACTCGCCCGCAGAGCCCAACGTGTGGTGGAAGGGACTAGTCGTCAAGCGGGTCAGGCCCGTGCCGTCCACGCGGATGGAGTAGATCCCTGCGAGCGCGTAGTGGCGGCTGTCCACGGAGCAGAGGAGCTTCGATCCGTCCGGCGACCATGCGCTGCATCCCATCGAGGCGTCGAGATTCCCGGGTGCGAGCACCTGGAAGCCCGACCCGTCGGGTTTGATAATCGCGGCCCGGCCTGGACCGTTGGGTTCGCGCCGGACGCTGACGACCAGTTTGCTCCCGTCGGGCGCCCACACGGGGCTCACCGGGCCGGACCAGCCGTTCGGGATGGGAAGACGCTGTTCGCCAGTCCCGTCCGCGTTGGCGATGAAGGTGCCGAGGTACGAGCCCTCGTAATTGCTGGCCCCGTTCATCCGATCGAAGGCGATCCGCCCTTTTAACGGGCTCGTGGTGGATGTCGTATCGGTTCCAGCCCCGCCCGATGTGCAGGAGGTGAGCGCGATCGCAGCCGCTGCAATCATCAGTTGCCCGCAGCGGACCCGCCTTCGTCGAGTGGGTGGCGGGGGTTTACCTGGTGCCCCATCTGTCATATCCGTTTTCCCCTCGGATGACACGTTCCCACAGTTGCTGCATGCCCGGAGGTCAACCCCGTATTGGATCCTTGTCCTGATCGGTTCTCGGCTCGCAGGCGCTGATCCCTTGGAGCGGGTACCCGCCCGCTACCGGGCGCTGATCCTGCTCACCGCCTTTCCTAGCCTCCGCGACGGCGAACTCGGCGCCCTCCGCCGGCGCAGTACTTGACTTGAAGTCGCAAACGAAACTCGTCAGGCGGTTCGACCGGGTCCTATAACGTCGGCGTATACGTCCGCGAGACATTCGATCTGAAGGAGATCGACGAAGACTTCGTCGAGGACTGAGGGTCTTGCCTCGTGGCGGGTCGGGCGGAGTGCGCTGCCGTGCCAGATCCGTGCCAGAAGGCCCGCGCACTCACGGTCAAACCGGGGGGTCCCACGCAGTTGCTTTGACGGCCCACACCCGCACGCGACATGCGGAGCGCGTGCAACCTGCCGTATCTGGGCCCAGCCAACCTTCCCAAGCTGACAGTGCGGGTTCGATTCCCGTCACCCGCTCCGATACCTAGCCCTTTTAGAACGGGAATTTGCACGCCAAACCACGGCGGCGACCCGCAAATCTACCTCTGGCCCGTTGACCGAAGTGGGTTGTCGGCGGATCGTAAGACCTTCCCGCAAGGCGTCGCTACCGACGCGTCCGCTTCGGGAGTCCGGGGACCGCCGTCATGGACCTGATCGGAAGGACTTGCTGATGGCCGGAGACCGAGCGACCAGGGGTGACGCGATAGCGGTACTGGATGCGTTTGGTAACGCTGGATGGGCGGTGCGGCTGCACAGCGAGAAGGCTGAGGGTGCTCCAGCGGACCCACACGATCGGGTTGCGATACGGCCATTCACGCCATGGAACGGCCGTCATTTTTGTGCGCTTGACTGGCACACGATTTTGATCGCGGATATCGAGGGCGGCGATAAGGGGTTCACCGAGGCGGACGCGAAGGCCGTTATCGATCAGTTGGACGCCAACTTCACCTTGGACGGTGTCCCCCTACAAGTGGAACGCACCGCCGTCAAGCGATTCCTTAAGGCGGCCGCCTTTGACCTCGAGGTTGCCTACTACGCACAGTGGGGACGTGTTATGTCGCCTGGCGATCTTGCGGTAGGCCAACACGTTTTGTCCGTGACGCTCGGAGATTTCCAGTCGGGACCCATCACTTTCTTCATCGACCCCGCCGGCGAAGGCGTGTGCGTGTAGAGAGCTGCGGGCACGGTGTGCGTTCCCTCCGCAGGACGAAACTGCGCCGGCTAGCGGGTCGCCTTCCAGGTGCCGTTGTCGTTGCCGCACTGTGCGCCGGACTTGTACGACCCGCTCATCGAGTTGCCGGAGATGCTGCCGTCGAAGGTGATCGACGAGCCTTCGACCGTGCCGAAACCGATCCTCTCGCCCGATAGCGTCCCGCTGATGGTTTCCTTGCTGAGGCAGGAACTGCTGAGGGTGATCGTGCCGGCGATGGTGTTCCCGTTTTGGCTGAACACGACGGTGAAAGTGCCACTTGTCGACGGATACTTGCTGCTGACGAATGTGCCGTTCCAAGTGCCGGCAATCTGCCCGCCGGAGGCGTTCGCCGTCGCCGGCGCGCTCGACGCGGCGGAACTCGTGATCACTGCGGAGGCGCTCGCTGAGCTGCCGGCAGCCGACGAGGTGGCCGCTGCGGTCGACACCTTCGTGCCTCCGGATGAGCTGCATCCCGCAGTGAGCAGCACGCATGCCGTGAACACGGTGACGGCGCATCTGTGGTACATAGCGTTGCGTCTCCGTCGGTTTGGGGTGCTGAGAACCAGCAGGGATGCCGCCATGGAAGCACTAAAGAACGCGGTCCGCGCGATGAGTCGTACGCGGGAACGGTTCTGTCATTAGCGACGGCTGCGCCACGGCGGTCGGTCCGGCACGACGGCGCGGGTCGCGGCTTTGAGCCGTTCCACCGCCACGGTCGCCGCTGTGGACTGTTGGGATTCGCGCAACCGGCGCTCGCGTTGGCGGCGCCGCTCGTCGAGGTCCAGCTCGTCGAGCACCCGCTCCACCGCGGCGAGCAAGGCACCGTGCAACTCCCACAGGTCGGGGCGATCGCGGGGATCGACGAGCAGCAGCTCGGTCAGCCGAACCCGTGCCTCTCGGGTTGCGTCGAGGGCCTGGGCAAGTTCCGCCTCGCGCGACCCGCCCGCGGAATCCGCCTCTGCCCGGACGAGCTCCCCGAAACGCCGCAGGGCGTTGGCAAGGTCTCTCAGCAGCACGGCGAATACCTCGCGAACCTCAGGGTCGTATAACTGCTCGTCGTCGGACTGTTCGCGCATCCGGTCGGCTATCGAGCGATACAGCGAGCGCAGGGCGACCGCGGAATGTTCCAATGCGTCCAGCCCGGTGCGCAGATCCGGCCCAGTGTCGGCGGTGCCGACCGCGCGCGGGTTCAGCCGGCGACTCTTCGCCGCCTCGGTCAACACCCGGTCGATTCGCGGGACCTCGCCGGCAATGGCCCGACCCTCCACCAGCCAGCCGTGGGCCTGTTCGGCGCTCGCACCGTCCACGAGTTCCTCGCCAACTCGCTCGAGCAGTCCGGCCAGGTCGTCGGCATATGCCTGCACGGCCGCGCCCGCCGAGCGGGTCTGCACCGCGGGCGGAAAGAGCAGGTTGACCAGCAGACCGACGCCGGCACCGACGATCGTCTCGCTGATGCGGCCAGACGCCGCGGTTTCGCTTGCGCCGACGGCCAACACGAGCATCGCACTGATCGGCACCTCGAGCAGGTGGTCGCCCAGCCGCAGAGCCTGGCCGAGGATGAGTGAGGCCGCGATAAGGGCACCGAGACTCCAGGCGCTAAACCCGACGACGATCGAGAAGCCGATCGCGATGGCTACACCGACGATCACACTGATGATCCGCCGAAGCGTGTCGGTCAGGGTGCCGACGAGCGTCACTTGGACAATGAGCAATGCGGTGAGTGCTGCCAGCACCGGGCGCGGGCCGCTGAGGAGCAGATCGGCGGCGACGTAGGCCGCGACCGCCGCACCGGTCAGTCGCAATACGCGGGTAGCGCCGGCGCCACCGCGTTCGCGTAGCCGACGCAGCCCTGCCTGGCGAAGCCGCGCCACCCGGTGCAAGAGCGTCCGCATGACGCCCTATCATCTCGCGGTGCCGGTCGCGGTAACCAGGGCCGGTTTGCCCACCTGCGGTTGTGGGCAGGAAGCAACGCGACGACGGGGCGGTCGAATTGTGCCGACCTTCCTGCCGCGCCGACTGAAACGAGGGGCACACGTGACTGACGTCCGAACTACCGTTCAGCACGCAGCGCGCAGCGACACGATGTCGCTGCTCGCCCGAGTCGGGCTGGCGGCACGAGCCACCATCTACGTGCTGATCGGCGTGCTTGCGCTGGCGATTGCGTTTGGCACACCCGGTAAGGAGGCCGACCAGCGCGGCGCCATGCAGGAGGTGGCACGTCACGGCGGGGGCACCCTGCTGTTGTGGGTGCTCGTGGTGGGGTTGGCTGGTTACGCCTTGTGGCGGTTCAGCGAGGCGGCATTTGGCGTCGCCGGCGAGGGACGTAAGGCCGGGCCGCGGGTGCAGTCATTCGTGCGCGGCTGCCTGTATGCCTTCTTCGCGCTCAACGCCGTGCGGTTGATCACCGAGTCTGGCGGTCCCAGCCAGGCCGGCCAGCAGGAAGTCTGGACGGCTCGGGTGATGAGTTACTCGGCTGGCCGCTGGGTGGTGGGCATCATCGGCGCCATCGTCGTGGTGGTTGGTCTGGCCTTGATGGTTGAGGGGCTCCGGCAGAAGTTCAAGAAACACCTGGAGCTCGGCCGGATGGGGCCGACGGCCCGGCGGGTGGTGGTCCCGCTGGGAGTGATCGGCACAACTGCAAGGGGCGCGGTTTTCGCGCTGGCCGGCGTGCTGCTCATCCGGGCCGCGCAGACCTACGACGCGCGCAAGGCACGTGGTATCGACGGCGCGCTGCGTTCCCTCGCCGACACCTCGGCAGGTCCGTGGCTGCTCGTCGCCGCGGCGCTCGGGCTGCTCGCGTTCGGGGCGTACGGCTATGCCGAGGCGATCTGGCGGCGAACCTGATGACGACGGTTACGGCCGGCCGAGAGGTAGAGCGACCGTTATCCGTTCGCGGCTCTCTCGTCAGGCTGGTCATCGGAGCCGTCGTGCTGTGGGCGGTGGTGGCCGGGGTGGGCTGGTTGCTCGTCTCGTCCGGCGATGGCGCGGCGGTCCTGCGATGGGACCAGTCCGTCGAGCGGTGGTTCGCCGCTCGCCGTACCGACAGCTGGAACGGGCTCACCGACTACGTGACCGCCGCCGGCGGCACCGAGGTAATCGTCGGACTCGGGATCCTCGTCGCCCTCGCGCTTCGGCTGACGTTGCACCGATGGCGCGAAGTACTGTTCGTGCTGGCGGCTCTCGCCGGTGAGGTCAGCATCTTTCTCTGCGCCACCCTGGTCATCCACCGGCACCGGCCCGACGTCCCTCACCTCGACACCTCACCGCCGACTTCGAGCTTCCCGTCCGGGCATACGGCTGCGGCCGTGACGCTGTACGTCGGGCTGGCCATCCTCGCCTGGCGGTTGTCGCAACACGCGTGGGTGCGCATGCTTGCGGTCGTGGTAGCGGTCACTATCCCGGTGGCCGTGGCACTGTCGCGCATGTACCGCGGCATGCACTTCCCGACTGACGTGCTGACCGGGGCAATGATCGGGTTGGTCTGGCTGACCATCAGCGCGGCGGTCGTGCTGCGGGGTGCGCCCTGACCCGCCCCGCCGTCGTCTACAACCCAGTCTCGGTGGACGACGTCGACCAGCTTCGCGAGCTGGTGGCCAAGCGCTGCGCCGGAGTCGAACCGAGCTGGTACGAGACGACCAAGGACGATCCGGGCGGCGGCCAGGCACGGCAAGCGGTCGCCGACGGCGCCGACCTGGTGCTGGTATGCGGTGGGGACGGGACAGTGTCGGCCTGCGCCGGGGCATTGGCCAACAGCGGTGTCCCGCTCGCCGTACTTCCGGCGGGAACTGGAAACCTGCTGGCCCGCAACCTCGACCTGCCACTCGAGCTCGATGCCGCACTCGATGTGGCGTTCGGAACGGGCCGGCGCACGATCGATGTTCTCGAATCGGCCGACCGACGCTTCGCAGTGATGGCCGGGCTGGGCTTCGACGCCGCGATGATCCGCGACACCGACGACCAACTCAAGTCCCGCATCGGCTGGCCGGCCTACATCCTCGGGGTCGCGCGCTCAATTCGCCGCACGCCCCGCACCCGGTACACGGTGACGGTCGACGACGGCGCGCCGATCTCGCGGCGGGCAGTCGGCGTACTCGTCGGCAACGTCGGGTCGCTGCAAGCTGGCGTCGCGGTGCTGCCGGACGCGTCACCCGATGACGGGCTGCTGGACGTCCTGGTCCTCGCGCCGCGGTCGGGCTGGGGCTGGCCGGCGCTCATGTTGCGCATTGTGGCGCGCCGCCCAGGGGGCGCCAACGAAGAGACGATGCGCGGCAAGCGGGTCACCATCGCGGTCAGCCGGGCGGCGCCCATCGAGTACGACGGGGAATATGTGGGCGTCGTGCACGAGCTCGCGGCCGAGGTGATTGCCGGCGCGCTCACCCTGTGCTGTCCCAACAGCTGATGGACTCCCAGCAGCTGACTTTCGGCCGGCGTTCGGCTTTGGCGTTGGCCGCTCTGGTCGTCGTCGCGGTGCCATTCGCCATCGTGCTGATCCTGGTTGCCTCATCGTGGGGACCGCTGCGCCGGCTCGACAACGCGATCGGCAGCTCGACGCATCGTTTCGCAGTCGAGCACGCGGGCTTCACCGGCGCGATGCGCGTCATCACTTTCGCCGGATCGACCGCGGCCTGGACGGTGGTGCTCACCGGCGTCGTCTGCTGGCTGCTGTACCGACGGCTGCACCGCTTGGCGCTGTTCGTCGTGGTCACCGCGGTCGGCAGCGCGTTGCTGAACAACGCGATCAAGCTGGCCGTGCATCGGGTCCGCCCGCATTTCGACGATCCGTTGGCAACGGCCATCGGCAAGTCATTCCCCAGCGGGCACACCCAGGCGACATTGGTCGGTTACACCATCCTGCTGCTCGTGTTCCTGCCGGTGTTCCCGCGCCGGACACGTCCCTTCGCCATCGCCGTCGCCGCAGTGATCGTGATGCTCGTCGGATTCTCCCGGATCGCGCTCGGCGTGCACTATTTCTCCGACGTCGTGGGGGCGCTGCTGATCGGCACGGCTTGGGTGCTGGCGATGACCGGGGCCTTCTCGGCCGGACGTCGCGAGGTGGGCCGTCCGCCGGTCGAGGTCACCGATGGACTGGAGCCGGAGAGTCGCGAGAGACTGACCTGATGAGCGCGCGGGCGAAGCGTCCTCAGCTGCGCGCCACGTCGAACAGCCGGGTCGCTGAATTCCGGCCCAGTACCAACGGGTTCCGGTTCACCAACACCTTTGCGGCCGATCCGGTGGTCACCGTCCGGCTGCCATTCACCCACTGGCGCATCGGCCAGGCGGCCAACGGCCTGTGCGGCGGAATGGTGTTCGCCGCCCGCGACTACTTCGAAGCGAGCCGGCCGGTGCCCGACACGGCAACGCCGCCCGCACATGGCACGCCGCTGTTCCGCTATCTGGTGCGCCGCCTTATCGCGGCCTTCAACCTGCCGGACGCGGTACTGCGCTACCTGTACTGGATGTTGCTGCCAGACGAGGCGGTTCGCCGCCGCACGTTGGAGCGGCAGTGGCCCGGCGTTCGGGCATGCATCGACGCCGGCCACCCGTGCCCGCTCGGTTTGGTGACCATCCGCAGCTGGCATCCATTGGATTTGCGACACAACCACGTCGTGCTCGCCTACGGATATCGGATCGCGTCCGGCGTGCTGTCTGTCGACGTCTACGACCCGAACACGGCGCAATCCGCGGCCGAAGACGCCCACCTCGAGATGCCGCTCACCGCCAGCCCGATTACCCACACCATCGACCTCGCCAACCCGATCCGCGGCTTTTTCCAACTGCGGTACCGCCGCCGCGAACCGCCGTACTGACCGTGTGCTCGGCGCGCGGAAGTCACGATCCCGGTCAGCCCGCCCGGGAGCTGGCTGTCCGCGGCCCGTCGGACTCGGCCTCGAGCCCCGCGATGACTGTGCCGGCGATCTGCTCGAGCTGGCCGAGCTGCTCCGCCGAGAGCCGGCCAATCAGGTGCTGCTGAACCGCCGCCACGTGGCCCGGCGCGGCTTCCGCCAAGGCGGCATACCCCGCGTCGGTCAGCTGGGCGACCTGGCCCCGTTTGTCGGTCGCGCACTCGACCCGGTCGACCCAGCGACGTTCCTCGAGTCTGGCCACCGCATGCGAAAGCCGGCTACGTGAGAAGCGGGTTTTCTCGGCGAGCTCACTCATCCGTATCCGGCGGCCGGGCGCTTCGGACAGTCGGGCCAAGATCTCGTAATACGCATGGGGAATCCCGGCGTCGCGTTGCAGCTGGCGATCCAGTTCGTCGAAAAGCAAGGTGGTGGCTTCCAGGTACGCGCGCCATGCGCGCTGCTCGGGTTTGCTCAACCAGCGCGTTCCCGCCACGCACCGAGAATAGGCGGGGGGCCAATGATCTGCGCTATGGTTGAGCGTTCAATTGTCTTTGGAGTAGGCTGCCCTCAGGAGGAGCCCATGAGCATCCACCGACTCAACCACGCCGTCCTCTACGTCCGGGACGTCGAGCGAAGTGCCGCGTTCTACCGTGATGTGCTGGACTTCGCCCCGCTCAGCGCATATCCAGGACCGCGCGGGGCGGCGTTTCTTCGCGCGGCCGGGTCGACGAACGATCACGATCTGGGCCTGTTCCAGATCGGTGCTGAGGCGGCCGACTCTCCGGCAGGGCGGTCCTCCGTTGGTCTGTACCACCTCGCCTGGGAGGTCGACACGCTGTCGGACCTGGAGCGGTTGTCCGCGCGGCTGGCCGACGCCGGCGCACTGGTCGGCGCCTCCGATCACGGCACCACCAAATCGCTCTACGGTCGCGACCCGGACGGGCTGGAATTCGAGATCGTCTGGATCATCCCTGCCGACCTGCTCGACGATGCGGCGCGCAACGCCGCGCGCGTGCGGCCGCTCGACCTCGAACGGGAGAAGCGGCGCTACGGCGCGGAGACGCTGGGCGGAATCGGCGTGAGCCGGGCTGCCTCAGCCCTGTAACGGCGCACGCTGTCGGCCGACAATTCGTTTGAGTTGCGGTCGGCGCGGGTATTGATTGCCGCGAGGAACGTCCCGTTCCCGCCACACGGAGGTTCAGACATGTTCGGGTTCATTATCGCGCTCATCATCATCGGGCTCATCGCAGGCGCAGTTGCTCGGCTGCTCGTGCCCGGCCGCGACCCGATGGGCGTCCCTGGCACCATCCTGCTCGGAATCGTCGGTTCGTTCATCGGTGGCTTCCTGGGTTACGTGATCTTCCACAAGGATGCCAACGAAGGCGCTCTGCAGCCCGCCGGCATCATCGGTTCGATCATCGGCGCGGTGATCGCGCTGCTCGTCTACCGCGCGATGAAGGGTCGGCGCGCGCACGTCTGAACCAGTCTCGCGAGCTGCCGCCCCCGCCACCCTCCCGGCGGGGGCGGTTCGCTGTGCGCGGGTTCGCTTCGGCGGCGCGGCTTAGAATTGCCGAGTGCGCGCCCCCCCGCTTCGTGCCCTGCTTCTCGAGCAGATTCATCGCGACGCCGCGGCCTTGCTGCGGTCGTCCGGCTTCGAGGTCGAGACTCTCGACCGCGCGCTCGACGAGGACGAGCTGATCGAGCGGATCGCCAACGTGTCGCTGCTCGGCATCCGATCCAAGACCCACGTCACGCAACGGGTGTTGGATGCCGCGCCGGAGCTGACGGCCATCGGCGCGTTCTGCATCGGCACCAACCAGATCGACTTGCAGGGGGCATCCGAACGCGGCGTCACGGTGTTCAACGCCCCGTTTTCCAACACCCGCAGCGTGGTCGAGCTGGTGATAGCCGAGGTCGTCGCCCTGACCCGGCGGCTGACCGAGAAGAACGAGTTGATGCACGCGGGCGTGTGGGACAAGTCCGCCGACGGTGCGCACGAAGTGCGTGGGCGGACCCTGGGCATCGTCGGGTACGGCAACATCGGCACCCAGCTGTCCGTGCTCGCCGAGAACCTCGGCCTGCGGGTGCTTTTCTACGACAACGCCGATCGGCTGGCCCTGGGCAACGCGCACCGCTGTGCGACGCTCACCGAGCTGCTGGCCGCGTCCGACATCGTCACGCTGCACGTCGACGGACGCGCGTCGAACAACAGTCTGTTCGGCGAGGCGGAGTTCGCCGCGATGCGGCCAGGCAGCCTGTTCCTAAACCTGTGCCGCGGATTCGTTGTCGACTACGCCGCGCTGCGCAGGCACATCGAAGCCGGTCGCATCGTCGGGGCGGCCGTCGATGTCTTCCCGGTTGAGCCGAAGGGACGCGGCGACGAGTTCGTGTCCGAGCTGCGTGGGCTGCCCAACGTCATCCTGACGCCGCACATCGGCGGGTCGACGGAGGAGGCCCAGCAGGACATCGCGCGGTTCGTTGCGGGTAAGTTCCGTGATTTCATCCAGGACGGGTCGACCGCGATGAGCGTCAACCTGCCCGGCATCGCGCTACCACAGCCCCCTGGCACACATCGCCTCATCCTCATTCATCGCAATGTGCCCGGTGCGCTCGCCACCATCAACGGCGTGCTCGCCGAGCACAAGGTGAACGTCGAGGCCCAGCTACTCGGCACGCGTGGAGAGGTCGGATACGTCGTCACCGACATCAGCGCCAGCTACACCGAGGAGATGCTGCAGCAGCTACGCGGGTTGTCCGAGTCGATCCGGTTGCGCGTCGTCTCCTAGCCGTCAGCCCTGATGACTAGTTCCGCGCGGGTGCGACTAGATGCCACCAGCTCAGCGTTGCGCTGATCCGACCCCCGCGCCCACCTCTGCGCCGCCTCCCGGTCCTGCCCGTAGCCCACCCGGCGGGCAACGAGCCGTCGCCAACGGACCTCGTCGGGTACCTCTACAAACCACGCTTCGTCGAGCATCGGACGCACCGCAGACCAGCAGCCGGTGTCGAGCAGCAGGTAGTTGCCTTCAGTGATCACCAGCGGCGTATCGCGAGGCACCGGGATCGCCCCGGCTACCGGCTCCTCGATCTCCCGGCGGAACTGTGGCGCGTAGCTGACGGCCTCCTCATTGGTTCGCAGCCGTTGAAGTAGGGCGAGATAGCCGGCGACATCGAACGTGTCCGGCGCACCCTTGCGCTGATCTCGCCCCAGTCTGGTCAGTTCCGGCTGCGCCAGGTGGAAGCCGTCCATCGGCACCAGGACGGCGTTCGGCGCGAGTGCGGCGACCAAGGCCTCAGCGAGAGCGGACTTGCCGGCGCCGGGCGCCCCCGCGATGCCGAGAATCCGACGCTCACCAAGCCGGATCAGTGCGCGGGCCCGCGCTACGAGGTCGCGCGCTACCGACGGCACAACAGCCCGTGGCGATTCGGCGGCGGTCTCGCCCGGCGTCACCGCGTCAGCTTGGCACGGCTCGGAGCCGGCGGGCGGCACCCGTCATCATCGATCGGGTTACCGGGTCGTGCAGAAATCGCACCGGCAGGAAGTACAACCGGCCGCGCCAACCCTTGAACGTCACCGCGGTCGTGACGTGGACCAGACCTGACTCATGCCCCACGGTGGCCACGAAACGCAGGTGCCGGTCGTCGACGTCGATGACCGCCTCGCCATCGATCACATTCCTTACCTCGAACATTGACCGGTCGCCCCGCGGGATGCCGAGCACGCCGACCAGTGCCTGGCGGAGCCCGAACAACACCTTGACCGGAAGCGACACCGATCCGACATCGAAGATTGCCCTGGCCCACGTCGCGCTATCGGCAACGACGTCCTCCCCAACCGCGACTGTCGTGGTGACAGCCCAGTCGGGTCGAGGCATGAGGCCAAATGCTGTCATCGTCCACCGTCCATACTCCGACCCAATCACTTCGCATCATCCGCGCACATGCTCAGTCCGACACCCGAGCCATCGCGACGACATTCGTGGGGGTGAGCCGGACGAGTAGCTCGCCCGAGACCGCGTTGCGCCGGCCGAACGCTTCGGCCTGCTCGGGACCCATGTAGCGCGCGGCGATCGAGATCGACGCCGGCAGCATCGCATCGAGGTCGTCGCTGATCGTCGCCGTGCCTTCGACGGTCACGAAGCTGAATGGTGGCTGCTCGTCGTCGACGCACATCGCGGCCCGGCCGGTGCGTCGCAGTGACCTGCCCTTCAGCGTGTCGGCGCCGGTGGTGAAGACAAGGTCGCTGCCGTCCAGAATGAACCAGACGGGAGCCACATGCGGGCTGCCGTCTTTTCGGGTCGTAGCTAGCTTGCCGGTCCGGGTGCCGTGACTGACGAATGCTCGCCATTCGTCCTCGGTCATCCGCTCAGCCATGATCGACACGGTAAACCAGCCGCTGCTCGCGGGTAGCGTTTCTTGATCGTGGCTGACGATCCGGTTCTGCAGGCCGAACGTGATCATCTGGACCTCGCCCGGCGCTGCCTCGACGCGATGCGCGGCGTCGCCGAGGGGATCGCCGACTACGGTGTCGATTCCCTCGCCAGCGAAAGCCTCGGTGCGCTGCGCGGCCAGCGACTTCGGTCCCTGGCCGCCGACCCAGACGCCCCGCCGTTTTTCGGCCGCACCGACCGTGACGGCGACGAGGTTTTCCATATCGGGCGGCGTCACGTTCGCGATTCGCACGGCGACCCGGTCGTTATCGACTGGCGCGCGCCGATAGCCCGGGCGTTCTATCGAGCCACGCCGGGCGAGCGGATGGGCGTGCGGCTACGTCGGCGGTTCGGCTTCCACGACGGCATGTTGTCCTCTTTCGAGGACGAACACCTCGATCGCGGCGAGAACCTGGGGCTGGCGTCCGGCCTGCTGCGCGAGGAGATCGAGCGGCCGCGCGTCGGCCCGATGCGCGACATCGTCGCCACCATCCAGCCCGACCAGGACAACCTCGTCCGCGCGGACCTGGACAGCTCGCTGTGCATCCAGGGCGCGCCCGGTACCGGCAAGACGGCCGTCGGACTGCACCGGGCGGCCTACCTGCTCTACACCTATCCCGAACGGTTGCGCCGTTCCGGCGTGCTGGTCGTCGGCCCCAACCAGGCATTCCTGCACTACATCGGGCAGGTGCTGCCGGCGCTCGGCGAGGGCGGCATCGAGCAGACGACAGTCGAGCAGCTCGTCGGCCACGGGCCGGTGCGTCGCCCGTCGTCGGCCGAGACGGCGACCCTCAAGGGCGACGCGCGGATGGCCGAGGTGCTGCGCCGTGCGGTGTTCAGCCACGTCGCGAAGCCGGCCGGCGATGTTGTGGCGATGGTCGGCACGAGGCGGTACCGCATTCCCGAGCATCGGCTGCGGCGCTATGTCGACGATGCCCGCCGGGCCGACGTCCGCTGGTCGAACGCCCGCGAACGACTGCGGGCACAGTTGGCCGAGGACGTCCGGCGGCAGCGTGAGGACGCTGGCGGTGCTCCATCCGACGTCGAGACCGCGCGGCTCGCCCGTTCGCCCGCCGTCCGAGCCTTCGTGGACGAGGTGTGGCCGGCCATCGATCCGCAGAAGCTGCTGGCGCGGCTCTACCGCCAGCCGGACTTCTTGCGCCGCTGCGCACGCGGGCTCCTCGACGAAGGTGAGCTCGCCCTGCTGACGTCAACCCCCGGCCGTGGCTGGTCAGTCGGTGACGCCGAGCTGCTCGACGAGCTGACCGGGTTGATCGAGGGCGCGCCGTCGTACGTGCACGTGGTGGTTGATGAGGCGCAGGACCTCTCGCCGATGCAATGCCGCGCGGTAGCCCGGCGCTGCCCGCTCGGCTCGGTAACCGTGCTGGGCGATCTCGCTCAAGCGACCACCCCGTGGGCGCCAGGATCGTGGGCGATCACTTTGGCACACCTCGGCCATCCCGGTGCGCTGGTACGCCCATTGACCGCGGGGTATCGGGTGCCGGGATCCGTCCTGGACATCGCCAATCGCTTGCTGCCCCATATCGCCGCGGGCGTGTCGCCGGCTTCGTCCGTCCGTGCCGGGGTGGACGCGTTGCGCTACGTGCCAGGGGCATCCCTGGTGGCTGCCGTCCGGGACTGCCTCGACGTCGAGGGATCGATCGGCGTGATCGTGCCGGATGCGCGCGCGCTGGCGGTGCTCGACGAGCTGCTTGCCGCCGGGCTGCCCGCCGAGCCGATCGAGTCCGGCGATGATCCGGTGGTGGCCGTCGTCGCGGCCAGTGCCGCCAAGGGCTTGGAGTTCGACTCAGTGGTGCTTGTCGAGCCTGCGCAGATCGTGGCCGGCGATCCGACCCGGGCCAATGGCCTGCGCCGGCTCTACGTCACGCTCACCCGGGCGGTGTCGCGGCTGACTATCGTCCACGACGACCCGCTGCCGGCCGAGCTCGCCGCTTGAGCCGCCCGGGGACAGCCTCGACCGGGCAACCTGGGCGTCGTGAGGACGTCCAGGCTGCCCGGGTCGAGGAATTGGCGCGGATCAGCTGCTGAAGTAGGTCAGCACCCGGCTCATCAGGTCGGCCTTGTTGGCGGCGGTACCGAACTCCTCGAACGGGAACGCCAGGAACGCCACCTTGTAGCTACCGTCTGCCACGGTCAGCGCGTCTGGCTGACCGGTGCCGTCGGTGAATGCGGCCAGCCCAGGAGGGATGGGCGTTATCTGATCCTCGAACGGTGCGCCACCGAGAACCGAGTGGTCGATCGGCACCGTGCCGAGCCCCGCCGTGACCGGATTGCTGGTAGCGGTGACGGTTGCCGTCGCCAGGTCGTTCTGGCGGTCGGTGCCGTCCCAGTTCACGTGCAGGTAGTCCCTGACGAAGGCCGTCGTACCCGCCGCCTGGTCGAGTATGTCTTGTCCCGAGAGGAACAGCCGGCCACCACCGGATAGGAACGCGCTCAGCTCCGACTCGTGCGGGCTGATCGGCCCGGGGTAACTGTTACCCGTCCACCACACCACCTTGGTGTGCGCGGTGAGCAGCGACTGCGGGATGTTTGGATGGGCCGCGAGGTCCCAGTAGCTGTACGGCGTGCTGCCGAGCGCCGCCGTGTAGTAGGACTTCACGTCCGGCGCATTGCCGTCACCGTCGACGAGCAGCACGTCGGCAGTGACCGCGATGGTGGTCAGCGTCGCCGATGCCGACACCGACGGCGAACCGACCGACGTCGCACTAAGCGTCGCCGTGTCGGTTTCCCCGTTCACCGCCGCTGCCGGCACAGCCACCTTGACGCACACGTCGGTCGACGAACCGGGCTGAACCGTCGGGGTCGCCGCCAGCGGAGTGACACACGTGGCGTCGTACACGGTGGCCGGCCACAGACCAGTGGCGGTCATCGAATACGAATCGGGTGTGTAGCCCTTGTTCGTCAACGACACCGTGTAGGACGCCGACTGGCCGGCGCGCGCCGCTCCGGTCTGCGACGGCGGAGCTGCGGTCACCGAGAACGCCGGGGCGATCGGGGTGCTGTGCGGGCTACCGGACGTACTCGCGCCCTGATCCGAGTGCACCGCGATGCCGTCGTTCACGATCGACGTCGTCAGCGCCGGGAGGGTGCTGACGATGCGCACCGTGAAGGTCACCGACGTCGAGCCGCCCGCCAGAACCGTCAGCCCGGTCCAGGCCACCTTGCCGTCGCTCAGCGTGCCGCCGTTGCTGGCCGAGACGAACGACGTGTACTTCGGCAACGGGTCGGTGATCGATACCCCGGTCGCGTCGGCGTTTCCGATGTTGCGAACGGTGATCGTGTAGTTGATGTCCCGGCCGGGGCCGACCGGTACCCCGCTGTCCGTCTTGGACACGACCAATGCGGGTGACGCGCTGCGGTTGGCCAGTGTGTACACGCCACGGCCATGGGTGCCGGCCGCGAGGATGCCGTTCGTCGGGTCGTAGTCCAGCTGCCAGCTCGCGACCTTCGGCATGTTGGTGCCGAGCTGCTTCCACGACGAGCCGTCACTGACCGAAACGAAGGTGCCGACATCGGTGCCGACGTACAGCGTTCGGGCGGCGGACGGGTCGAGGACGATCGAGTTCACCGGGACGTTCGGCAGCGACGCAGTGATGTTGTCCCAATGCGCTCCGCCGTCCATGGTCCTGAACACGTGCGCCGAGCCGAAGCCGCTGTAGGCGACATAGGCGATCCGCCAGTTCGACTTGTCGACCGCGATCTGGCTGACCGGAAGGTTCGGCAGCGAATTCTGGCCGACCCGGGTCCAGGTCGGGCTCGCCGACGTCGCCGCGTCAGAACTGACCGACAGGTAGCCGTCGTCAGTACCCACGTACACGCCGTCACCACCGTCGGCCATGCCGACCGCGCTGATCAGGCAGCCACGAGCGCCGTTCGCGGGCGTCCCGGTGCAACCGCTGGTCAGGTCGCCGCTGATCGGCTGCCAGCTGACATCGCCCGCGGACGGTGCCTCGGCGTTGTTGGTGCGATACAGCCGGTACGTACCGAGGAACATCTGGTTGACGTTTGCCCGGTTCTGGATCCAAGGGATGTAGAACTCGGCCCGATCCCTGAGGTTGATGCCATTGGTGATGATGGTATTGCCGTTGAACGCGTTGGCGGTCGACGGACCGAAGCGGTACGGCGAGATGCCGAAGTAGGTACCGAACACGTATGCGGGCACTGCCGGGTTGATCGTGTTGGGCGTCGTCTGGTCGACGATCACCTGGCCACCGTCGCCGCTGGGCTGGTCGAACCAGCGGGTATTGAGCACCGACTTGCGCTGGGTGCCGTTGTCCTGTGTGCCGCCCCAGTACTGGCCCGGGATCTTCGGGACCGTCGCGATGCTGACGAACTGGCCGATGCGAAGGCCGGTCGAGTGGAGCAGTCGACCGGCGCTGGAGACCTGGCCGTTGAGGTTCACCCAGTCGGTCGCGCGCAGCGGGTCACCGGCGACGTTGCGGCCGCCGCCGGTGGAGGACTGCCACACACCGCCGTCGTTGCCGATCACCACGTGCTGGGGGTTACCCGGCTGGAAGGCGACCGCGTGGAAGTCCGGGTGCAGGTCATAGCCGAGGCTGAGCCAGGTCTGCCCGCCGTCCTTGGAGCGGTAGATGCCGCCGGACTGCGGAGACAGGCCGTAGCCGTAGGAACCCTCGACGTACACCGTGTTCGGGTCGTTCGGGTCCGGCTTTATCTCGTTGTCGTACTGGCACTGGGTGCCGCAGTAGCCGAGGATCGAGTCACTGCCGCTGCCCGTCGGCATGGCGGCCCATATCGCGCCGCCGTCGGTGCTCTTGTACACCTGGGCAGGGTGGTTGACGCCGTCCAGGCCGACGTAGGTGTAGCCGGTGTAGAGCGTGGCCTGGCCTGCTCCGGCGGGGTGTGAGACACCGAGTGAGAACCGGGTGGCGCTGGCCGCGAAGTTCCCGGCTGGCAGGCCAACGGTGACGTTCGTCCAGTTCAGCCCGCCGTCAGTCGAGCGGTAGATCCCGTCGCCCCAGAACGAGGCCCACAACAGCTGGGAATTCTGCGGATCCATGACCAGGTCGGTGGCACCGCGGAACTCGTTGGTGGTGCCCTTGCGCAGCGTCCAGGTCAGCCCGCCGTCGGCGGATTCCCACACGCCGAAGGCGGCGGACGGTGGAGCGGTCGTGCGTCGGACGCCGGCCCGTCCGCGCAAGGTGGAGATGAACAAGTGATTGGCGTTCGCCGAATCGATCACGATGTCGGAGATCGATACGCCCAGGAACCGGTCGGCCGAGACCTTCGTCCAGGTCAGTCCGCCGTCGGTCGAGCGATGTACCCCGTCGCCGTAATAGCTGTCACCGGACAGCGCGCCCTCACCGGTGCCGAGGTAGACAATGTTGGGGTTCGACGGCGCCACCCCGAGCGCACCGACCGACTGGGTGTCGGCGTCCTGGGTGCGCGACGTCCAGGTCTGGGCCACCGCGTCGTAGGTCCACACGCCGCCCTGCGCCGCTCCGAGCAGGATCGTCCCGTCCGGGCGCACGGCGAGCGCGCCGACCCGGCCGGATACGGCCTGGAGGGTGTTGGTCGTGCGGCCGATCTGGACCGTCGGGTCGGGGCCCTGGCTCTGCCACGCTCCCCCACGCGATGCGCCGGGCTGGTCTGCGGTCGGCAGCGCCGCCGCCTGCTTGGCGCCCTGTACGCGTAGTGTGGCCGCCTGCTCAATCGACAGGGCACCTGTCTCGCCGGCGAGCCGGTCAGTCAGGTAATAGTCGTCGCGCAGCTTCTGCAGACCTTCCTCGTCGGAGTCGTTGTCACGGTCGCCCTTGACGGAGAGCTGAACGGGGGTGTCGTCCTGCGGTGGGGTTGTGGATGCGGCAGCGGGCGTGTACGCCGCGATCGGGACGAGAAGCAGGCTGCTGACCAGTGCGGCCAGCCGGATGCGGGAACGCTGCATGAAGACCTCGATCGAATGAGAAGGAAGGGGCGCGCCGAAGGGCAGTCTTATGGCTCGAGGCCGCAGAGGCAATACGTCAGAGGGGATCGTCACGTTCACTGGACGGCGATTCGCGCCAGCGCGGATATGGTAGGAACCTCTGGGTAGTTCGCCGGTACGCCATCCCTGTACCACGAACTCCTCTTAAGTCGCCCGAGGGCGCGCGGTGTGGAGACCCCACGTCTAGCGCGCCGTGACGCGAGGAGCCTGCATGACCGCATCAACCGGCGAGGTGCCGCTCAGCTCCCTCGGGGCGGCCCATCCCGAGCCCGACATGGTGCAGCTACTCACCCCCGAGGGCGTGCGTGTCGAGCACCCCGGCTATCCGCTCGAAATCAGCGATGACGAGATTGCCGCGCTCTACCGCGATCTCGTGCTCGTCCGGCGCATCGACACCGAGGCGATCGCCTTGCAGCGGCAGGGCGAACTGGGGCTGTGGGCCTCACTGCTCGGGCAGGAAGGCGCCCAGGTCGGTGCCGGACGGGCGTTGCGGCACCAGGACATGTCCTTCCCGACCTATCGCGAGCACGGCGTGGCCTGGTGCCAGAACGTCGACCCGCTGGTGCTGCTCGGTCTGTTCCGCGGCACGAACCTCGGTGGCTGGAACCCACGCGACAACAACTTCAACCTGTACACAATTGTGATCGGCGCGCAGACGTTGCATGCCGCTGGATACGCGATGGGCGTCGTCCGCGACGGCGCCGTCGGCACCGGCGACCCGGACCGTGACACCGCGGTGCTGGCCTTCTTCGGCGACGGAGCGTCAAGCCAAGGCGACGTGAACGAGTCCTTTGTGTGGGCGGCGGCCGATAACCTGCCGATCGTCTACTTCTGCCAGAACAACCAGTGGGCGATCTCGGCTCCGGTGAGCACGCAGAGCCGGGTCCCGTTGTACCAACGTTCGGCGGGTTTCGGCTTTCCGGGGTTACGCGTCGACGGCAACGACGTGCTGGCCAGCCTCGCCGTCACCCGCAAGGCGCTGGACGACGCGCGCAATGGCCAGGGGCCGACGTTGATCGAGGCGTACACCTACCGGATGAACCCGCACACCACGTCCGACGATCCGACCCGGTACCGGCTCGGCGCCGATGCCGAGACGTGGAAGCTCAAGGATCCGATCGAGCGGGTGCGGGCCTACCTGGGCAGGCAGGCGCAGATCGGCAGCGAGTTCTTCGAGTCGGTCGAGCGCGAATCGCAGGCGCTGGCCGAACACATCCGGGCCGGCTGCCGGGCACTGCCCGATCCCGAACCGTTGTCGGTGTTCGAGCATGTGCACGCCGAGATGACTGACGAGCTGCGCGAGCAGCGCGCGGCGTTCGCGGCCTACCTGGACCAGTTCGAGGACGCATCATGAGCGGCCCCGTCACGATGGCAAAGGCGCTCAATGCCGGGCTTCGTAAGACGCTCGAGGACGACCCCAAGGTCATCGTTATGGGCGAAGACGTCGGCAAGCTAGGCGGTGTCTTCCGCATCACCGACGGGCTGCAGAAGGACTTCGGTGAGCAGCGGGTGTTCGACACCCCGCTGGCCGAGGCCGGCATCATCGGCACCGCGGTTGGGTTGGCGATTCGCGGCTATCGGCCGGTCTGCGAGATCCAGTTCGACGGGTTCGTCTACCCCGGCTTCGACCAGATCGTCAGTCAGGTCGCCAAGATGCACAACCGCTCTGGTGGCACGCTGAAGATGCCGATCACCATCCGAATCCCGTTCGGCGGTGGCATCGGCGCGGTCGAGCATCACTCGGAATCCCCCGAGGCGTACTTCGCCCACACCGCAGGGCTGAAGGTGGTCGCCTGCTCGACTCCGTCGGATGCCTACTGGATGATCCAGCAGGCCGTGCACTCCGACGATCCAGTGATCTTCTTCGAACCCAAGCGGCGGTACTGGGCAAAGGGCGAGCTCGCTTCCGAGCCCGGGCCGTTGCATCAGGCACGAATCGTCCGGCCTGGCCGCGATGCCACCATCGTCGCGTACGGGCCGATGGTGACCACCGCCCTCGAGAGTGCCGCCGCCGCCGCCGAGGACGGCCGCGACCTGGAGGTGATCGACCTGCGCTCGCTATCCCCGCTCGACACCGCGACCGTCGTCGAGTCGGTGCAACGGACCGGGCGGCTGGTGGTCGTCCACGAGGCAGCGGTGAGCTTCGGACTGGGCGCCGAGATTGCCGCGCGTGTGCAGGAGAAGGCGTTCTATTCCCTCGAGGCACCGGTCCTTCGCGTCGCCGGCTTCGACACGCCCTACCCGCCCAGCCGGCTGGAAGAAGATTGGCTGCCTTCTGTCGACCGAATCCTGGACGCCATCGACCGCACTCTGGAGTACTGACCGTGCCCGACCTCAAAGCATTCAAGCTGCCGGACGTCGGCGAGGGATTGACCGAGGCCGACATCCTGTCCTGGTCGGTCAAACCGGGAGACACCGTCGAGGTCAACCAGATCCTCGTCGAGGTCGAGACGGCAAAGGCCGCGGTCGAACTGCCATCGCCGTACGCCGGCGTGGTGGCCGAGCTGCACGCCGCAGCGGGCGACACGGTCGAGGTCGGCAGACCGATCATCACGATCGACGTCAGCCCGGCGGGGACGGCGCAACTGCCGCCGGACGGCGGCAGCGCACACGAGGACATGGTGCCGTCGCCCGCGCCGCCGGCGCCCGCATTGCCGACCGAAGGATCGTCCGGCGGCGAGACTCAGCGCCAGCCCGTGCTGGTTGGCTACGGGCCCAGGTCTGGTACGGCGGCCCGTCGAGCCCGCAAGAACCCCACGACGATCGCGGTGACCCCTTCGGTCGAGACTGCCTTCAACGTGCCGCCCGCACCGACCGACGAGCCCGAGCCGGTCCACCATGTACTGGCCAAGCCGCCAGTGCGCAAGCTCGCCAAATCACTGGGTGTCGACATCGCCGGCGTAGCGCCCACCGGCCCGAACGGAACCGTGTCGCGGGCCGACGTCCAGGCAGCGAGCTCCACTGGCGACGCTGAGGCGGCGCGCCACGATGGGAGCCCCGGGGGACACGCCGCCGCTGGGCAGGCGGCAGAAACCCGCGTCCCGATCAAGGGCGTACGCAAACACACCGCAGCCGCGATGGTGGCCTCGGCGTTCACGGCGCCGCACGTCACCGAGTTCATCACCGTCGACGTCACGCCGATGATGGAGCTGCGCACCCGAATCGCGGCTCGATTCGAATTCCGCGACGTCAAGGTGTCGCCACTGCTCTTTGTCGCCAAGGCAGTGATCCTCGCCGTGAAGCGCACGCCGCAGATCAACGCGACGTGGGACGAGGCGGCCGGCGAGATCGTTCTCAAGCACTACGTGAACCTCGGCATCGCCGCGGCGACAGACCGCGGGCTGATCGTGCCGAACATCAAGAACGCCGACCGCCTGGCACTGCATGAGCTGGCCGCGGCCGTCGGCGCGCTGACTGATCTTGCCCGGTCGGGCAAGACGCCACCATCCGATATGGCCGGGGGAACGATCACAATCACCAACGTCGGGGTATTCGGAGTCGACACCGGAACGCCGATCCTCAACCCGGGCGAGGCGGGCATCGTCGCGTTCGGCGCGGTTCGCCGGATGCCATGGGTGGTCGGCGCCGGCACGAGCGAGCAGATCGTCCCCCGGTGGGTGACCCAGTTGGCCGTGTCGTTCGACCACCGGGTGGTCGACGGGCAGCAGGGCTCGCAATTCCTTGCCGACGTGGCAGGAATCCTGGCCGATCCGGCCCTCGCGCTGCTCTAATCGGCGCGATCTGCCCGAATATTCCGGTCCACCCATCTGGCGTTCGACTGAAAGCGATGCCGGGGTGCGGAATATTAGGCAGGGATGCTATCGTTACTAACACATCGAGGCTGAGCTAGCTGGATCGGCGAACGATCCGCTACCCCGCCCCGACACCGAAATGGATCCACCCGAGAACCCGGAGGCGGGAATCATGAAGAGCAAGGTCGTCAGCAAGATGCGGCAGCGCCGCGACGCGCGCGAGTTCGAGCGCACCATGCACGACGCGTCACCGTCGATGCGCCACGAGCTGATGGTGCTCGCCGCGCGCCACGACTTCACGCGCTGACCTCAGCGCACCACCCCGAGCCCGGCCCCGAGAGGGACCGGGCTCGCTGCATGCCGGTCCGCTGCACTGCCGCCTAGAACCTGAGTTCACGGCGGTCACGACTCGGGGCCCGAGTGATCGGGCTGGAATGAACCCGTGTTCCCGGAGGCTGAACACCGTCGTGAGCACCCTGCCTCAGCCCCGCGTCCGTGCCCCCGAGCTGCGAACGCGTGGCGGGTGGCTCAACACTGACGGTCCGCTTTCGCTGGCCGATCTGCGGGGCAAAATCGTACTGCTCGATTTCTGGACGTTCGCCTGCGTGAACTGCCTGCATGTGTTGGACGAACTGCGGCCCCTCGAGCGCAAATACCGCGACGTCCTAGTCGTGGTCGGCGTCCACTCGCCCAAGTTCGCCCACGAGACCGAGCACGCTGCAGTAGCTGCCGCCATCGAACGCTACGAGGTGTACCACCCCGTGCTGGACGACCCCGACCTGGCGCTCTGGCGGCAGTACGCGGTGCGGGCGTGGCCCACGCTCGTCCTCGTCGACCCCGAGGGATACATCGTCGCGCAGGCCGCGGGCGAGGGGCATATCAGCGGCCTCGACCGGATCATCGGGGAACTGGTCCACACCCACCAGGCGAATGGCACGTTGAATCGTGGCAACGGCCGTAACGAGCACCCACCTCGTGCTGCCGCCGACCTGCGGTTCCCAGCGAAGGCCGTCGCGTTGGCCGACTCGCTACTCGTCGCAGACGCCGGACAGCACCAGCTCGTCGAACTGGCACGAGACGGTGTGACGGTGCTTCGGCGGATCGGCTCTGGATCGCGTGGCGCGCGGGACGGCCCGTCCGACGCCGCTTCTTTCGCCGAACCGAGCGGGCTCGCCTTGCTGCCACCCGCAGTTGCGGGCTTCGACGTCGTAGTCGCCGATACCGCCAACCATGTCCTGCGGGGTGTGCGGCTGGATGACGGTGCAGTGGTCGCGACAATCGACTTGCCGGGAAGGCTCACCCAGACGACTGTCACCGGCGCCGTCCCCGCGGTGTTGTCACCCTGGGATGTGGCTTGGTGGCCGGCGATCAAGCGGGTGGTGGTCGCCGCGGCGGGCGTGCACTTGCTGCTGAGCTGGGATCCGGCGACGGGCCGGGTCGAGATCCTCGCCGGCACCACCGTCGAGGGGCTGCGCGACGGCCCGGCGTTCGATGGCTGGCTGGCGCAGCCGTCCGGGCTGGCTGTCGACGACGATCGGCTGTGGTTCGTCGACGCCGAGACCTCGTCACTGCGTTTTCTCGACGTCGAGCGGCAGCTGCACACCGTCGTCGGGCAAGGGCTGTTCGAGTTCGGCCACCTGGACGGGCCGGGTGCCACGGCGCGGTTGCAACATCCGCTCGGCGTGACGATGCTGGCTGACCGATCGGTGGCCGTGCTCGATGCGTACAACGGGGCGGTCCGCCGCTACGACCCGGTCACCGACCTGGTCAGCACGCTTGCCTCCGGGCTGGCCGAACCGACCGGTGCAGTGCTCGTCGAAGGCGAGCTGGTGGTTGTCGAGTCGGCGGCCCATCGGCTGGTTCGTCCCGTCGGGCCCGCTCGGCGGCACGTAGGAGAGGCGCGGCACACCGAGCGTCCAGCGTCGTCCCTCGCGCCGGGGTCGATCCTCCTCGATGTTGTCTTCACCCCACCACCGGGGCGCAAGCTCGACGACCGCGACGGCCCCGCGACCAGGCTGAGCGTCAGTGCGTCACCGCCTGAGCTGCTGGTCAGCGGCGCGGGCGACGGCACCGCGCTGCGACGTGAGTTGGTGCTCGCGCAGGGAACCGGCACGATTCACGTCACCGCGCAGGCCGCGGCCTGCGACGACGACCCGGCTATCGCCAATCCGGCCTGTCACCTCGCTCGGCAGGACTGGGGAGTTCCGGTGGAAATCGGCCCGAGCGGTGCCGACGAACTGCGGTTGATGCTGCTCGGCTAACCGAGCAGGGACCCACGTAGTGCCGTCGCGTCCTCGTCGGTCCAGCCGTTGGTGCGAAGCCATTTGCCGGGTCCGCCGTAGTCGGCATCGAGCAGCCCGAACAGGCCAGCTAGCGTCTCGGCGCGGGGCCAATGCCGATCGGCGGGCGAATCGTCGACATCGCCGGCGTAGGTGGGTGAGCTCGCCAACCGCGAGAGCACCGCCGCCAGTCGCTCGCCGGTGCGCGTGTAGTCCTCGACGATGGCGTCGCGGTCAGCGCCGACCTCGTCCAAGGCCATCGCGATCACGACACCGGTGCGGTCCTTGCCCGCTGCGCAATGCACGATCGTCGCACCGGCAGATTGCGCCACGAGCCGCAGCGCCGCCACCACCGAATCGGGACGATCGAGCAAGTAGCGCAGGTAGGTCTCGGCCATACTTCGCCGGTTGAAGTTCTCCCGCGCGCGGCGTTCCTGCCATGGAAGCAGGACGGGTGCGTCGGCCGCCGCGTCGGTGTTCTGGCCCGCCTCGGGGAACAGCGACAGGTTGACCACGTGAACCCGGCCGTCGACGACAAGCGGCCCGGGCCCCTCGCTGTCTACCTCAACCTTCGTGCGCAGGTCTGCGACCGTCGTGACCTGACGAGCCTCGACCAGTTCGCGCACGTCTGCCGGGGTCAACCCCTGCAGGTTGTCCGCCCGGATCAGCCGACCAGGCTGCACCATGGCATCGCCAGCCGGTAGCCCGCCGACGTCGCGGACGTTCGCCGCGCCTTCGAGGCAGATCCACATCGGCGCGGCAGTCACGACACCCAAGCCTAATGGGTGGCCGCCGAAGCCCACGGCGGCAGCCCTTTACAGTGATGCGCCATGACCCGCAGACGGGCAACGGCATGAGGGTCGTCGTCACCGGCGGCGCAGGTTTCATCGGCGCCCAGGTGACCGCGGCGCTGGCCGCAGCGCCCGATATCGACGAGGTCGTCGTCCTGGACGATCTCTCCTCAGGGGATCTGGCCAATCTGGACGGTCTGGACGTGCCGATCGTCCTTGGCAGCGTGCTCGACGACCGGGTGCTCGCGCGCGCCATGCGCCGCGCCGACGCGGTCGTGCATCTCGCCGCGATCCCGTCGGTGCCCCGCTCGCTGCTCGATCCGATCGCCAGCCACCAGGTGATCGCAACCGGCACGCTGCACGTGCTCGAGGCGGCCCGCCACGCCGGTGACCCATACGTCGTCGTCGCGTCGTCGTCGTCGGTGTACGGCGCGAGTCTGGAGCTACCCAAACGCGAGACCATGCGCGCTGCGCCGCTCAGCCCATACGCGGCCGCCAAGCTAGCGGCGGAGTCCTACGCCCTCGCCTATGCAAGCTGCTTCGACCTCGAGACCCTGGCGCTGCGGTTCTTCAACGTCTTCGGGCCACTGCAGTCGACGACGCATGCGTACGCGGCGGTCGTCCCGGCGTTCCTCGAGGCCGCGCTCGCCGGCCGGCCGCTGATGGTGCACGGTGACGGGCGGCAGACCCGTGATTTCACCTATGTCGGCAGTGTCGTTGCGGTCATTTGCGACGCCGTGCGCCGCCGGGTGACGAGCGAGCTGCCCGTGAACGTCGCGTTCGGCACCCGAACGTCATTGCTGGAGCTGATCGCCGAGCTCGAGGTCGTGCTCGGTCATCCGCTTGCGCGACAGCACGTCGATAGTCGGGTGGGCGACGTTCCAGATTCGCAGGCTGACCCGACCCGGCTGCGCGAGCTGTTTCCCGGCGTCGCACCGGTGGCGATCCGCGAAGGCCTGCGCGTGACCGCCGATTGGGTGGCCAGCCAAGCTTCGAACGCGGGACTGTCGATTCGGGCCGCGGCGGGACGTCCCATGAGAGCCGCCGACTAGCGTGCCGACTGCCAATAACGCGGCCGGCCAGCGTCCCGACTGCTCAGAAGGCGTTCTCGGCGAGATCCATTAGGGCGTTGTCGGTGGATTCGACCACGACCCTGCGGCCGGCCAGCTCCGGCAGGACGGTCATTGCGAAGAACCGGGCGACGGCGGGTTTGCCCTGGTAGAACGCTCGGTCGGCGGCAGACAGGGAGTTCTCGTCCAACCGGGTGAACGCGGCCGCCGCCTGCCGCAGCAGCAGATAGCCGACCATAAGGTCGCCGGCGCTCAGCAGCAACCGGGTGGTGTTCTGGCCGACCTTGTAGAGGTTGCGGACATCGTCCTGGCTACTGGTCAGCTGACTGACCATCGCGGCAACCATGCCGGCGAGGTGCTCCAATGCGTTCGCGACGGCCTCACGCTCCTCCTTCAGCCGCCCCTCGTGCTCGATCGAGGTCAGGAAGGCGGCGATCTCCGCCGAGAGTGCGCCGAGCGCCGCGCCGTTGTTGCGGACGATCTTGCGGAAGAAGAAGTCCTGGCCCTGGATGGCGGTTGTGCCCTCGTACAACGTGTCGATCTTGGCGTCGCGGACGTACTGCTCGAGCGGGTAGTCCTGCAGGTAGCCAGAGCCACCGAAGGTCTGCAGCGCCTGCGCAAGTTGGTCGTAGGACCGCTCCGACCCTGCGCCCTTCACGATCGGCAGCAACAGGTCGTTGACCCCATCGGCCAGCGCGTCGTGCTCCCCGGCGTGCTCGGCGAGCAAGATCTTGTCCTGCCAGCCCGCGGTGTAGAGGACGAGGGAGCGCAGTCCCTCGGCGTAGGCCTTGTTCAGCATCAGGCTGCGGCGCACATCAGGGTGATGAATGATCGTGACGCGTGGCGCGCTTTTGTCGCCCGCATGGATCAGATCCGCCGATTGCACCCGGACCTTGGCGAAGGCGAGCGCGTTGAGGTACCCGGTCGACAGGGTGGCGATCGCCTTCGTGCCCACCATCATCCGGGCGTGCTCGATCAACTGGAACATCTGCGCGATGCCGTCGTGCACGTCACCGACCAGCCAGCCCACGGCCGGTTTCTGCTCGCCGAAACGCAGCTCGCATGTGGTCGATGCCTTCAGCCCCATCTTGTGCTCGAGATTGGTGACGTAGACGCCGTTGCGCTCGCCTAATTCGCCGGTCTCGACGTCGACATGGAACTTTGGGACGACGAACAGCGACAAGCCCTTGGAGCCGGGGACCGCACCCTCGGGACGAGCCAACACCAGATGGACGATGTTCTCGGTGAGGTCCTGCTCAGCGGACGTGATGAACCGCTTGACCCCCTTGATGTGCCAGGTGCCGTCGGGCTGCTCGATCGCCTTGCTGCGCCCAGCCCCCACGTCGGAGCCGGCGTCCGGCTCGGTCAACACCATGGTTGAGCCCCAGCCCTTGTCGACCATCAATCGGGCCAGTTTCTGCTGCTGTTCGTTGCCGTTGCGATAGAGGATGCTGGCGAACGGGGGGCCGGCCATGTACATGTGCAGCGCCGGATTCGCGCCAAGCACCTGCTCGGCAATTGCCCACACCAGGGCACGCGGGACGATCTGACCGCCGAGCTCGGGCAGCGACTCCAGCCGCCACCATTCGGCCTCGCGTAAGGCGCGCCAGGACTTCTTCAGGGACTCGGGCAACGTCACCGAGCTAGTCGCGGCGTCGAAGACGGGGGGGTTTCGATCGGCATCGGCGAAAGACTCGGCCAGTGGCCCCTCGGCCAGCCGCGCGACCTCGGACAGAATGCTTCGAGCGGTGCCTTCGTCCAGGTCGGCGAACGGACCGGTGCCGAGCACTCGGTCGGTGCCGAGGACCTCAAACAGATTGAACTCGATATCGCGGACGTTGCTCTTGTAGTGGCCCATCGCCGGTTGCTCCTGCTCGGTTTGGCCGCCAGCGCGGGTTGGACATCTGTTACTAGCTAGTAACCAAGCATATTACTCACCAGTAACCTCCGCAAGAGGCGACGCGCCGAGGCGCAAGGTCAGCCGCCGAGGCGCAGGGTCAGCCGCCGAGGCGCAGGGTCAGCCGCCGAGGCGCAGGGTCAGCGCATCGAGCTCGTCGCGCAGCGACGTCGGCAGTTGGCCGCCGATCTTGGTGAACCAGTCCGCGATGGCTGGCAGCTCGGCCCGCCACTCGTCGACGTCCACCCGTACCGCCGCGGCCAGCTGGTCCGGATCGAGATCCAATCCGTTGAGGTCGAGCGCGTCGGCCGCGGGAACCCGTCCGATCGGCGTATCGCGCGCGGCTGCCCAGCCGTCGATGCGGGCGAGTGCCCAGGTCAGCACCCGGATGTTTTCCCCGTACCCCGGCCACAGGAACTTGCCGTCGGCGGAGCGGCGGAACCAATTGACGTAGAAGATCTTGGGCAGCTTCATCGCATCGGCGCCCTTGCCGACCTCGATCCAGTGCGCGAAGTAGTCACCGGCGTGGTAACCGAGGAACGGCAGCATGGCCATCGGATCGCGGCGCACGACCCCGACCGCACCGGTGGCCGCCGCAGTGGTCTCCGATGAAAGCGTCGCGCCGAGAAACACCCCGTGCTGCCAGTCACGCGCCTCGGTCACGAGCGGGACGGTGTCGCGCCGCCGTCCCCCGAAGAAGATCGCATCGAGCGGAACGCCGCGCGGGTCTTCCCATTCCGGGGCGACGATCGGGCACTGCGCGAGCGGCGTGCAGAAGCGCGAGTTCGGATGCGCGGCCGGTTCGCCCGCCGAGGGGAGCTTGCCACCTGAGATGTCGACCCCGGTCGGCGTCCAGGACCGGCCTTTCCAGTCGGTGAGTTGCGCCGGGGGCTCATCGGTCATTCCCTCCCACCAGATGTCTCCGTCGTCGGTGAGCGCCACGTTGGTGAAGATCGAATTACCCTCGGCGATGGTGCGCATCGCGTTGGGGTTTGTGTGCCAACCGGTGCCGGGAGCCACCCCGAACAGCCCGTTCTCCGGATTGACCGCATACAGCCGGCCGTCCTCGCCAATGCGCAGCCAGGCGATGTCGTCGCCGAGCGTTTCGACCCGCCAGCCGGGCAGCGTCGGCTCGAGCATGGCGAGGTTGGTCTTGCCGCAGGCAGACGGGAACGCCGCGGCGATGTAGTACGTCTTGTGCGCCGGCGAAGTCAGCTTGGCGATAAGCATGTGCTCGGCAAGCCAGCCCTCGTCGCGCGCCTTGACCGACGCGATCCGCAGCGAGTAACACTTCTTGCCCAGCAGGGCGTTGCCGCCGTAGCCCGAGCCGTAGGACCAGATCAGCCGCTCCTCGGGAAAGTGCACGATGTACTTGGTTTCGTTGCACGGCCATGGCGAATCGGGTGCTTCGGGCGAGTCGAGGGGGGCGCCGACGCTGTGCAGGCCAGGCACAAACTCTGCTTCGTCGCCGAACTTTTCCAGCGCGCGGGAGCCACACCTGGTCATGATGTGCATCGACGCCACGACGTAGGGCGAGTCGGTGAGCTCGACGCCCAGCAGTGGCTGGTCGGCACTGAGTGGACCCATGCAATAGGGGATGACGTACATCGTCCGCCCGCGCATCGAGCCGCGGAATCGCTCGGTGAGCACGGCCTTCATGTCGTCGGGGTCCATCCAGTTGTTGGTGGGCCCCGCGTCGCGCTGATCGCGGCTGCAGATGAACGTGCGGTCCTCGACGCGAGCGACGTCGGTCGGGTCGGACCTGCACCAGAACGAGTTCGGCTTCTTGGTCGGGTCCAGGCGGGTGAACGTGCCGGCCGCCACCAGCTCGTCGGTGATCCGGGTCCACTCCTCGGCCGACCCGTCGACCCAGACGACGCGCTCAGGCTGGGTCAGCGCTGCCATTTCGCGCACCCAGGCAAGCAGCCCGCCGTGCGTGGTGGGGGCTTGATCCAGATCAACAACGGTGCTGCTCATAGTGAATCTCCTCGCCAGTCGCCATTGACTGTGGTGCGGTGGCGCGCCGGTACCGCGCCCCGGGGGATTCACTTGAGGGTATCTGGTGCAACCGCTTTCGAATGTTGCCGGGTGCCGCGGCGCCGATCACAAGGCTCCGGGCAGCTAAGACGCCTGACTGACCGTCGACATGTTGAAATCGGCAATCCGGACTGGCGGCATCGCGGTGCGGGTGAAGTAGTCGTTCCATTCGCGGGGCAGCGTTTGCTCGGTGCGGCCCACGTCGGTGATCCGATCGAGAAGACCGATCGGTGATTCGTTGAAGCGGAAGTTGTTGACGGCACCACGCACCTGGCCGTTCTCGATCAGGTAGACGCCATCGCGGGTCAGCCCGGTGAGCAGCAGGGTTTGCGGATCGACTTCGCGGATGTACCACAGGCAGGTCAGCAGCAGTCCCCGCTCGGTCGCGGCGATCATGTCGTCCAGCGACGCTGACCCGCCGCCGTCCAGGATGAGGTTGCCGACCAGCGGGCGTGGCTCGGCACCGGTCCTGGCCGCCCACGCGCGGGTCCGCACCAGGTCGTTCAGCGTGCCTTCTTTCAGCCACTCGGTGGCAGCCACCGGGGCACCGTTGTCGAAGACGGACTGCAGGCCAGCTTCGGACGCGGTGACGATCTCGAACGGCGCGCATTCCAGTCCCGGCGCGGCCGGGTCGGATCGCAGGGTCAACGGCAGTGATGCCAGTCGCTGACCGATCCGGGTACCCCCGGCGCTGCCCGCGAACACGTTGCGCCCTTCCTCGGCGTCGCGGGCGGAGGCGGTCCAGTAGGCGTAGATCATCAGATCGGCAATCGCCCCAGGCGGCAGGATCGTCTCGTAGCGCCCGGCGGGCAGGTCGATGCGGGTGGCCGCCCAGTCGAGCCGGGTGTGCAGGCCATCGGTCAGTGAGGCGACGTCGACGTCGGTGAAATCACGCGCCTGTACGCCGGCCCACGCCGACCGGTCGAGGTCGGCGGACTTCGCGTTTAGCTCAAGCCGGCCGGCCGGTTGGTCGAAGCGTCGACGCAGTCCGGTCGAGGAGCCGAGGAAAGTCGAGGTCAGTTGGTGCTCGGCGAATCCGAAGAGCAGCCGATCGGCCTTGGCAGCGCGCTGAAACGCGGCGCCGAGTTCCGGGGCGAACGACTCGAAGACCTCGACCTTGGTAGCCCGCGGTGCCTCCTGCCAGTCGCCCCCGCCCGCCTGCCAATCGCCGCCTCCAGCGTCCGTCCCGGGCGCCGAGTTTGGCCCGACCAGGGGCGCGGCATCGTCGGCCGGGGGTGCGATGCGCGCTGCTGCGTCGCTTGCCCGAACCAGCTCGGACAGCTCCTCGGCGGTGGTCACCGAGCGGGTAACCACTCCCGCGCTCGCGCCGTTCGGCCCGTCGACGGTGGAGATCACGGTGATGGACCGCGACGTCATCTGCCCGTTAGTGGTCAGCCGGTTGTTGGCGAAGCGCAGGTTCGTCTCGGTGTGCTCGGCGGCGACGACGACGCAGCCGTCTGTGGTGGATGCGGCGAGCGCCTGCTCGACCAGCTGCTGGACCTGCATATCAGCGACCACCCTCGGCAACGGTGTTGAGCACGTTGACATCGCGAAACAACGCCGCGGGGCAACCGTGCGACACGGCGGCGACCTGGCCGGGCTGACCCTTGCCGCAGTTGAACGCCCCACCCAGGACGTAGGTCTGCGGGCCACCGACGGCCTGCATCGAGCCCCAGAAGTCGGTGGTGGTCGCCTGGTAGGCGACATCGCGCAGTTGGCCGGTCAGCTTGCCGTCCTCGATCCGGAAGAACCGCTGGCCGGTGAACTGGAAGTTGTAGCGCTGCATATCGATGGACCACGATCGATCCCCGACGATGTAGATGCCTCGGTCGACGTTGCCGATCAGTTCCTCGGTGCTCGGCCCGTCCGGCGCGGCACGCAGCGAGACGTTCGCCATTCGCTGCAGCGGGATGTGCCCCGACGAGTCGGCGAACGCGCATCCGTTGCTGCGTCCGAAGCCGTTCGCCTGCGCCATCTGCCGATTGAGCTGATAACCGACGAGCGTGCCGTCGCGAACGATGTCGAACTGCCCGGTAGCGACACCCTCGTCGTCGTAGCCGATGCTGGCGAGTCCATGCTCGACGGTGCGGTCACCGGTGACGTGCATAGCCGGGTTGCCGTACTGCAAGGCGTTGAGCTTGTCGAGGGTGGCGAAGGATGTGCCCGCGTAGGCGGCCTCGTACCCGAGCGCGCGATCGAGCTCGGTCGCGTGGCCGATCGACTCGTGAATGGTGAGCCACAGGTTCGACGGGTCGATGACCAAGTCGTAACGGCCGGCCTCGACGCTTGGCGCCTTGACGTGCTCGCTGAGCAGATCGGGCAGCTCGGCGATCTCGGCGTCGAAGTCCCAGCCGGTGCCGGTCAGGTACTCCCAACCGCGCCCGACGGGAGGCGCGATCGTGCGCATGGAGGAGAAGCTGCCGGCGCCGCGATCGACATGCACGGCGGTGAACTGCGGATGCAGGCGGATCCGCTGCTGGGTGGTGATCGTGCCCGCGGTGTCGGCGTAGAACTTGTTCTCGAGCACCTGCACCAGATGCGCGTCGACGTGGTCTACCCCGTTCGAGCCCAGCAGCCGCTCGGACAGCTCGGTCAACCGGCCGACCCGATCGGATTCCACCACCTCGAACGGGTTGCGTTCATACGACGACACCCACACCACGTCCGGGTACACAGGTTCGGCAGCCAGTACCACCGGATCGTCACCGAGTACCCGGCTGACCCGGGCCGTCGCCACCGCCTGCTCGGCCAGCCGCGCCGCACCGTCCGGCGTGCGATCGATGCCGCTGGCGAATCCCCACGCGCCGCCGTGGATCACCCGGACGGCAAGGCCGAGGTCTTCGGAATCGGTGCTCGAGTCGAGCTTCGCGTCGCGCAGGCTGAGCATGCCGACCCGAATCCGTTCGAGCCGGAAGTCCGCGTGTTCGGCGTTTAACTCGCGGGCGCGGCCGATCGCCGCGTCGGCAAGAGCACGGGCTGGCAATGCAAGGAAGGACGGATCGAGCTCAGGCATCGGCCAACCGTATCTGTCGGCGCCGACACGACGTGAGCAGGCTGAGACGCCGGCTCCCGCACCGCGTCAGCAGGCTGAAAGGCCGGTGAAGTAGCCCTTGGTGAAGGAGTTGATGCGCTGCAGGCCATTCGTCCCCCGGCCGCCGAACGCCTGGTCGGTGCTGACCAAGGTCATCACGGCGGTGGACGCCTCATCCATGTCCGGTGGAGAGAGGGCGAAGCCGGTGGCCTGGGGGTCGTTGACCGCGGCGGTGTAGGAACCGGAGTAGCAGCTCGCCGCCAGAAGCGCCGGCTGATCATCCTGCGATCGACCGAACAGCTGGTGACGCACGGCCATCCCCCACCCGTAGGTGAATAACGTCCCCAGCGCGTAGTCGCCGAAGCCGTAGGCGCGTTCGGCGATGCTGCGGCTGTAGTAGACGGTGTTGTCGTCGGGGCAGTAGCCGAACTCACTTTTTGCCGACTGCGCGCCGCACTTCGGGTGTGCCGCCTCGGCGATCGTGACGTCCTGCCAGCTCTTGCCGATCGACTGGGCCGCCTTCTTCCAGAAGGTGTTGAGGCTCGGTTGCAGGCCGCCGCCGCCGAGATTGCCTGCCTGCGGGGTAGCCGGGTCGAGCACCTTGTCGAGGGGTTGATTGCCGCCGGCATCGCGGTCCTGGTCGGAGGTGAAATCGCGCTCGGTGAGCGGACGGTGCAGCCAGTTGTCGTTGTAGCAGAACGCGGCGCCGTTGGTGATGCCGTCGGAGAATGCGCTGAGTCGGTCGAAGCCGTTGCCGTGCGACCCCCGGTCGTTGGCACTGTGGCTCGTCGGGTCACGCAGCTGGATGTACCCGGTGAGCACCGTGTCGAGGTCGTTCGGGGTGACCCGCGTGTGCGGCGCCTTGTCCTGCAGCGCGGCCGCGGTGAACGCCCCAGCCGCACAGTCAGCCTGGGTTTCCTTGACGATGGACGGATATCGACGAATGGTGCCCAGTCGGTACTGGACGGCGTGACCGAACTCGTGCGCAAACACGGCCGCTACGAAGTAGGTGCCGAACTTCTTGGCCAGGTTAGGAATGAAACCGACCCGGTCGTACGCGATGGAGTCATCGAGCGAGCAGAAAAAGGCGTTGTTCTTGATCGCCTTGACGCCGACTGCGACGAGACACGCGTTCTGCCTGACAGCGGCCGTCGGTGCGGCGTCGTCGACGGAATAGATCTTGCCCTTGAGCGGCGGCAGCGGCTGCCCGGCCGACACGAGCGGATACTGCATGGACCAGAACGCGGTGACGTCCGCGATCGCGTTCTTGGCCAGCCGATCGAAGTCCGTATCAGCGTCGCCAACGACTTGAAGAGTGGCGTTCGACGACATCGCCGGGATGAACCGCTTGCCGCTGCCGGTGACCGTCGCACTGCAACCAGCGACAAGGAGGCCTACTGCGATAAATGCCAGGGTGCGGACCCGGCAGCGATCGCGCAGTCGCATGGATTCCTCGCCAGATCTTCCGTCCGGGCCGATACCGCACTGTAGTTCGAGACGACCGGAGCAGCGCAGGCGAAGTCCGCGTCGAGGGGCCCTGGTCAGCGCAGCGCGATCAGGGTGCCGACCGCGAATCCGGCCGCGAGGAGCCACAGCAGCGTGGGTGCGCTGGCGATCAGTCGAGATAGCCGGTTCATGACCTGTAGATGCTCCCTGCTCGGACGACCACCGGGGTCGACGCCAGCGCCCGCCTTGCGGGTCCGCTGATGACTGCTCCAGTGGTCGCGTCGAACATGCTGCCGTGACACGGACAGTCGATCGTTCCGGCTGCCACGGCGTCGACGGTGCAGCCCTGATGCGTACACAGTGCCGAGAACGCGTGGATATCGTCGGTCGTGGTTCGGGTGAGCACAATCGCCTCGCGACTCAGAATCAACCCGCCGCCGCGCGGCACCTGGTCAACGGAGGCCAGCAGGCCCCCGGTCTGGCCGGGCGTCGGCCCGTACGCATTGGCGGCCGTGGTCCCCGGCTTCGCTCGGGCGGCCGCGCTGTTGCGTGCGACGAGATAGCCGGCGACGCCACCGAGCAGGGAGACGAGCGACCCGCGCAACGCCGCGCGGCGGGAGAGGACGCGCTCGGGCATCAGGACTCCAGGATCAGGTGAGTGGGACGCCGGAACGGGTGAAGAACCAGAGTGCGGACGTGAGCCAGATCAGGATGAACACGGCGAACAGTGAGCCGCCAAGCACCGGCACCGCCCACTGCGGGACGCCGCGCAGTCTTAGGCCGAGCATCTTTGCGGCGTACGCCCCGTAGAAGGCGCAACCGAAGATGCTGTGCAGCAGGACGCGCGGCGTGGTGGTGACGAAGCCGAGCGACCAGATGCAATGCAAGGCGACGGGCAGGGTCACCACGAAGGCGACGCTGCCGCTCCAGCGATGCACCGGACTGATCCAGGTGGGCGCGTCACCGGCACCCGGCAGGTGGCCCCACATCCACAGCGCGCTGGTGACCTGTACCAAGACGAGCAGCAGCGCCACCGTCGCGAGCCACGTCTTGAGCTGGAGCACGCCCGAGAACCCGACGAGGAACAGCGGCCGCAGCGCCGGCTGGTGCACCCTCGCGTACACACCGAGGGCGACGGAAATCGCCACGCCGACGAGCAATGCAGCGGTCAGCTCGAGCCGGCCCCGCCGGGCGTCCGTAGCCGTGCTGCTGACCATGGACCTGGCTTCCTGTCGAGTGAAGGCGTTCGAGGGCATCCAGCGTCGCATCAACCCGGACGGGCGGCAATCGGGCTACTGCGGCGGCGCGATCGTGGCATCTAGGTGCAATCCGGTCGCGCCGCTATCGTCGCAGCGTGAGTACGCCATCCGTCGGTCAGCCGGCGCCCCCCGAGCCCAGCACGCCACCGCTCTCGGATACCACGCACGACGCGATGGAGGGCGTGACCTGGCCGGTGCGGGTGGCTGCCGCGTGGAGCTGGCGGCTGATCGTGATCGCCGCGGCGATCTACCTCGTCGTGAAGGTGATCTCCGCAGTCTCGCTGGTCGCGTTCTCCCTCGTCCTCGCCCTGTTCCTGGTCGCGGTGTTGCACCCGCTCGAGGCAAAGCTGCGGACCGCGCTGCACGGCCCTAAGTCGCTGCCCGCGGCGATCACTTTGCTGTTCGGCATTGCGGTGCTGTTCGGCGTCGGCTGGTTCGTCAGCTGGCAGATCGCGAGGCACTCGGCGCAACTCGGCGATCAGATCCACAACTTCGTCGATAAGACTCGCGACTGGCTCATGAGCGGTCCGCTGCATCTCAAGCAGAACGACCTCGACAAGCTCGTCGACAACATCAACGCGACGATCAAGAACAATCAGGGGAAGTTGATCAGCGGCGCGATCGCCACCGTGCGCACCCTCGCTGAGGCTGCCGGCGCATTGCTGCTCATCCTGCTGTCGACGTTCTTCTTGCTGCGCGACGGCGACCTGATCTGGCGCTGGGTGCTGGCGCTGTTCCCGCAGGCGGCCCAGCCCCGAGTCGATCACGCCGGACGGGTGGGCTGGCGCACGTTCGGCGGCTACATGCGCGGCGTGGTCCTCATCGCGATGTTCCACGCGGTCACGATCACGATCGTGCTCGTGGTCCTGCGGGTGCCGCTCGCCGCCGCCCTCGGCGTGCTGATCTTCCTCGGTTCGTTCATCCCATTGCTGGGTCTGACCGTGACCGGCACACTTTGCGTTGCCGTAACACTGCTCGAACACGGCGTGACGGCGGCGATCGTCGTCGGGGTGGCGATCATCGTCCTGGTGCAGGTCGAGGGGCACTTCCTCCAGCCGCTCATCATGAGCCGTACGGTCCAAGTGCATCCGCTCGCGATCGCCGTGTCCGTGTTGGCCGGAACGTTGGTGGCGGGCATCCCTGGGGCGCTGATCGCCGTCCCGCTCGTCGCGTTCATCAACACGACGGTGCGGGCGCTGCGCTCACCGCGCACCGACCTGCCCGAGGAGCCGTTCCCGGTGGACGAGCACGCGTCGGGCACGGCCCCGGCCGCGGGGTCAGCGCCGCCCGGCTGATCGCGGGTGCTGGCTCGTGGACGTGGTTTGCCGGGGCTGGGCTGGACAGCGCCCCAGGGCTTAGGCCGGGGCAGCGGGATGTAGCAGCGCCAGCCCGGTAGCCGGGTCGAAGACATGCGCCCGGGACGCATCGACGCTGAGCGCGACTGTCGATCCGGGCCGCACGGAGGTCGTCCGGCCGAACCGTGCTCGCAGCCGAGCGTCCCCGCCCGCCCCATCGGCTCGGCTTACCGGCACTGCCGGCGCCGCCACCCGGACGGTGACCAGGGTGTCCGGGCCGGTGAATTCGACGTGCTCGACGATGCCGGGGAGCTGGATCCTGCGCGGATCGTCGTCGTGAGCCCCCTCGTGCACGTCCTCGACGCGCAGACCGAGCACGACGTCGCGGCCGACGTACTCGCCCAATTCGGCCGGGAGCGAAGCCCACAAGGGAAGCGTCCGGGCAGCGACCTGGTAGCCCGCCTCGGCACCGGACGTAACGACGCGGGCGGGCAGCAGCCCGATCGGCATCGACGTGACGAAGTCCGCCACGAGCATGTCCGCCGGGTAGGCGTATAGGTCGTGTGGCGTCCCGATCTGAACGACCTGGCCGTCGCGCAGCACCGCGACGCGGTCAGCGATGGCAAGCGCGTCGGACGGGTCATGCGTGACATAGAGCGCGGTGACGCCGGTATTCTTCACGACATCGGCGACATGCCGTCGCATCCGGCCGCGATGGGCAGCATCGAGATGAGCGAGCGGTTCGTCGAACAGGAATGCCGATGGTTCGCGGACCATCGCCCGGCCGACCCCGACCTGTCCGCGCTCTCCGGCGGACAAAGTGTGCGGCTTGCGTGACAGCACCCTGGTGAGATGCAGTCCGCGTGCCTGGGCCAGCACCCGATCGTGGACCTCGGCCTCGGGCAGCCGGCGGATGGTCAGCCCGAAACCGAGATTCGCCGCCACGTCGAGGGTTGGCGCGAGACTGCTGTGCTCGAACACCATGGCCAGATTGCGTTTGTGCGTAGGCAGACCGGTGACCCGCTCACCGGCGATCACCACCTCACCGCTCCGGACGGACGTCAGCCCGGCGATGGTGCGCAGCAGCGTCGACTTGCCGCTGCCCGACGGACCGAGGATGACGAGCAGCTCGCCGGGTCCGGCGAGCACGGTCACCTCGTGCAGCGCGACTGAGCCATCGCGGTGGACGACAGTTACCTCACGTAAACCGGTGTACGCCATGGGCCTCCTTGCAGCCCAGGGTAATCACGCGAGGTGAGGTGTTTAGGGATCGAGCCGGCGCAGCTGTTCTTCGGCGGTACGGAGCCGGCTGCGTACCCGCCGGACTTCGACTCTTGCGCGATCCAGATCGCGGCGGGCGTCGGCGATCTGGGCCTCCAGCAGACCCAGCCGTCGCGCCCGTTCCTGCTCGCTGCGCTCGGTCGCGGACAGATCACGCTCGGCCGCGGCGACCAACTTCCGGGCGGCCGCGATCCGCTGCTGCTTGCGAGCCCGCTGCTCCTTCGCCAACACGAGTTGCGCCGCCTCGGCCGACCGGTCCGTCGCCCGCGCAGGTTTGCCCGCATTCCGCGCCACGGGCTTGGCCGACCGCTTGGCGGGTTTGCCGGATCGCGGCGCGGTCGGTGGCGCGACCAGAAAGAGGTCGGCTCGCGAGCCGGAGCCGAAGCCATCCCAGCGTGCTGCCCGCAGCAGCGTCCCCGACGTCAAACGATGTGCGACGTCAGCGTCTGCGAGGGCGGCCGACAGCGTCGAGCGCACCTCCTCGCGCACCGCCGCACCGGGCGAGCGCTGGCCGGTCGCCGTGAACGCGACGCGGGCGAGAGATTCGACGAGCTGACCTCGGCGTCGGGACAGCTCACGCAACTGTTCGCCATCGAGATTGTGTTCGGCCTCGCGTAACTGGTCGCCAAGTTCGACAAGCTGGTCGAGCTGATCGGGATCGGTGCGGGCGAGGGAGTTCAACGTCCACGCGCTGCGAGTGGGCTTATGCAGGCCAGCGATCTGCTTGGCCGCCGCCGGTTGGCCTGCGGTTCGGGCCTCGACGGCCAGCGCAGCGCGACGAGCGATGAACTGATCCGGATCCAGCCCGTACAACTCCGCCGCCGCTTGGCGGACCAGGTCGGATTCGCGCACGCCCATGCGGGTCATCTTGCTCGCGCCCAGCACGCGCCCGGTACCGTCGCCGACGAGGAAGCACATTCTCACGGGCGGCTGGCGACCGGGAGCGCTTGTGGTCGAGATGCCAGAGCGGGCCTTCGCACTGCCGCCACGACTTGTCGAAGCCGCTCGCTTCGATTCGACCGGGCATTTGACGGACTGGATCGCGACGCTGCCGGCGACGATCGATGTGTTGCGCTCGCTGTGGCGCCTCGACCTTGGCCCGGTCATGCTGCCGGGCGGGGCAGGTTCGTGGGTAGCTCCGCTCGTCGGCCGCGATTTGGTGCTCAAGGTCGCGTTTCGCCATGTCGAGGCCGATGGCGAGGTCGCGATGCTGCGGCTGCTCGATGGCCGCGGGGCCGTGCGTCTCGTCGACGACTGGTCAGATGACTCGACGGTCGCGCTGCTTCTTGAGCGGTGCCGACCCGGCCACACCCTCGGCGAAACCGTTCCCGAGGAGGGGCAGGACCGCATCGTGTGTGATCTGCTCGCCCGGGTGTGGGCAACGCAGGCCAACAGCACGTTCCGCGTCTTGGAGCGGATGTGCGCGTACTGGGCCGAGCAGTTCGAGGACAAAATCGAGCGAGGGATCGGTGCGATGGACCGGCACCTTGCCGACGACGGGTTGAGGGTTTGGCGAGCGTTGGCCAGCGAGCCGAGCGCCGATGCGTTGCTGTGCACCGACCTGCACGCCGGCAACATCCTGGCAGCGCAGCGCGAACCGTGGTTGCTGATCGACCCGAAGCCGCACCTGGGTGATCCGGCGTACGACGTCCTGCAGCACATGCTCAATTGCGACGAACGGCTGCGCGCCGATCCGGTTGCGTTGTGCCGGCGGATGGCTGCGCTGACCGAACTGGACGCCGATCGGGTCAGCGGATGGCTGTTCGCGCGGTGCGTCATCGAAGGATTGGATCGTCCCTGGCTGCAGGATGTGGCGCGCATGCTGGCGCGCTAGCACACAACGCTGGTCCTTGTCCTCAACGAGAGGCGGGAGTTCGGCTGACGTGGCTAACCAGCGACGTGCCGACAGAACTCAGTCGTCGACCAGTACTGGCCGTCCGCATTGATGGCGTAGGCCTCGTACTCGGGAAGGGTCTCGAGCCAGTCGCGAGCCGCAGCGCCCATCGCGACTCCCGCGGTCGCGTAACCGTCGGCGATGCCGAGGTCGGGCCCGACAACGGTGAGACTCGTGATCTCGGTGGCGGGGCGGTCGGTTGTCGGATCGATGACGTGCGCACCCCGTTCGGCGGTGCCCGAGGTGGCAACGGCGAGATCCCGGGCCGCGACAACAGCGAGAATGTGGCGGGGTAGGCCGGGGTCGGCGATGCCGATCCGCCACGCGCTGCCGTCGCCGCTTTCGCCGGACGCTCTGACGTCCCCGCCGCCACCGATCGCGTGGTTGACGAACCCGCGAGCGCGGAGTTGGGCACTCGCCCGTTCGACGGACCAGCCCTTGACGAATCCGCAGGGGTCAAGAGCGCCGTGCGGGGTCACCGTGAAGTAGCCATTCGACGCGGCACTGAGCTTGTGGCACTGGTTGAAAACTTCAACGACATCTCCCGGGCAGCCGTCGAGGGTCAATTCATCCCGTTGCAGGCTGCTGACCACGCTGTCGGCCCGATAGGGCGAGAACGTCTCATCTACCCAGTGCAACCAGGCCACTGTCTCGTCCAACGCCGCCGTTGGGTCGCGGTCGGACCGGACGTCGAAGGAGAAGACGGTGCCCATGATCTGTTCGACGCGTCGCATTGTCGGGTCGCTTCAGCGGTGCAGCATGTCGAGCGCGGACTGCAATGACCGCAGGTAGCCGTCGCTGGTGACCGTGGCCTGCGACACCATGTCGACGTGGGCGCTCTGCGCAGCGAGTACGGCTGAGCGCAGCTTCGGCACCGCCATCGCGCTGAGCTGCACGTCCAGCGGATTGCCGTGCGGCAACTCCAGCGCTTTAACCTCAATGATCCGACGCTGATCCACCGTCACTCGTACCTGGACGACTCCGTAATCGGTGCTAACCGGCTGCCCGGTCACGACATGCCGTCCCGGGGGTAGAACTGGCGCCGGCGGGCTTGACGCGGCCGGCGGTGGGGTCGAACCGGACGTCGATGGGCGCCGGATGGCTGGCGGTGTCGACGTGCCGGCGTCGCCGGAGCTGACGGTATGTGCTCGGAAGGTGAGGATGAGCACTAGCCCGACGATTGTGGCCACGATCAGGACGATGGATCGACGCATCTCTAATCTCCTCAGACGGTGTGCAGGACGAAGGTCTCGGTGTGCAGCTGGCACTGCGGCACTCCGATCGAGCGCAGCTGGCGTTCGACCGCCGCCGTCATCTGACTCGGGCCGCACAGGTAGACGTCGCGTTCGGCGACGTCCGGGACGAAACGCAGCAACGTCGCTGCGGTGAGCGGGTCGCCGATCTCGGTGCGGCAACCCACCAGGTAGTGGATCGAGGCGCCGCGGGCCGCCGCGATCGTGTCGAGCTCATCACGGAACACGACCGCCTCGGCGCTGTGGGCCCGGTAGATGAGCGTGAGCTGCCCTGGCTCGGCCGGCAGCGTCTCGAGCAGCGCCCGCAGCGGCGTAATGCCGATTCCTCCGGCCACGAGCAGCACACCGGGCCGGTGCGCACGACTCGCGGTCAGCGCGCCGTACGGTCCCTCGGCGATCACCGAGGTGCCGGGGCGCAGGGTGTGCAGGCCGCGGCTGTGGTCGCCGACCGCCTTGGCGGTGATGCGCAGCCGGTCGGCGGCTGGCGGGGCGGACAGCGAGTACGGGTTCGCCGACCACCAGTGCTTACCGGTAAGGAAGCGCCAACGGAAGAACTGTCCAGGGCGGGCACCGAGCCGGTTGAGATCGCGACCGGTGATGACCACGGACGTCGTACCCGGCGCGACTTCGGTCACCGACTCGACCCGAAGCCGGTGCCGGATGGACCGGTGCAGCGGGGTCACGACCCGATACAAGAGCACGGCGATCGCCACGACGCCGTAGAGCCCGCGCCAAGTCCACCGGGCGGCCGTGCTGGCGGCGAAGTGCTCGCCGTTGGCGAGCTGGTGGCTCAGCGCCAGCGCCGTGGCAAGGTAAACGTACAGATGGAGGTGGAACCATGTCTCATAACGCAGTCGTCGACGGACGGCCCGCATCGAGACCACTCCGACCAGCAACAGCAGGCCAAGTGCGGCCGTCGCCATCAGCACATCCGGATAGCTCACGACGAGGATCTGCGCCTGCGGAACTAGCCGTTGATCCGCGAGCCCGGCGTACCCCCACAGGATGAGCAGCGCGTGTCCGACAGCCAGCACGACGAGGCATCCGCCCCCCGTGCCGTGCAGCCGGGCTAGCCGCTGCGTGTCGACGCCATGTTCGACGTAGGGGATTCGCGCCCGTAACGCGAGCTGTACGAGGACAAGGTATGCAGCGACCAATCCGCAGAGGCGGCCATAGTCCACCAGCCTCGATGCGGCCGATGTCGGTGGCGCACCCCCCGCCCACCACAGGATCACGACGCCGGCGAATCCCAAGTAGATGACGGCGACGACGACCGTGGCGGCGCTCGGGCGGCGGACCGGACGACTGCCCCGCATCGGGATGGCGACGGGTGTGCTCGACACAGGACTCCCTCGCGTCGGTCGGCTCCTTGCCGTTATCTACCGCGCAAAACCAAGTTGGGTTCCGCTGATCGATTGGCGGCGGTTGATCGGAGGCGGCCCGGTGAGCGGGCCCGCGGATCGATGGAACGAACCGTGGGCCAGCGGCGTATTCCTATTGCGGCCGACCCCGTTCTGCGGCCGGTCGAAGTTGCGGAGGCGCGCGTGCACCCTGATCCGGCAGGGGGTCGCCCGCACCGCCATGCGCAGGACACTGAACCGGTGCTGCGCTTAGTCTCGGCGCCGGATCCGGCTGACGAGACGGGGTCGAGGGTGGGCGAGGACGATGAGCAACTGGTTGCTCTTGCCCGGCGCGGCGAGCTGGCGGCTTTCGACGAATTGGTCCGGCGCCATCAGTCCGTGGCCTACCGGACGGCGCGGATCGTCGTCGGTGCGGACGACGCGCAAGACGTCGCCCAAGACGCGTTCGTCAAGGCCTACCGAGGGTTGGCCGGTTTCCGCGAAGGTTCGCCGTTTCGCCCCTGGCTGCTGGCGATCGTCACGAACGTGGCGCGCGACCACCGGCGCTCAGCCGGGCGGCGGCTGGCGGCGGTTGCCCGGCTCGGCGGTCGGCGGTGGTCTGAGCCGGAACCGGACGAACTCGCGCTCGCGGCTGCCGGTCGTCGCCAGTTGCTGGATGCCCTGCGGACGCTGCCGGAAAACGACCAGCTCGTGCTGCATTGCCGCTATCTGCTCGACCTCAGCGAGGCGGAGACGGCCCAGGTCCTCCACATCCCGCTGGGAACCGTGAAGTCGCGGCTGTCTCGAGCCATGAATCGGCTGCGGGACAGGCTGGCCGGCGGAGGCATGCAATGACGAGGCGAACGCCTGACCCCACGGCACTCGAGGCGCAGCTGCGGGCGCTGGGCCACGACCTGGCCGCTGGGCCTACGCCCGACCTGCGTGCCGGCGTGACCCGCCGCACCTCCGATCCGGCGCTGCTCGCCAAGCCCCCCGCTCGCCGCCGTACCCGGCGGACGACGATCGCGGTCGTCCTCGCCGGCGCGGTAGCCAGCGGGACGACGGCGGCCGTCGCCTCCCCGGACATCCGGGCTCGGATCAGCAGCTTGATCCACTTCCACGGCATCGACATTTCCCGGCAGAGCAGCGCTCCGCCGACGCCGTCCCCGACGTCGACTCCGGCTGTTTCCGATCTCGGGCTCGGGTCGCCGGTGGATCTCGCCGTGGCGCAGCGGGCGGCAGAGTTCCAGATTCGGCAACCACAGCGGCTCGGTGACCCGCGTTTCGTGCTGCTGCTGCCCCGGCCGCTGGTCGGTGCCATCGTGACGCTCGTCTATCCACCCTCAGCCAGCTTGGTGCGATCACCGGTCACCGGGACCGGGGCGCTGCTGACCGAGTTCGCCGGCGACCTCGACCGGACCGTGTTCCGCAAGATTCTGTCTGGAATCGCGACCGCCCGGGAAACGACCGTGAACGGGGCGCCGGCGATCTGGGCCGTGGGGCCGCAGGATTTCTTCCTGGTCACCGCGAACGCGGAACCGTACGGACTGCCGAGCCGGCCCTCTGCGAGCAGCATGATCTGGGCGGTGCATGGGGTCACCTACCGGTTGGAAGTGAATCTGCCGTTCGAACGAGCCCGGGAGATCGCCGAATCGGTGCGGTGAAGGCAGCACAGGCGCGACGCGGCAAACCGCTAGATTTGAAGCGTGCTGAGTCGCGCACGCCGCACGCAGGCCTGGTCGAAGGAGTAGCCCTGAGTTCGACGGAGGTTGGGCGACCGGAGGCACCTGCCGATGCGCCGCAGCGGATTCTGGTGACCGGCGGTGCCGGATTCATCGGATCGCATCTGTGCCGGCGGCTGCTGGCGATGGGTCATGACGTGCTCGTCGTCGACAATTTCTACTCAAGCAGCCGGCACAACGTGATCGATCTGCTCGATGAGCCGCGTTTCGAGATGATCCGGCACGATGTGACTTTTCCGTTGTATCTCGAGGTCGACCAGATCTATCACCTCGCCTGCCCGGCGTCGCCCGTGTTTTACCAGCGAGACCCGGTGCAGACCACGAAGACCTGCGTTCACGGGTCGATAAACATGCTCGGACTGGCCAAACGCGTCCGCGCGCGGATCCTACTCGCCTCGACGTCGGAGGTGTACGGAGACCCGGCTGTGCACCCGCAGGAGGAGTCGTATTGGGGAAACGTGAACCCGATCGGCATCCGGTCCTGCTACGACGAAGGCAAGCGATGCGCAGAAACCCTGTTCTTCGACTACTACCGCCAGCATGCGATGCCGATCAAGGTCGCCCGGATCTTCAATACCTACGGCCCGAACATGCTGCCGAACGACGGTCGTGTCGTGTCGAGCTTCATAAGCCAAGCCCTCCGCAGCCAGCCGTTGACGGTGTTCGGTGACGGCAAGCAGACCCGGTCGTTCTGCTACGTAGACGACCTGGTAGACGGCTTGATCCGGCTGATGAACACTTCGCCAGAGGTCACTGGGCCGATTAACCTCGGCAACCCAGGCGAGTTCAGCATGCTGGAACTCGCGACGAAGGTGCTCGAGCTGGTTGGCAGCGGCGGCCCGATCGAGCACCGCGCCTTGCCGTCCGACGACCCGGTCCGCCGCCGGCCCGACATCACCCTCGCCAAGGAGCTTTTGCGGTGGAGCCCGACCGTGTCACTGGACGATGGGCTTGCGCGGACCGTCGAATATTTCAAAGCCATGCTGTCCAGCTGAGAGACGATCGTGCTGCTCGTCATGCAGTCGCTCGACAACTCGATCACCACCTTCACCCGACGCGCCCGCTTCGGACGCAAGCTTGCGGCCGGGCAGGGCGAAGGGGAGCCGAATCCGGCCTGGATCCCGGTTGGGCATGAGGTCGCCCGTCGGGTCGCGGCCAAGATCGACGGCATCGCCGGGGGCAGTTGGAGCGAGATCTTCGATGTCCCCGTCACCGCCCATCTCATCGGCGGCGCCACCATCGGCGACTCACCGCGAACGGGCGTCGTCGACCCGTACCACCGGCTCTACGGTCATCCCGGTCTGCACGTGACCGACGGCTCCACGGTGCCGGCCAACCTCGGCGTAAACCCGGCGCTGACGATCACCGCACTGGCCGAGCGCGCTCGCGGGCGCTATTCCGGCCAGGTCTGCATGACGTCCAGGTTGTAGAAGGTGGGCGGCCCGTCGCAGAGCGCGGCCATCGCAGCCGCAAACGCGGATGTCTCGGGACGGTTCGAGTTCTCCATGGCAGCCTCGTAGGAGTCGAACTCGACCACGTTCAGGAAGTGGTTCGGACGATCACGATCAGCGGTGAGTGTGCCGCGGCGCACTGTTCCGGTATCGCGCTGCGCCCGCAGGTTCTCAGCTAGCGCCTCAACGTCATCGATCTTCGAGGTGGTGAACTCGATTATCTGGACGAATGCCGCCATGGACCTTTCCCTTCGCCGACGCGGATGACGCCTCAGTCTGGACCCGGCAGCCGAGCTCAACAAGGTGCGTTGCCCGGGCACACCGCTCCGGCGGACTCGGATGAAACCGGATAGGCGCGCCCACCTGGCCCTGGTCCGTACCGGGAGGGTCGGCACAGATGGTTGACAGACCGTTATTGGGATGCCAGGTTGCCCCGGGTGCTATCAGCAACCCGCCTGACCGGGCGGTGATCCTGTCTGGTCCTCGTCGATGCTTCGGAGGCTGT
>JBDUCV010000048.1:0-18432 GCA_040003255.1 Actinomycetota bacterium
CTGCGGGAATCGTGTCGTTCTACGGGCCGAGCCTGCTGGCCGGCTTCGCCGAGAACGGCGGCATCCATCCCTACGTCGACGCCTGCGTGCGACAGGCAATCTTCCAGAGCGAGCCGTTTCGCGTGTCGGCGGCGACAGAATGGACCGAGGAGGTGCTCGACTGGCGCGATCCCGAGCTCGCCAGGCAGCGTCGGCGATGGTGGCCCAATCCGGGATGGCAATGGCTGCAGGGCGATGACCCAGCCGAGGGCGAGTTGGTCGGCGGCAACATCGAGATCCTCGAAATGGCCAAGGGCACCTCGATATGGCCGGCCGACGAGGTTTGGGACGGTGCAATTCTCGGGCTCGAGATGTCGGAGGATGCTCCGCCGCCCGCGACGGTCGGGAATTGGCTGCAGAATTACGCCGCCCTCGGTTTGCTGAACCGGATCGGCGCGCTGCTGGTGTCCCGGCCGCAGTTCTACCCGCTGGCCGACGTGTTTCGGCTTTGGCAGACAGTGCAACGCGTGCTCGCCGAATGCGGTCGCGCCGATCTGCCGTTGGTGACCAACCTCGACTACGGGCACAGCTCGCCGATGGGTGTCTTGCCCCTCGGTTGTCGAACCCGGGTCGATCCGGCCGCCCGGACGATCACCGTCCTGGAGGCCGCCGTTCACTGAAGGGCAGCGGCCCGGCGCCGGCTGCGATCCTCGGGCCGCTCAATCGGCGAAGTCGCCGGCCTCGACGCGCAGACCGCGCAGGGTGGCAAACAGCTGGCGCAGCTGGTCGGCGTCGAGCGGGCCAAGGCCGAAGCGGGCCGCGTTGAGCTCCGCCGTGGCTTCCGCGGCGACGCGACGTCCGTCGTCGGTGATCACTGCCAACGTGCCGCGGCCGTCGCGTGGGTTGGGTTGGCGCCGCACCAGGCCGGCCGCCTCCAACCGGTCGATGACGTTGGTCACCGATGTGGCGTGCACCTGCAGCCGCTCACCGATCTTCGACAGCGGCAGCGCACCCTGCTTAGCGAAGGTCAGCAGCACCAAGGCCTCATAGCGGCTAAACGTCACGCCATACGGCTTGAGCATCGCGTCGAGCTCGGCGATCAGGATCTGCTGCGCCCGCATGATGGAGGTAACGGCGCGCATCGCGTCGTAAACCTCGGATCGCTCACCGGGCCAATGCCGTTGCCACAGCTCGGCCGCCCGTTCGATCGGATCGAAGCCAAGCGACGTGGGCACCCTCGCAGAGTAGTGGGGGTTGGATCGGTCGCCGCGTAACCTCACGGGCGTGAGCGACGTCCTCGAACGCCTTGACCTACTCGACCTCGACCACGAGTTGTCGGATGAGAACCGGCTGCTGCGAGACACCGTCCGCAAGTTCGCGGACGACCGGTTGCGGCCCAGCATCCGCGACTGGTTCGAGCGCGGGGAACTTCCCGCACGGGAGCTGGCGCAAGAGTTCGGCCAGCTCGGGGTGCTCGGCATGCACCTGTCCGGCTACGGCTGCCAGGGCGCCTCGCCATCGCAGTACGGGATCGTGTCGGCCGAGATCGAGGCGGTCGACTCGGGGCTGCGCTCGCTGGTCAGCGTCCAAGGGTCGCTGGCCATGTATGCGATCTACGCCTACGGCGGCGAGGAGCAGAAACAGCGTTGGCTGCCCGAGATGGCGAAGGGCACGCTGATCGGCTGCTTCGGGCTGACCGAGGCCGACTCCGGGTCCGACCCGGGATCCATGCGCACGAGCGCCCGGCGCGACGGATCGGACTGGATTCTCAACGGCTCGAAGATGTGGATCACCAACGGCTCGATCGCCGACGTGGCGGTGGTCTGGGCGCGCACCGACGAGGGCATCCGCGGCTTCCTCGTCGAACGCGGCACCCAGGGCTTCGGGGCGCAGGACGTGCACCACAAGCTTTCGCTGCGGGCGTCAGTGACCAGCTCGCTGCACTTCGACGACGTGCGGCTGCCCGGCGACGCGATACTGCCCGAGGGCAGCGGGTTGCGGGCGCCGCTGGGTTGCCTGACCGAAGCTCGCTTCGGCATCGTCTGGGGCGTTACCGGGTCGGCACGGGACGCGCTCGCCTCGGCCATCGACTACGCGACGACGCGCACCCAGTTCGGCAAGCCGATCGCGGGCTTCCAGCTTACCCAGCGCAAGATCGCCGAGATGGGTGTCGCGCTCGGCCATGCGCAGCTCACCGCCCGACGTTTGGGCGAACTCAAGGACGCCGGACGGATCACCCCACAGCAGGTCAGCTTCGGCAAGTTTGCGAACGTCCGGGCGGCGCTGGACATCTGCCGCGAGGCACGCAGCATCCTCGGCGGCAGTGGCATCACCACCGAATACCCCGTGCTGCGCCACGCGTTGAACCTCGAAACCGTCTACACCTATGAGGGCACGCACGAGATACACACCCTGGTGCTCGGTCAGGCGTTGACCGGCCTCGACGCGTTTCGCTGAATCAAGCGCTTAGGCTGCGCGCGTGGACTGGAACCTGCGCACCTGCTCGCGCAAGGGTCACCTGACCTACGCACCGGACGAGGCGCGCTTTCGGGAACGGCTCGAGGCAACAACGCCGCTCGGTGACGCGTGGCGCTGCCTGCGATGCGGCAGCTACATCCTCGGCGATCCGCATGGCACCGGCCCGGCTGACCGCGCACCCGTGCTATTGCGCGGCAAGGCGCTGCGATCGGCGTTCATCCTGCGCGCACTCGCCGTCGAGCGTTGGGTGCGCGGACTAATCATCGTGCTGCTGGGCGTGGCCGTGCTGCGTTTCAAGACCACCCAGGTGAGCATCAAAGAACTCGTCGATCGAGATCTCGAGGCGCTCAAGCCCTTCTTCGATCAGATCCATTTCAACGTGTCGGACTCGACCACGATCCGCTCGATCGAAAAGGCGCTCGACGCCAAGCCATCGACGCTGAACCTGGTCGCGACCTTTCTGCTGTTCTACGGCGGTCTGCAGGTGGTCGAGGGTTTCGGCTTGTGGCTGCTCAAGCGATGGGGTGAGTACTTCGCGGTGGTGGCCACGTCGCTGTTCATCCCACTGGAGATCTACGAACTCACCGAAAAGGTCACCTGGCTGCGCCTCGGCGCGCTTGTGCTGAACGTCGCCGCGGTCCTCTACCTCTTGCTGTCAAAGCGACTGTTCGGGCTGCGAGGTGGCAAGGCCGCCTACGAGGCCGAGCGGCACGAGGAGTCCCTGCTCGAGGTGGAGCACTCGGCCGGAGAAGGCCTAACGACCTATTCGGTGAGCGAGGCGACTAGTTCGTCGGCCGCCGAATAGGGGTCAATGGCACCGGACACAACCTGAGCGGCAGAGGCATCGAGGGCCGCCGACCCGTGTACCTCGCCGAACCGGGCGCGCACCTGGGTGAGCGCGATCGCCTCGATCTCGGCCGCGGCGCGTGCCTGCCGTCGACGAGTCAGCTCGCCGGTGCGGGTCATCCATTCCCGGTGCTTGTCCAGCGCCGCCAGCACGTCGGCAATGCCCTCGGCGCGCGAGGCGACGGTCTTGACGATCGGTGGCCGCCAGCTGCCGGGCTCGGAGTGCCGCCCGCCGAGTGACTGCATGTAACGCAGATCGCGGGCGACCTGGTCGGCGCCGTCGCGATCGGCCTTGTTGACGACGAAGACGTCGGCGATCTCGAGGATGCCCGCCTTGGCCGCCTGGATGCCGTCACCCATCCCCGGGGCGAGCAGTAGCACGGTGGTGTCGGCCAGCGATGCGATCTCCACCTCTGCCTGCCCGACGCCGACGGTCTCGATCAGGACGATGTCGCAGCCCGCGGCGTCCAGCACCCGCAACGCCTGCGGGGCGGCCGAGGCCAACCCGCCGAGGTGCCCACGCGAGGCCATCGATCGGATGAACACCTCGCTGTCGGTGGCGTGGTCCTGCATCCGAACCCGGTCGCCGAGCAACGCGCCCCCGGAGAACGGCGAGGACGGGTCGACCGCGAGCACGCCGATCCGGTGGCCGTCCGCACGCAGCGCGCCGACGATCGCGGACGTCGAAGTCGACTTGCCAACACCGGGTGACCCGGTGAGCCCGACCACCTGAGCGTGTCCGGTGAATGGCACGAGGGCGGCGGCTACCTGGCGCAGCAGCGGCGAATCGTTCTCGACCAGGGAGATCAGCCGGGCAACGGCCCGCGCGTCGGCTGCCCGCGCTCGCCGGACTAGGTCGGCGACATCCGCGCCGCCGCGCTTATCGCTACAGGTCGCCGCGGATCTCACGCTGCGGGGACGCGCAGGATCAGCGCATCGCCTTGACCGCCGCCCCCGCACAACGCGGCCACGCCGGTGCCACCGCCGCGGCGCCTGAGCTCCAAGGCCAGGGTGAGAGCAAGCCTCGCGCCGGACATTCCGATCGGGTGGCCGAGCGCGATGGCGCCGCCGTTCACGTTGACGATTTCGGCATCGACCCCGAGGTCCTTTATCGACTGCAACCCGACGGCCGCGAAGGCTTCGTTGATTTCGATGAGGTCCAGCTCACCCACCGACATGCCCGCTTTGCGCAAGGCGTCATTGATCGCGTTGGAAGGCTGCGACTGCAGTGAATTGTCGGGACCGGCGACATTGCCGTGCGCGCCGATCTCGGCGATCCAGGACAGGCCCAGCTCCTGCGCCTTGGCTTTGCTCATAACCACCACGGCAGCGGCGCCGTCGGAGATCTGTGACGCGGACCCGGCCGTGATCGTCCCGTCGGCACCGAAAGCCGGCTTGAGGCGGGCGAGCGAGTCGGCGGTCGTGTCTGCCCGGATGCCCTCGTCATCACGGAACTCGATCGGGTCACCCTTGCGCTGCGGGATGAGAACGGGCGTGATCTCCTCGTCGAACACCCCGTTTTTCTGTGCCAGCGCCGCCCGCTGATGGGAGCGGGCGGCGAACTCGTCCTGCTCGGCGCGCCCGATGCCCAGCCGGGTGTTGACCCGATCGGTCGATTCGCCCATCGGGATGTGGTCGAACACATCGGTAAGACCGTCGTAGGCCATCGCGTCCAGCAACTGGATCGACCCGTACTTGTAACCGCCGCGCGATTTCGGCAGCAAATGCGGAGCGTTCGTCATCGATTCCTGGCCGCCAGCGACAATGACGTCGAACTCGCCGGCCCGGATCAGCTGGTCGGCCAAGGCGATCGCGTCCAGCCCCGATAGGCACACCTTGTTGATCGTCAGCGCGGGGACGGTCAACGGGATACCGGCCTGGTGCGCGGCCTGCCGCGCCGGAATTTGCCCAGCCCCGGCTTGCAGCACCTGACCCATGATCACGTACTGCACTTGTTCCGGGCTGACGCCAGAGCGCTCGAGCGCGGCCGAGATCGCGACCCCGCCGAGCTCTGCCCCGGAGAAGTCCTTCAGCGACCCAAGCAGCCGCCCCATCGCAGTTCGTGCACCGTTGACGATGACCGACCCGGACATGAGGTGCCTCCTGCGCTCGACGGGCTTGGACGGACGTCCTCACTGTATCCGCGGCGGCAGGGCGGGTCAGCGGATCGGCTGTGAGTCCCGGCACGAGGGGTCGCCAGCGCGCCGGACAGCAGCCACCATGGCGGGATGGCGAAGCCGCTGTTCAGCCGGATCGATCATGTGGGCATCGCCGTGGCCGACCTCGACGTGGCGATCGCGTTCCATTGCGACATGTTCGGCATGGTGCTCGTCCACCAAGAGGTCAACGTCGAGCTGGGCGTCCGTGAGGCGATACTCGCCGTCGGCGAGGGCGACACCCGGATCCAGCTGCTCGCCCCGCTGACCCCGGATTCGGCGATAGCGCGGTTCCTGGACCACTCCGGACCGGGTGTCCAGCAGGTCGCCTATACCGTCGATGACGTCGAGGCGGCGGCGGCCGAGCTACGGGCGAAGGGGCTGCGCCTGCTCTACGACGCACCCCGGCGCGGCACGGCCGGAAGTCTGGTCAACTTCGTCCATCCGAAGGATGCTGGCGGCGTCTTGGTGGAAATCGTGGAGCTCGACGGCCCCCGATGACCCAGGCTCGGCGATATGGACGGCTCGGTGCACAGTGACCGGTTGAGTGTGACGCGTCTGGTTATTAGTGCGACCATCGAGGCATGTCAGCCGATAACCGGTCGGATGCCCTGCCCATTTTGATGGACCGCGGGTTCGACACGGCGATGCGCGGTTACGACCGCCGACAGGTGGACGAGTTCCTGGCCCGCCTGGACGACGATGCCCGTGCCGCGATGTCCGAACGCGACGCGGCGAATGCCCGCAGTGCAGATCTCGCGGCGCAACTGGCGAGCGCGCAGGCACAGGCCGAATCGCTTCGCCGCCAGTTGCGGGCGGCCACCGCGGAGGTAACCGAGGCCAACCTCGCGCCACGGATTCGCGAGCTGCTCGAATCGGCCAGGCACACTGCGGTCAACGTCCGGGCCGAGGCCGACGCGTACGCCGAAAACACCCGCGCCGGGGCCGACGAGGCCGCACGCCGCGTCCGCAGCGCCGCAGCGGCCGAAGCGGAGCAGACCCTCGCCGCCGCCACCGAACGTCATGCCGAGGCCGACGACATGTTCAGGCAGCGGCTGACCGAAGCGGATCGATATCGCACCGAGGTAACCGAGGACGCTGCGGCCCAGGTCGCCGTGGCACGCACGCAGGAGGAGCAGCTGACTCGAGAGGCGGAGGCCGAACGGACCCGGCTCAACGACGAGGCGGCGGCTGAACGGGCCCGCCTCGCCGACGAGGCGGCTGCCGAACGAGCCCGGCTGGACAACGAGGCGGCGGCTGAACGATCCCGGCTGGACGCCGAGTCAGCGCAGCGGCGCAGCGTCGCGGACGAGGACTTCCAGATCGCCCTGCGGGTCAGGCGCAGCGAGGAGAACCGCCGTTCGGCCGAGCAGCTGGCAGCGGCGCAGGCGCAGGCAAGCGGACTGGTCAGCTCCGCGCAGGCGCAGGCAGATCAGATCACCCGGGCGGCGGCGATGGAGGCGCAGCGGCTGCAAACCCAGCACGACGACACCCACCGCGCACTGACGACGCTGCACGAGCGACTCGCGCAAGTGATCGAACAGACCGCCTCCGGGGAGCGCTGACCCCAGGAAGCTTCGGTGGTCGCGGGTGCGGTTGGGGCCCCGCTGTCAGTGCTGCAGGCCCGGACGTCATCGCTGTCAGTACCGCGGGGCGGAACGGCTGCGTTGGACGGTCGGCAACCGCCGGTCGCGGGCGGCCCAACACGCGGTGTGCCAGTGGCGGCGGTCCCTAGCGTCCGCGTCGTGCGCGGGCCAGGCCACCACGTGCGGGCGCCCGGGGGCGATCAGCTGGTCGCAGCCTGGGCAGCGGTAGCTGCGTAGCGCCGTCCCGGACAGCACGCGCATGACGTACTCCTCGCCGCGCCAGGACTCCCGCCGCTCGACCGAACCGGCGCCACCTGCGGTCGGCACCGGTTCGACGCGACGTCGGTTCTGGCGAGGCACCGTTCCACCATAATGAGCCGGCCCGTCAGCGGTGGTCGCGGAACCCCTGACCGGTCTTTCGCCCCAACCGGCCCGCGGTGACGAGCTGCTCGAGCAGCGGGGCGGGCGCGAAACCGGGCTCGCGGAACTCCCGGTAGAGCGCCCGCTGGATCGTCACGGCCACGTCGTTGCCCACCTCGTCCAGCAGCTCGAAGGGCCCCTGCGGGAAACCGCAGCCGAGCTTCATCGCCGAGTCGATGTCGTCCGCGCTCGCATAGTTCGCCTCGAGCATGCGTACCGCGTCGTTGAGGTAAGGAAACAGGAGGGCATTGACGATGAACCCTGCGCGGTCACCGCAGCGGACCGCGTGCTTGCCGACCCGCCGCGCCAGGTCAAGGGCCGTCGCCTCGACGTCGGCCGCCGTCGACATGGTGGAGATGACCTCGACCAGCTTCGTCGCCGTCGCAGGTTCGAAGAAGTGCATGCCGACCACATCAGCCGGCCGCGAGGTGGCCGCAGCACATTCGATGATCGGCAGGCTGGACGTGGTGGTGGCCAGCACGGCGCCGGGCGCGCATACGGTGTCCAGCTCGGCGAACAACGCTTTCTTGACCGCGAGGTCGTCGGCGACGGCCTCGATGACGAGCTGGGCGGCGGCGAGGTCCGCAAACCGGCTGGAAGGGGTGACGCGCGTGACGTCAAGACCGGCCGTCGCGAACACCTGGGCGATGCCGGTGGCCAGGGTGCCCGCGCCGACGACACCGACCCGCTGAACCGGCCGGGTCGGCGGCTGCGACGACACCCCGGCTGGGCTCAGCGCGTCAGCTGCCACTGCGGAGCCACCGGCCCTGTCGTAGGTGTAGAACCCGCGACCGCTTTTTCGCCCCAGCATGCCGGCGGTGATCATCTGCCGCAGTACCGGGACAGGTGCGTGCAACCGGTCGCGGCTCTGCTTGTACATCGTGGCGAGGATCTCGTAGGAAGTGTCGAGTCCGATCAGGTCCAGTAGCGCGAGCGGCCCCATCGGCAGGCCGACGCTCAGCATCATCGCGGCGTCGATGTCCTCGCGGCTCGCATACTGCGACTCGTATAGCGCTGCCGCGTGGTTGAGGTAGCCGAACAGCAGCGCGTTCGCGATGAAGCCGGCGCGATCGCCGATCGTGACGTCGACCTTGCCGAGCTGCTGGGCGAAGGTCTCGACGTCGTCGACGACGTCCGGCTCGGTGATCACGCTGCGGACGATTTCGACGAGCTTCATTACTGGCGCCGGATTGAAGAAGTGCAGACCGATGACCTTGCCCGGCCGGCCGGTGGCGACGGCGATCTCGGTGACCGATAAGGACGAGGTGTTCGTGGCGAGAATTGCTTCGGGCTGGCAGATCTCGTGCAGCTTGGTGAACAGGGTTCGCTTGAGCTCGAGCCGTTCGGGGATTGCCTCGACCACAAGATCGACGTCGGCCAGCGCGGCCAGCTCGGTGCCGTAGCTGATCCGGGCGAGCAGGCTGCGCTGCTCGTCGGCTCCGAGCTTGCCGCGCGTGACGGCGCGATCCGTCGAGCGCGTGACGTGGCCCCGCCCTCGCTCGAGTGCCGCGTCGTCCCACTCGATCGCCACCACGTCCAAGCTGTTGCGGGCGAAAACCTCGACGATGCCCGCGCCCATCGTCCCGAGGCCGACTACCCCGACGCGGTGGAACTCACGGGTCATGCCGCGTGCGCCTTGAGGAACTCGACCGCGCGGCTCCAGGCCAGCTCTGCGCTCTGCGGGTCGTAGGTGCCCTGCTGGTTCTTCTCGTTGTGGAACGCATGACCGGCTGGGTAATAGCAGAACTCCACGGAGCTCTGCGACTCGTCGCGGATCAGCTTTTCTTGTGCCCGGGCCTGCTTGACCGGATATGTCTCGTCGCGCTCGCCGTAGTGGCCCTGAACCGGAGCGTCAACCGTGCGGTACTGATCCGGGACGCCGGGTCCGACGCCGTAGAACGGCACCGCGGCGAAGAGCCGGTCGGGCTGCTGCGCAGCCAGCTGAAGGACGAAGCCGCCGCCCATGCCGAAGCCGATCGCACCGACCTTGGTCGACGTTACGTCCGGGGCGGCGAGTAGAAAATCGAGCGCACCAAACAGATCCTTCGCCGCCTGCTCAACGGGCAAGTCGGCGAGCATCTGCGCCGCGCTGTCAGCGTCATGCGCCACCCGTCCACCGAACAGGTCCGGTACCAGGACGACGAAGCCGTCGCCAGTCAGCCGGTCGGCGACGTCAGCAATATGGTCGTCGAGCCCCCACCACTCTTGGATCAGGATCACTCCGGGCCCGGAGCCGCCGTCCGGCTTCGCGAGATAGCCGTGCACCTGCCCCCCGTTGCTGGCGAAGCTCACGTTCTGCCGCGGACTGACTTCACTCATCGTCGCTGCCCTTCGGTCGGCGTGCGCGCTTGATCCTAGAAACGGGCGAGTGTCCCCAGCGAGCCCTGACCAATGTGGTCAGCCGTCTTATAGCGTTCGCCGGTCGATCGAAGGTGGTGAGTGGGATCGGCGCTGGCAGGCGCTGGCGGGTGACCCCTTTCGGCCAAGCGAACTCGCGCAGTCCGTCCGCGCCGTGGACCCTGCCGAAGCCGGAATCACGCACCCCGCCGAACGGAATCTCGGGCACCATCGCGAACGTGATCACCGAGTTGATGCTTACCATCCCGCATGAGAGGGCCGCCGCGATCCGCTCCCCCTGCTTGGCGCTGAACACGGCCGCGCCCAGTCCGAACGGGTTGTCGTTGGCCCGCGCGATCGCCTCGTCTTCGTCGCGGACCCGGGCGATCGTGAGCGTCGGCCCGAACGTTTCCTCCCGCACGGCCGCCGAATCTTCCGGGACGTCGACGAGGAGCACCGGCTGGACGAACGGCGGGGCGACCGAATCCGGGCCGCCCATGATCGCCGTCCCCCCTCGGCCGATCGCGTCGTCGATATGCCGGCGGATGACGTCGAGTTGCCCCGGCATGGTGATCGGCCCGTACTGTGCGCCGTCGTCTGCGCCACCCCGGACGCCTGCCGCGACGTGCTTCACCTTCGCCAGGAACTCCTCGTAGATTGCATCGACGGCGTACACCCGTTCGACGCCCGCGCATGTCTGCCCGCCGTTTGCCAGCCCACCCCATACTGCGCCGTTCGCGGCGGCATCGAGGTCTGCGTCGCGGGCGACGATGAGCGCATCCTTGCCGCCGCACTCGATCATCACCGGTGTCAACGTTTCGGCACAGGCCGCCATCACTTTTTTGCCGGTCGTCGTCGAGCCGGTGAACGCAAGCTTGTCGACGCCCGCCCGGCAAAGTGCCGCTCCGGTTTCGCCGAACCCCGTCACCACTTGGAACACCGGCTGTTCGGGCACTCCCTCGGCGAACGTCGCCGCGAGCCACTGACCGACCGCCGGCGTGAACTCGCTGGGCTTGAACACCACGGCATTGCCGGCCGCGAGTGCGTAGGAGATCGAACCCATCGGCGTGTGCACCGGGTAGTTCCACGGCCCGATGACGCCCACGACGCCGTACGGGATGTATTCGACGCTGGCCGCGTGGTTGATCGCGAGCAATCCGGCGCTGACCCGGCGTCGGCCCAGCACGCCTACTGCGTGCCGGGCAGCCCAGTCCAGGTGCCCAATCGCGACGCTGATCTCGCCGATCGCATCGTCGCGCGGCTTGCCGTTCTCGCGGCGCATCAACAACGCCAGTTCGTCCAGCCGGTCAGTGAGCAGGGCACGCCAGGCGCGTAGCCGGGCGGCGCGGCCGGCGTACCCCAGCTCACGCCACCAGATGGCTGCGGGCCGGGCACGTCCGACGGCAGCCCGCACGTCCTCGGCCGTGTGGACGGGGGGCGAAGCCACAACGGCGCCGGTCACCGCGTCGAGGGAGTCGAACGTCGTCGCCACCTGCGTCATGGGCTCAAAATAGCCGCGCCGACGGGTCGTCGATGCCACGCAGCGCGTCGTAGTCGAGCACCAGGCAGGCGATGCCGCGGTCGCGTGCAAGCACCCGCGCCTGAGGCTTGATCTCCTGCGCGGCAAACACCCCACGCACCGGCGCAAGCAACGGATCGCGGTTGAGCTGGTCCAGGTACCGAGTGAGCTGCTCGACCCCGTCGATCTCGCCCCGGCGTTTGATCTCGACCGCCACGACCTGTCCGTCGGCGTCTCGGGCCAGGATGTCGACCGGGCCGATGGCGGTCGGGTATTCGCGCCGCACCAGCCGGTAGCCGTGACCCAGCGTCTGGATGTGCTCGGCGAGCAGCTGCTGTAGATGCGCCTCGACGCCGTCCTTCACCAGGCCGGGGTCGATGCCGAGTTCATGCGAGGAGTCGTGCAGCACCTCCTCGATCGTGACGATGAGCCGTTCGTCGGCCTTGTTGGTGACCGTCCAGCTGGTGTCGGTGGCATCCAGTCGGCATGGTGGCGACATCCAGTTGAGCGGCTTGTACGACCCGCCGTCCGCGTGCACCAGCACCGAGCCGTCAGCCTTCACCAGCAACAGCCGGGTGGCCACCGGGAGATGGGCGGTGAGCCGCCCGATGTAGTCCACCGAGCAGCGGGCGATCACCAAGCGCACGGGCGCACGTTACCGGTCGGTCGCGCCGCGCATGCTCGGCAGCGGCGCCTGCACCGTCCAGCAAGTGCATGAACACATGCGCAGACGTTAACGTGGCCGGGTGCCTCCCGTTTCCGTCCAGCCGACGAGCAGGGTGGCGAACCTCGGCGAGGCCGGCCAGCTATTGCGCGCTCTCGCCGCACCGAGCCGGCACGTCGTCGACAACGAGCCGGCCGGCCGGGCGGGCGAGCATTGAGCCGCCCGGTGGACGACGCCCCGCTTCGGTCCGGGGGCCGGCTACGCAACACCCGCCAGGCCGCGGCGGTCGAGGCCGCGCTGCGCGAGGCGGAAGGGTTCCGTACCGCGCAGGAACTCTTCGCCGAGCTTCGCCAGCGCGGCGACCGGATCGGCCTGACAACGGTGTACCGGCACCTCAACCTGCTGGTCGAACAGAGCCGTGCCGATTTGGTGCACAGCGCCGAAGGCGAGTCACAGTTCCGGCTGTGCGGCCAGCAGGCCGACGACGGCCAGCCCGCCGATCATCATCATCACCTGGTCTGCCGGGTGTGCGGGCGCAGTGTCGAGGTCAGCGGACCCGAGGTCGAGGCCTGGGCCGACCGCGTCGCGGCGGCGGCTGGCTATACCGAGATCACGCACACCCTCGAGGTATTCGGGTTGTGCGCGAAGCACTCGGTGAGGTCATCGCACCGCAAGCGTCCGGGCCACATGCGCAACTGATCGGCCGGACGGCGATTGAGCGGCCGGACGGCGTCGACCGGTTGTGCCGGCGTCGATCGATGGTGCCGATCGACTTAGCCAGTCGACGCCACACCCACGGCCGGCGCGGGCACCGGGTCCAGGCGGTGCGGCGCGCGTTGCCGCCGCCCCCACGTCACCAGGTAGGCGAGCAGGTACTGGGCGGCCGCCACCGCGATGATCGCGAAACTTACCGGGAGTCGAGGTGCCGCATACGCCAGCCCGAGGCCCGACCACATGGCGGTGACCGCGAGTACGCCGGACAGTCCAAGCGCGTGCCACGGGCGGTCGGTCAGCCGCTGAGCGGTGGCGGCCGGGGCGGCGAGCAATCCCAGCAGCAGCAGGGCGCCAACCGCCAGCGTCACCTCGGCGGCGGTGGCGCCGACCAGCGCCAGGAAGACCGGACCGAGCACCCGGACCGGGACGCCCCTGGCCGAGGCCACCGCGGGATCGAGGCTGGCGAACAGCAGCGGACGACCGATCACCACCAGTAGGACTACTAGACCGACGGCGACCAACACCGTGATGAGCGCCGTCCGCGCGTCCAGCCCGAAGATCGAGCCGAACAGCACCGTCACACCCGCCACGCCGTTCCCGGCACTGCCGTGCGTGGTGTAGTACGCGAGAAAAAACACGCCCAGGCCGAGCACCCAGGCAAATACCGACCCGATCACCACGTCGTCCGCGGCACCGCGTCCGCCAAGCACGCCGAGCAGCAGGCCAATCGCCACCGTCGCGCCGAACAGGCCGAGCCGCAGATCCACTCCCGCGGCCAATGCCGCCAGGGCTCCGGCATAGGCGACATGCGACAGCGCGTCGCCGGCAAAGACCTGACCGCGAAGCACGACGAAGTAGCCGACCAATCCGGACAGCAGCGCGATCGCAGTGCCCGCGAACACCGCGTGCTGAAGGAATGGATGGCCCAGCATGTTGGCCACCCCAGTGAACGGGTCGACGGCACGCACCGTCACCGCGGCATCACGGCCGGCCCGCGCCCAAGAGCGCGCCGGGACGGCGCGGCTGCCCCCGCCGGTCGGCGAGCAGCCGATACCCACTGGCCAGCAAGAACACGGCGAACGCGATCGAGGTGACCCAGAAACCGATGGGGTACGGCGAGAAGAATGCGAGGCCCTCACCGACCCAGGTGATCGCGATCGCGAGCAGCACCGACAGCACCAGCCCAGCCGCGGGACGGGCGGTGACCCGTACCGCGGTTGCGGCCGGGACGACGAGCAGCGCAAAGACGAGCAGGCTGCCGGTGACCTGGCTAGCACCGGCCGCGGCAATCCCGAGCAGGATTAGGAAGGCCGCGTTGAGCTTGCGCACCGGCACACCTCGGGCGCGGGCGACACTCGGGTCGACGCTGGTGAACAGCAATGGCCGGCCGAGCGCTGCCAGCACCGCGAGGCACCCGGTGCCTGCGACGAGCAGGGTGAGCACCTGGCCGTCGGTCACGCCGGTGATCGTGCCGAACAGCAGGCTGTTGATCCCGCCGAGAAAACCCCGGTAGAGGCTGACGAACAGGAAGCCGGTAGCGAGCGCCACGGCCTGCACCGTGCCGATGATCGCGGATTCCTCGCCGGAAGGGCCCCACCCGGTATTCGCCCCACCACCTTTCCGCAGCCCCGCGATCACCAGCGCGCCGCCAATGCAGAACCCGAAATAGCCGAATCCGGCGCCCACGCCCAGCCAGGTTGCCCCGGCGGCCCCCGGGAAGCCGATGATCGCCAGCGTGTGTCCGGCAAAGCTCTGCCGACGCAGCACCATGAAGTACCCGATCGCCCCGGCAATGACGGCGACCACCGTGCCCGCGCGCAGGGCGTTGAGCATGAAGTGGTAGCTCAACAGCTCCTGCACGTCATCGAACAGGTTCCAGCTGAGTCCGGGCGTCATCGAGGGTGTGCCGCGGGCGCGTCGGGCTGGCCCACCACGACCAGCCGCCCGGTGCGGTCGTGCAGGACGTCGACCGGAGTGTTGTAAAGCATGCTCAGCGTGTCGGAGGTGATCACCGTCTCGGGCGTCCCCATCACTGCACCGCCATGGGCCAGATAGATCACCTGGTCGAGGTAGGGCAGGATCGGGTTGACGTCGTGCGCGACCAGCATGACGGCGACGCCTTGGCTGCGGCATACCGACTGGACCAATGCACTGATCGACGCCTGGTTGGTGACGTCGAGGCTGTCGAGCGGCTCGTCCAGGACGAGCAGGTCGGGGCGACGGACCAGGGCCTGCGCGATCAGCAGTCGTTGCTGCTCGCCGCCGGAACAATCGCCGATCGGTCGATGCGCGTAACCCTGGGCACCCACCAGGTCGATGACCTCGCCCAGCCGCTCGCGCGCCGCTCGGGCGCGCGCCCCCCGCAACCAGCCTGGCAGCGGGGTACCCCAGCGGTCGCCGTCCCATCCGAGCCGGACGACGTCGACACCGCGCACCCGCGCCGACGGGTCGAACGCGCGGCGTTGTGGCAAGTAGCCGATCCGATCGTTGTGCCGCCCCGGCGAACCGCCCAGCACCTGCACCTCTCCGGCGCTCAGCGGTAGCAGGCCAAGCACCGCCTTCAGCAGGGTCGACTTGCCGACCCCGTTCGGTCCGAGCACCGCGACGAACTCGCCGGCATGCACCGTCAGGCTCACGTCGGACCAGATCGTCCGGCCGCCCACCCGAATCGCCGCCCGGCGCAACGACACCACGTCGGACCCTGGCGACAGGGAACGCCCAGGTGCGGCGGCGGGCTCGCTGTTACGCATCTGCGAGCGGCTCATCCGGAGCTCACGATGACGACGCTCCGTGCAAAGCCTTCGCGAGGGCGTCGAGTTGACTGGTTTGCCAATCCTGGAAGCTTGCGCCGGCCGGTGAAAGTGTCTCGGTGATGGTCGACACCGCGATCCCCGCCCTCTTGGCAGCAGCGACCTGAGCAGCGACATCAGGCGTTGAGTTTTGGGAGTTGAAGACGTACACCTTGATCTGCCTCCCGCTGATCTGATCATCGATAGCTGCCTTGTCGGCGGCGGAAGGGTCGACGCCTTCACTGATCGCCGTCAAGAAGCTCGGCGGCGTCAGCAACTTCAGCCCCAATGCGTCTGACAGCGGGGAGAAGACGCTCTCGCTCGCGCCAACCGGAATTCCGGCGTAGTTGCTCTTGATCTCGCGGACCAGTTGGTGGAAGCGGGCCAACTTGGTTCGCTCGAACGCCTCGCGCCGCTCGCGGTAGTACCCGGCGTCGGGTGGGTCGAGCTTCGTCAAGTCCGCGGTGATCTGATCGGCGACCCGGCGCACGTCGTCGGGCGCGTACCACCGGTGCGGGTTGCCGCCCTCGGCCACTCCCACGAGCTCGCCGACGTCGATGACCGCGCGGCCGCGATCCGGATCAGCGGCAACCGCCTTGGCTGCCCACGAGTCATAGCCGATGCCATTTACGACGAAGAGCTTCGCCCTGGCGATCGTCCGGGCATCGGCCGGCGTGGGTTCGTAGGTGTGCGGGTCAGTGTCTGGGTTGTTGATGATCGACGTGGCGTGCACGTGGCTTCCGCCGAGCTGCTCCAGCAGGCTGCCCCACGCATTGATGCTCGCCGCCACCGGGATGACGCCGCCCCCGGCCGAGCCGCCGGACGGCCCGATCGACGGGGACGTCGTGCTGCACGCACCGAGCACGGCGGACGCGGTGACCGTGAGGGCCATCAGGGCAGCGCGGCGCACAGCTCCAAAGTCAAGTCAAAATGACATCCATTGTCAACTGCAGTGAAGGAGCTGGCGGTGGCGACCTAAGGAGCGGTAACAGCGGTCAGTACTGGTAGAAGCCGCGTCCGCTCTTGCGGCCGAGGTCACCGGCCACGACCATGCGCTGCAACAGTTCCGGCGCGGCAAAGATCGGGTTACGCGTATCGGCGTAGATGTTGTTGGTGGCGTGCAACATGATGTCGACGCCGGTGAGGTCCAGGGTGGCGAGCGGACCCATCGCGTGTCCGAACCCGAGCTTGCACGCGGTGTCGACGTCCTCGGGGGTAGCTACTCCGGACTCGACGAGCCGGACCGCCTCGTTCGCCAGGGCAGCGATCAGCCTGGTGGTGACGAAGCCGGCGACATCGCGGTTGACCACGATGCAGGTCTTGCCGATTCCCTCGGCGAAGCCGCGTGCTCTGTCCAGCGTCTGGTCTGACGTCTTGTAACCGCGCACCAGTTCACACAGCGCCATCATCGGCACCGGCGAGAAGAAATGGGTGCCGATCACCGACTCGGGGCGGGATGTCGCGGCCGCGATCTGGGTGATCGGGATGGCGCTGGTGTTTGAGGCAAGCACCGCGTGCGGACCGAGCAGTTCATCCAGAGTGGCGAACAACTCGCGCTTGACGTCCAGGCTTTCAAACACCGCCTCGACGACCACATCGGCGTCGCCAGCGGCGTCGAGGTCGGTAGTCAGCGTGATCCGGCCGAGCGCCGCTTCAACATCGTCGGGTTCGATCCGGCCCTTCTCGGCGAAGCGGCTCAACGAGCGCTCGATGGCCGCGCGGCCACGCGACAGCGCCTCGTCGGTGACGTCGCGCAGCAGCACCTGCCAGCCCGCCGCCGCAGCCACCTGGGCGATGCCCGAGCCCATCAGTCCGGCACCGATCACCGCAAGTTGTCCTGGTTGAGTTTCGGTCACGCGGCGACAGTAGCCCCGGGCGATCACGGCGCACGGTGGGATACTTGACGAGTGACCACCGCCATCCCGTCCACCGTGGTCGCGCTCGTCGTAGTCGCACTGCTCGGTCTCATCCTGCGCTGGACGTTCAAGCCATCCCGGCCGCGCACCGGGCCGATTCCAGACGCTGCCGACTCGCCCGACCTCGGCTTGCTGGACGTGGTGGCTGAGGGCCGATCACGCACCGATGCGCTCATGTTGCGGGCCACCCTCGGCGACGCCGGCATCCGCTCGTCAATGTCGAAGCGGCGCAACGGCGATCTGGACGTGCTGGTATTCCACCAGGATGCCGACCGGGCCCGCGCTCTCCTCCGCTAGAAGAATTCGGATTCGGCCCGCACGACATCGGCGCCGAGCGCACGCAGCTGTTCCTCGATTCGCACGTAACCCCGATCGATGTGGTGCACCTCGGCGATCTCGGTGACGCCCTCGGCCACCAACGCGGCGATGACCAGCCCGACTCCGGCGCGGATGTCGGTGGCCCGCACCGGGGCGCCGGAGAGCCGGTCGGTGCCACGGATGACCGCGTGATGGCCGTCAGTGCGCACGTCGGCACCCATCCGGGATATCTCGTCGCAGAACATGAATCGCGACTCGAACAGGTTCTCGGTGATCATCGCCGTGCCGTCGGCGATCGACAGCAGCGCGATGGCTTGCGGCTGCAGATCGGTTGCCAGCCCCGGATAGGGCAGCGTGACGACGTCGAAGCTGGTCGGGCGACGGGTCATCTGGACTCGGAATCCGTCGGCCATGACGTCGACGTCGGCGCCGGAGCGCACCAGCTTGTCCAGCGCGATCTCGAGGTGCGCGGCGTTCGCCCCCCGAATGGTCACGTCGCCCCGGGTAGCCACCGCCGCCATCGCCCAGGTGCCCGCCACGATCCGATCGGCGACCGCGGCGTGCGTCGTCGGATGCAGCTGGTCGACACCGTTGATTTCCAGGGTTGACGATCCGACGCCGTCGATCTGCGCGCCCATCGACGTGAGCATTCGGCACAGGTCGACGATCTCCGGCTCGCGTGCCGCGTTGTCGATCACCGTGGTGCCCTT
>JBDUCV010000049.1:0-18376 GCA_040003255.1 Actinomycetota bacterium
TCGCGTCGTGCGGGGGGATCGCGACGACTACCCCCGTCAGAAGGGTGCCGGCCGCGGCGCAGTAGAGCGCCGCACGCAGAGTCATGGTCTGCTCCCGTCGACCCCGAATACACCGATCCCACCACACGGCAGGTCCGGCGAACAGAGGCAAACCTTTGCCAGCCTCAGCCATGAGCCCGGTCGATCGCCTCGCGCATGGCCGCACGTGCTCGCGGCCGATCACCCGCGAGGTCGTAAGCAACCGCCAGTTGATACCAGCCACGCCAGTCGCCCGGCGCGGATTCGACCGCCGCCCGGCGCTGCGCGAATAGGGCGTCTGCGGCGATTCGGTCGACCCGTCCTGAGGGTAATCGCGGCAATTGCGGGTCGGAGGGTGTGCCAGTCGCGTCGAGCATCCGGCCGAGTCTCTGCGTTGCCGCTCCGAAGCGCAATTCGGCTACGACGACCCAGACCCCGATCATTGGCAGAGCCAGCACCGCCGCGCCGAACACTTTCAGACTGAGGTCGGGGTGACTGAGCAGAAACACCCCTCGGTATCCGATCAGGACGAAGTACGCGGCCAGGGCCAGGACGAGTAGCGCGACGACGCGACGCGCCGTCACAGTCCGAGCAGCGCTTCGAGCCCCACGGTCAGCCCCGGACGGTTGACGACCTCGCGGATTCCCAGCAGTACGCCCGGCATGAACGATGAGCGGTTCAGCGAATCGTGTCGGATGCTCAACGTCTCGCCGTCGGTGCCGAACAGCACTTCTTGATGCGCGACCAGCCCGGCGAGCCGGACCGCGTGCACGTGGATGCCGTCGATGGCCGCGCCGCGTGCTCCGGCCTGAGACTGGGTGGTGGCGTCGGGTACCGGTGCGAGACGAGCAGCGCCGCGTGCGGAGGCGATCATCTGCGCCGTACGTATCGCAGTTCCGCTGGGCGCATCGGCCTTGTCCGGGTGGTGCAGCTCGATGACCTCGGCCGATTCGTAGAACCGCGCGGCCAGTTCGGCGAACTTCATGCTCAACACGGCGCCGATCGCGAAGTTGGGAGCGACGAGCACGCCGAGGTCGGGCGTATCGACGAGCCACTTGCGTATCGTGTCGAGCCGGTCCTCGGTGATGCCGGTGGTACCGACGACGGCGTGAATGCCCTGGTCGATCGCGAATCGGATGTTGTCCATGACCACGTCTGGATGGGTGAAGTCCACTAGCACCTGGGCGCCAGCGTCGGCGACGCTGAACAACCAGTCGCCGGCGTCGACCATCGCCACCAGGTCCATGTCATCCGCGGCGTCGACCGCCTTGCACACCTGCTGGCCCATGCGGCCCCGGGCCCCGAGGACTCCGACGCGGACTGGTTCGGGCGGCATCTGCTCCCCTTCTAGACGGCGGCGTCGAAGTCGTGCGCCCCGAACGGGCCGACGACGGTGAGGCAACGGGATTGCTGCAGAAGGTACGCGGCCACCTCGGCCACGTCATCGACAGTGACCGCGTCGACGCGGGCGATGAGCTCGTCGACGCCGAGCACGTCACCGTAGACCAGCTCGTTCTTGCCGATCCGGGTCATCCGCGAGCCGGAGTTCTCCAGGCCGAGCACGATGCCGCCGCACATCTGGCCCTTTCCGCGTGAGACTTCGGCTGCACGCAGGCCGTGCGCCGCGACGTCGTCGAGTTCGGTGCGGATCAGGTCGAGGACCTCGTCGGCCTTGCCCGGCTGGCAACCGGCGTACACGCCGAAGTGGCCAGTGTCGGCGAAGCCGCTCGCGAACGTGTACACCGAATAGGCCAGGCCACGCTCCTCGCGGATGCGTTGAAACAACCGCGAACTCATCCCGCCGCCGAGCGCGGATGACAGCACTCCCGCGGCGAAGCGACGCTCGTCATGCCGCGACAGGCCACGGGCGCCGAGCACGATGTTGGCCTGCTCGGTCTCGTCGTGGACGACCGAGATCGCCCGGGCCGGACGACGGTGGTCGTCGCTGCCGGTGCGCGGGCTGGGTACCGGCGCGGTCGTGTCCAGCACGTCGTCGAACGCCGACCGGACCAGCTTCACTATGGCGGCATGGTCCAGGTTGCCAGCCGCCGCGACGACCATACGTTCGGGTTGGTAGCGGCGGCGGTAGTAGCCCGCGACTTGGCGGCGGCTCAGGCCGGTGATCGAGGCGACCGTACCCAGGATCGGACGGCCGAGCGGGGTGTCGCCAAATAGGGCCTGCGCGAACTCGTCGTGAACCAGGTCGGCCGGGTCGTCGTCGCGCATGGCGATCTCTTCAAGCACCACGCCTCGTTCGACGTCGACGTCTTGCGCGGCAACCGTCGCATTGAGCACGACATCGCTGACGATCTCGACAGCGAGTGGCAGATCACGGTCGAGCACGGTCGCGTAGAAGCAGGTGTGCTCCTTCTCGGTAAACGCGTTGAACTCACCGCCGACCGCATCCATCGCACTCGCGATGTCGAGCGCCGAGCGGGTGGTTGTGCCCTTGAACAGCAGATGCTCCAGGAAGTGGCTGGCACCAGCCACGCCCGGCAACTCGTCTCGGCTGCCAACCGGTACCCACACACCGACACTCGCGCTGCGCACACCGGGCATCGCCTCGGTGACGATCCGCAGTCCGCCGGGCAGCACGGTTCGGGTGATCACTCCGCCGCCCGTCGCGCCCAGCCGGTGTGTCGACGCCCGCACGCCGGCACGCGCGGCTCGGCTGCGGGTCATCCGGCGATCCTACGGGCCTGTTCGAGCGCCTCCGGCTGCCAGACGACGAGCCGGGCGACTCCGTCACCTGGTGTGGCCAGCACGGTGCTGATCGCCTGCCGAAGCGCGTCGTCGACCGGCCACCCGTAGGCGCCGGCCGAGATTAGCGGAAAGGCCACCGTGGCCGCGCCGAGCTGTTCGGCCACGCGCAGTGACTCGCGGTAGCACGAACGCAGCAGCTCACTGCGGTCCTCGGTGGGCGAGTAGACCGGCCCGACCGTGTGGATCACCCACTCGGCGGGCAAGTCCCCCGCCGGCGTCGGCACCGCCTGGCCCGGCGCGAGCCCGTCCCGGTGGGTGGTGACACGCAGCTTGCGGCAGGCGGCGAGGATCGACGGACCGCCGCGGCGATGGATCGCACCGTCCACACCGCCGCCACCGAGTAAGGAGGAATTCGCGGCATTGACGATGGCAGCCACGCGCTGCTCAGTGATATCACCGAGAACCAGGTCCAGGCGCATGCTTCAGTCTGTCCGGTAACGCTCAGCTGGTCACGTCGCCCTCGGCGACAGTCTGGTTCGCCACCGCGCCGGCCGGCACCCGGTGCCGGGTTTCCGGGGCTACCAGCACCACCGCGACGGGCAGCAGCATGATCAGCGAGGCGACGGCGAAGGTCGCGCCGTAGCCCGAAGCGTCGGCAATCCACCCGGCCACCACCGGCCCCAAGATCGACCCGGCGTCGCCCGCCATCTGGAACGCCGCGACCACGGTCCCACCGCGGCCAGCTACCACATCGCCCACGATGGCACCCGGCGCTACTGACAGCGCGGCGCCGGACGCTCCAAGCAGCCCCATCGCGACCAGCAGGCCGCCAAGATCCGACCACGCCGGCAGGACGGCCAACCCGGCCGCGCCGACGACGAGCCCGCCCAGAAGCACGGGCCGACGACCGTGGACGTCGGCGTAGCGACCGAGCGGCAGCAGCAGCGCACCGCTGACGACGCTCACGGTGAAGAAACCGACGTAGATCCACCCCTGCCCCAGTCCGAGCGCCTCGACGACGAATAACGGCACGATCGCCGAGCGGACCCCGATGAGCGCCCACTGGGCGGCGAACGTGCTGGCGAGCGCGGCGCGGTAGGACCGGTTGTGGAGTGCGACGCCGAGGCCGACCGCGGTGGCCCGGTCCCCACTTCTCGCGGCGAGCGAGCTGTGCCGCAGTGCCCCGAGGCCAATCGCTCCAGCTGCCATCAGCGTGCCGGCGTAGAGGAAGAAGGGCGCCCGCAGCGACCACGCGGCGACGAACCCCAGCGCGGGGCCGGCGATCGTGCCGAGCAGGAAGCCGCCCGCATACACCCCCTGTGCCCGTCCCTGTAGCTCCTGCGGCGTCACCCGGATGAGCAGGCTGACACTGCTGACGCTGAACATGATCGATCCGACACCGCCGATGCCTCGCAGCACCAGCAACTGCCAGTAGCTCTGCGCGAAACCGGCCAGTGCGCTCGAAGCGGCGACGATGCCGATGCCGGTGGCGAGCACGATCCGTTCGCCGAACGCGTTAACCAAGCGCCCGACGAACGGTGCCGTAGCCAGCCGGGTCGCGGCGAAGGCGCTAATAACCGCACTCGCCGCGGTCTTGCTCACCCCGAACTGGGTGGCGAACAGGGGGATGGCGGGGGCGACGACGCCGAATCCGACCGCGACCATGAACGCGACGGCGACCAGCGCGGTCACCTCGACGGGCAGCTCCGCGAGCGGGCCACGGCGGATGCGGGGCATGCGGGCGATGATGCCCGATCCGGATGGGTCGCTCAGCGTGGCAGCCACGCGTCCGGGGCGTCGACCATCCGTCGTACGTGTGCCGGCAGCTTGCCGCTGAGCACCTGCTGCAGGGTCGTCTCGTCCAGCACCCGGCGCAGACTGGCCCGCACGGCGACCCACACCTGCGGCAAATGCTCGGCGACGCCGATGTAGCGCGTCTCGTGTGGTCGCAGCCCGCGCACCTCGGCCAGCGGGCCGTCGACCGCGCGGATCACCGATCCGAGGGTTATCTCGTGCGCCGGCCGCGCCAGTGCATAACCACCCTCCGCTCCTCGCTGGCTGCGCACCAATCCGGCTCGGCGCAGCTCGCCCAAAATCGCCTCGACAAACTTGCGCGGCAGTTGCTGCTCGCCGATGACGACGTCGACCTTCACCAGCTCGGGCGCACGCGAAGCGAGACTGAGCAGCGCCCGAACGGCATAGTCCGTCTTTGCCGAGATCTCCACGTCTGGCATCTTCCCAAATCCTGCAGGAAAGGGAAAAGACGCGGGGCGGCCCTATGACGCAGCGAGCACCGAGGCGTCGTGTGCGGCGCGCAGCCAGACTGAACTATCGGCTTGCAGGTCGAGAACATCGGACTGCCCACGGGTGAGCTGGACCCACGGCGTGCTGTCATTGGCCCGTAGCTCGGCCCGCACCTCGAAGCCGACGCGAACGAGCCGGACCAGCCGAGCAGGCACTGCACCGGCGGACGGAGTTGTGAGGATCTCGATGTCGTGCGGGCGGACCAGGCGGTCCCCGAGCCGGGTGACCGGCCCGAGGAAGCCCATGACGAAGCTGTTCGCCGGGTGGTCGTAGAGCTCATTCGGTGAACCAACCTGCTCGACCCGACCGCGGTTGATCACGACCAGCTCGTCCGCCACTTCGAGCGCTTCGTCCTGATCGTGAGTGACGAACACCGTGGTGACCTGCACTTCGTCGTGCAATCGGCGCAGCCAGTCGCGCAGTTCCTTACGTACCTTGGCGTCCAATGCTCCGAACGGCTCGTCCAGCAGCAGCACCTTCGGTTCGACGGCGAGCGCGCGAGCGAGCGCCATCCGTTGCCGCTGGCCCCCGGACAACTGGGACGGCAAGCGATCCGCGAACTGGTCGAGGTGTACGAGCTCCAGCAACTCGTGCACCCTTCGTCGAATTTCGTCCTTGGGCCGCCTGCGGATCTCCAACCCGAAGGCGACGTTGCGGAACACGCTCAGGTGCTTGAACGCCGCGTAGTGCTGGAACACGAAGCCGACGTTTCGCCGCTGCGCTGGGACACCGGTGGACTCGACACCGTCGATGTGGATCGACCCGGTGTCGGCATCGTCGAGTCCACCGATGATCCGTAGCAGGGTCGACTTTCCGCCGCCGCTGGGGCCGAGCAGGGCGGTCAGCTGGCCGCTGGCGACGTCGAGGTCGACGTCGTCCAGGGCGACAAAGTCACCGAACCGCTTCGAGATTTGGTGCGCGGCGATTCCCATCAGGTTCCTTCCCTCGGCCGAAGCAGCGAGATGGCCACGATGCACAGCGCGGCAGCAAAGATCAGCACGAGCGACAGCTGGTAGTAGCCCGGTTCGACCTGCTCGGCCCGATCGGCCACGAGCAACGTCACGGTCTGACTCTGGCCCGCCACATTTCCTGACACCACCCGTACCGCGCCGAACTCGCCGAGCGCTCGGGCCAGGCTCAGCACCACCCCATAGCCCAGCGCCCACTTGATGGTCGGCAGCGTGATGCGCACGAAGCGCTGCATCGCGTTGGCGCCCAGCGAACGGGCAGCCTGCTCCTGCTCGACGCCTGTTTCCGCTAGAACCGGCAGCACTTCGCGCAGTACAAGAGGCAGTGACACGAACGTCGTCGCCAGTACCATGCCTGGTGTCGCGAAGATGATCTGGATTCCGGCATCCTGCAAGCCGGAACCGAACCATCCGGTCGTCCAGCCGAACACCAGGACCAGCGCCAGGCCGACGACGATCGGCGAGATCGACACCGGGATGTCGATCAACAGATCGAGTAGCCGACGCCCGGGGACCCGGTATCGAGCGAGAAGAATCGCGACGCCGACCCCGAACACGGTGTTGATCGCCACCGCGCAGCCGGCGACAACCGCCGTAAGTTCGTATGCGTTCAGAGCCTCCGCCGAACTGATTGCATCCCAGAACGTCTGAGTGCCCTGCTCCGCCGCGCGCCATACGACGACGCCGACCGGCAACGCGACGAGGACCGCGAGGTATGCCAGCACAACGATGCGCATCACGAACCGAGCCCGGTTGCCCGATGCCCGCCGCCGGCGATCGGGGCTGCTGCTTGCAGCCGAAGCGGCACCGGGTGCCTTTGTGACGGCCCGGCTAACCACGACGAGCCGTCCACCGCTGCAGGGCGCCGAGCGTGGCCATGACCGCGACGCTGATGAACAGCAGGGCGGTCGAGGTCGCCGCCGCGTCGGACAGGTAACCACTCTCGATCTGGCCGTAGATGTACTGCGATGCCAGCTGCGTCCTGGCCACGCCGCCCGAGATCAGGATGACCGCGCCGTATTCGCCCATCGCTCGGCCGAAAGCAAGCGCTGCCCCCGACATGATGGCCGGCCAGATCGACGGCAGCACGATCCGGCGGAACCTCGTCATCGGGCCGGCGCCGAGCGATGCGGCCGCCTCCTCTACGTCGGTCTCGAGGGCGAGCAGGACCGGCTGCACCGCGCGCACGACGAACGGCAGCGTCACAAACAACAGTGCGACGACAATGCCGGGACGAGTCGCGTACCAGGTGAGGCCGATCGGGCTCCGGGGCCCGTAGAGGCTGACCAACACCAGGCCGGCCACGATCGTCGGCAAGGCGAACGGGAGGTCGATGAACACCTCGACCAGCCGCTTGCCGGCAAAGTCGTCGCGGACCAGCACCCAGGCGACCAGCGTTCCCATGACGGCGTTGAACAGCGCGACGGCTAGGGCGCACAGCACGGTCAGCCGGATCGCCTCCAGCGCCGCGTGCGTGCTGAATGCGGCCCAGAACGACGACCAGCCGGCTCCGGTGCCCCGGGCCACGACCGCGGCCAGGGGCAGCAGCACGAGCAGGCTCAGCCACAGCACCGCCACACCCAGTCCGGCGCCCGAGAGCACACCGAGCCGCACTCGGTCGGACGGGCGCGTCACCCGCCGAGCTGCGGTTGCCTCCACAACGGCCACTGCCTCGATCCCTACGAACCGTTCAAGAGCCGGGTGACGATCCCATCGGCCTTGTTGAAAAGCTTGTTGTTCACCACGCTCCACCCACCGAGATCAGCGACCGTCTCGAGCTTGGCGACCCTCGGGAATGGGTCGGCGGGGTTGTTGGCGCCTTGGACAGGCCCGGCGGCGACGGAGCCGAGCACCGGGCGGAACCCCTTGCTCGCGAAGATCTTCTGCCCGGCCTCGCTCTGCGCAAATACGAGGAAGTCCTTCGCCGCCTGCGGCGCGTGCTTGGTCACCGCTGCAGGGTTCTCGATCAGGATCGACTCGGCCGGGACGACGTAGTCCAGTGGCGCACCCTTCTGCCGGGCCGCGATCGCCTCGTTCTCGTAGGAGATCAGCACGTCACCAGTACCGTTGAGAAATGTCTGGGTGGCCGCCGCCGCACTCGCGGGTTTGCTCGCCACGTTGGCGAAGAATGCGGTTAGGTAGGTCTGTGCGTCGGCGTCGCTACCTCCGTTCTGCAGGAGATGAGCGTAGGCAGCGAGCACGTTCCACTTTGCCGAGCCGGACGAGCCCGGATCTGGCGTCACGATCGTGACGCCCGGCTTGATGAGGTCGTCCCACCCCAGGATGCCTTTCGGGTTGCCCTTGCGCACGGCGATCACCACGACTGAGTCCGAGACCAATCCCTTCGTCGGACCGCTGTTCCAGCCCAGGTCGACGAAGCTCGGCGCCAGGCTCGACAGGTCGGGTTCCAGCGAAAACGCGACGTAGTCGGCCTGCTGCCCGTTCGCCACCGCCTTGCTCTGGCTGCCGCTCGGTCCGTAGGAGGCGGCGAACGTCACGCCCGCACCCTGCGGCGTGGCCACGAACGCAGTCTGCATTGCGTCGTACGCCGACTTGGATACCGAGTAAGCCACCAGGGTGACCCGCTTGCCGGGGCTGGCGGTTGAGGTAGAACACCCCGCCGGGCCGATGGCAGCGAGCCAGGCAACCGCCATCAGCGCAGCCGCGGTGCGCCCGCGCGCGCGGAAAGTACTCGTCATGACGAGTCCAATCGAGTCTGTGAGCGCCAGTATGTCTATCGTATCGGCAGACAATACAGGAATACTCGGAGAAGTCCCGGTATTTACGCTGCGGCCGTAGCGCAGGCCGAACGTGCTCGACCCCCGGCCGATGATTCAGGCCGGGGGTCGAGTAGGTCGTTGCAGCGATTAGGCGTCGGCGGACGCCTCCGCCGGTGCGGTTGCGTCCACTGGTGCTGCCGCCGGCGCGTCATCCTTTACCGGCACCAGGCTGATCTTGCCGCGCGCGTCGATCTCCATGATCTCGACCTGCAGCTTGTCGCCGACGTTGACGACGTCCTCGACCTTGCCGATGCGCTTACCTTGGCCCAGCTTGCTGATATGCACCAGACCGTCCTTGCCCGGCAACAGCGAAACGAATGCACCGAACGCCGCGGTCTTCACCACGGTGCCCAGGAACCGCTCTCCGACCTTCGGCATCTGCGGATTTGCGATCGCGTTGATGCGATCGACTGCGGCCTGTGCCGACGTGCCGTCAGAGGCGCCGACGTAGATCGTCCCATCGTCCTCGATGGTGATGTCTGCGCCGGTCTCGTCCTGGATGGAGTTGATCATCTGGCCCTTGGGCCCGATCACCGCACCGATCTTGTCCACCGGGATCTTGACCACAGTGACTCGCGGCGCAAAGGGGCTCATCTCATCCGGGCCGTCGATGGCCTCGGCCATGACGTCCAAGATGTGCAGCCGCGCATCACGCGCCTGGGTGAGCGCTGCGGCGAGCACCTCGGACGGGATGCCGTCAAGCTTGGTGTCGAGTTGCAGCGCTGTGACGAACTCCTTGGTGCCGGCGACCTTGAAGTCCATGTCGCCGAAGGCGTCTTCCGCCCCCAAGATGTCGGTCAGCGCGACGTACTCGGTCTTGCCGTCGATCGTGTCGGACACCAGGCCCATCGCGATACCGGCCACCGGTGCCTTCAGGGGCACGCCGGCGTTGAGCAGGGCCAGTGTCGACGCGCACACCGAACCCATCGACGTCGACCCATTGGAGCCGAGCGCCTCGGACACCTGGCGGATCGCGTATGGGAATTCGTCACGGCTCGGAAGCACCGGTACGAGCGCCCGCTCGGCGAGCGCGCCGTGCCCGATCTCGCGACGTTTCGGCGAACCGACGCGGCCGGTCTCCCCCGTCGAGTACGGCGGAAAGTTGTAGTTGTGCATGTAGCGCTTGGACCGCTCGGGTGCCAGGGTGTCGAGCTTCTGCTCCATGCCCAGCATGTTCAACGTGGTCACACCCAGGATTTGCGTCTCGCCCCGCTCGAACAGCGCCGACCCGTGCACACGCGGCACGACTTCGACCTCGGCCGAGAGGGTACGGATGTCGGTTAGCCCACGGCCGTCGATACGCACCTTGTCTTGCAGGATGCGCTGGCGAACGAGCTTCTTCGTCAGTGCGCGGTAGGCCGCACTGATCTCGTTTTCACGACCCTCGAACTGCGGGCCGACGAGCTCCTTGGCCAGTACCTTTAGTCGGTCCAGCTCGGCTTCACGCTGCTGCTTGTCAGCGATCGTGAGCGCCTGCGCCAGCGGCGCTTCGACCTCGGTCGACACGGCCGCGACCACGTCGTCGCCGTAATCGAGGAACACCTGGAACGCCGCGGTCGGTTTCGCCGCAAGCTTCGCAAGCTCGGTCTGTGCCCGGCACAGTTCGGCGATGAACGGCTTTGCCGCCTGTAGCCCGTCGGCTACGACCTCCTCTGTGGGCCGGACGGCTCCGCCAGCGATCAGCTCGATCGTATTGTCGGTGGCCTCGGCCTCAACCATCATGATCGCAACGTCATCTGTATCGAGCACCCGCCCCGCGACAACCATGTCGAAGGTCGCCCGCCGCAGGTCGCTGTGACTGGGGAACGCGACCCACTGCCCGTCGATCATCGCCACCCGGGTGGCGCCAACCGGGCCGCTGAACGGCAAGCCAGCGAGCTGGGTGGAAGCCGACGCCGCGTTGATCGCGACCACGTCGTAAAGCTCGTCGGGGTCAAGCGCCATGACGGTAACGACGACCTGGACCTCGTTGCGCAGTCCCTTGACGAATGACGGACGCAGCGGGCGGTCGATCAGCCGGCAGGTGAGGATCGCGTCTTCGCTGGGTCGACCCTCGCGGCGGAAGAACGAGCCGGGGATGCGCCCGGCGGCATACATCCGTTCCTCGACGTCGACAGTAAGCGGGAAGAAGTCCAGACCTTCGCGCGGGGACTTGCCGGCGGTGGTGGCCGACAGGAGCATCGTCTCGTCGTCGAGGTAAGCGACGACCGAGCCTGCGGCCTGCCGGGCCAGCCGGCCGGTCTCGAAGCGGATCGTGCGGGTACCGAAGCTGCCATTGTCGATGGTGGCGACGGTCTCGTGGACGCCGGATTCGGCGTCGATTGTCTCTGTCACTGCAGAGCCCCTCTCGTTCGGCGGGCGTCGAGCCTGCCGATGTCGCGCCGGGAGCGCATGCGACGTACGAGCGGTTCACCTCGAGTCGGGTGCCGGTCTTCGATCGAAGCGGCTGGGTCGCGTGACCTAGCTGCCACTACCGAGGACCGGCGTCCTCGTCTGGTCGCAGAGCTGGACGTCTCACGTGCGCGTCCGGCGATGGATATTCGGTTGTACAGAATCGGGCAACGACGGGTGTCGATCCCCGATCAGGTCTATCGACGCAGACCGAGCCGCTCGATGATCGACCGGTACCGGTTGATCTCGGTCTTGGCAAGGTAGTTCAGCAGCCGGCGACGCCGGCCGACTAGCAACAGCAGGCCGCGCCGGCTGTGGTGGTCGTGCTTGTGCAGCTTCAGGTGCTCGGTCAGGTCGCTGATGCGCTTGGACAGCAACGCGACCTGGACTTCGGCCGAACCGGTGTCACCGTCGGCGGAGCCGTACTCGGAAATGATCTGCTTCTTGACGTCGGTTGCTAGCGGCACGGACGACTCCTCACGATGATTCGGCAGGGCGCCCCACCGGTCGAGAGCACGGTGGGAGAAGAACGCACGCTGCGCGGCGCGCGCTTGCACGCGCCAAGACCCGAGACTACCAGCGGGGCATGGCTGCCGCCGAATCGAGAGGGTTCAGGTCAGCAGCGCGCGCGTCTGCTTGACGTCATCGCGCATCTGGGCCACCAAGGCGGCGAGGTCGTCGTAGCGTTCCTGCCCGCGCAGCCGCCGGGCGAACTCCAAGCCGATCTTCTGCCCGTAGAGGTCGCCGTCGAAGTCGAGCAGATAGGCCTCGACCCTGCGCTGGCGACCCTCGAATGTCGGGTTGGTGCCGATCGAGATCGCCGCCAGCCCCAGCGGCGGTGCGGCCACCGTGCGGCCCCACTCGTCCAGTCGCACTGCGCGGCCGGCGTAGACGCCGTCGGCGGGGACGGCGGGGTACGGCCCAGTCCGCAGGTTCGCCGTCGGGAAGCCCAATTCGCGGCCACGCTGGTCGCCGCGCTCCACCAGCCCGTCGAGCCGATGCGGCCGACCCAACGCGGCTGCCGCGGCACCCATATCGCCGGCCTCGACGCACGACCGCACGTAGGTGGCGCTGATGACTTGCTCTTCAGCCGCAGTGGCCCCGCGCAGGAGCGGGATGCCATGGGCGCCGAATCCGAACGTCGCGCCCAGCTCGACCAGCGTCCCGACGTCACCCGAGGCCTTCGCGCCAAATCGGAAGTTCTCACCGACGATCACCTCGGCAGCGTGCAGGTCGGCCACCAGGGCCTCATGCACGAACTCGGCAGGACGCAGCCGAGAAAAGGCAAGCGTGAAGGGCAACGCGCAGAACACGTCGATGCCCAGTTCCTCGACCAGCTCGGCGCGGCGAACAAGGGTAGTCAGGGCGGGTGGATGCGACCCTGGTCGGACCACCTCGGACGGATGTGGGTCGAAAGTAAGCAGGACGCTCGGCACGCCCCGAGCGTCCGCCAACGCGACCGCCTTGCCGATGATCTCGGCATGACCGCGGTGCACACCGTCGAAGACACCGATCGTGACCACGCACCGTCCCCAGTCCGGGGGGACCGCGACCAGACCACGCCACCGCTGCACGATCGACGAGCCTACGTCTTAGCCAGCCGCGGTGAAGACGAGTACCGGCCGACCTCGCCCGCCCTCATCACGAAGGAGGGCGACCGCAGCGCCGTCCGGGCCGAGCACGCCGTACGTCCCCTCTATCGACGCCGCGCCGATGGGGCGTCCGAAGGACAGCTCGGTCGCTTCCTGCCCGCTGATCACCCGAACTGGCAGGGCGGCGCGAATGGCGTCGGCGAGCGGGAGCGTCACCGGATCGGCTAGCGCGGCTAGCTGGTCGAGAGTCTGCGCCTGGTCCAGGGTGAACGGTCCCACCTGGGTGCGGCGCAACGCCGTCAGGTGTCCGCCGGTGCCCAGCGCCGCCCCGAGGTCGCGCGCAAGGGCCCGGACGTAGGTACCGGATGAGCACTCGACAAGCACGTCGACGTCGAGCACGTCCGGGGTGGGCCGGGTCAGTGAAAGGGCCTCGAACCGGCTGACGTTTACCGGCCGGGCGGCGAGCTGCACCGCCTCGCCGTCGCGCACCCGCTTGTACGCCCGCTCGCCGTCGACCTTGATTGCCGATACCGCGGACGGCACCTGACTGATCAGGCCGGTGAAGCGGGCCAACCCCAAACGCACGTTGGTTTCGCTGATCGGTGCCGCGGACGCGGCCGCCATCAGCGCGCCGTCCGCGTCGTCGGTGACCGTGGACTCGCCGAGCCGGATCGTGGCGGCGTAGGCCTTGTTCGAGAGGACGAGGTGGTGCAGCAGTCGGGTGGCGCTCTGCACGCCCAGAATCAGGACGCCCGTCGCCATCGGATCAAGCGTGCCGGCATGCCCTACCCGTCGCGTGCCGGCCAGCCGCCGTACCCGCCCGACGACGTCATGGGAGGTGACGCCTGCGGGCTTGTCGACGACGACGAGTCCGGACGAGGTCACCGGAGCCCCCGCGAGAGCTTCAGCGCGGCGCGCGGTTTGGTGCCGTGGTTCACCGCTGCTCCCCCATGACGATCCATCCTCCGCCACGGGTGCGGGCCACCATCCCGACGAAGCGCACCACGATGAAGGCAGTCAATCCGGCCCACACCCCGCCGATACCCCAATGCCAATGCAGCGCGGCCAGGCTCAGCGGGGTGAACGCGCCGAGCGCGGCCACCAGGGTCAGGGTGCGCAGGAAGGCAACATCGCCGGCGCCGATCAACACGCCATCCAACGCGAACACAACGCCTCCGAGCGGCTGGATGGCGACGAACCACGGCCACAACTCATGCACCTGGCCGAGCACGTCGGTCGAAGACGTGAATATCCTCGGCACCACGAACCAGCCCGCCGCGAACACCGTGGCGAACGCCACGCCGGCCCAGAGGCCGAAGCGCGCGACCTGCCAGGCGGTCCGTCGCGCGACCTGCTCGTCGTGCGCGCCCAGCGCCGCACCGACGAGTGACTGGGCGGCTATCGCGAACGAGTCGAGCAGCAGCGCCGTGAACTCCCACAGCTGGAGCCCGACCTGATGGGCCGCGATCTGCGCCGTGCCCATCCGCGATGCGACCCCGGCGGCGGACAGAAAGGCCACCTGGAAACCGGCCGAACGCAGCACCAGATCGCGCCCCACCACGAGTTGACGTCGTAGCACAGTCAAGTCCGGGCGACGCGAGGAAGCTCGGCTCAGCACGCTGCGCAGGAACAGCACGCCACCCAGCAGCTGCCCCGCAACGTTCGCAATCGCGGAGCCGTTCAGGCCCAGGTGCGCGGGATACACGAGCAGCGGCGACGCCGCTGCGGATGCGGCGTTGGCAACGAGCACGATGACAACTGGCCGACGCGTCTCTTGGACGCCTCGCATCCAGCCGTTGCCGGCCAGCACGAGCAGGACGCCGGGAATGCCGCAAACGGCGATCCGGAACCATGACTCCGCCGCGTGCTGCACGTCGCCGCTGCCGCCCGCCAGCAGCCGGGTCAGCGGATCGGCGAGCAGTTGGCCCGCGGCTACCACGACCAACCCGATGCCGATCGCCAGATGCGAAGCCTGCACACCCTCGTGGATCGCGGCATCGGTCCGGCCCGCGCCGAACCACCGAGCGGCGCGGCTGGTCGTGCCGTATTCCACGAACGTCCCGATGACCAGCACGAGGGTCATCAGCGCACCGCCGATGCCCAGCCCCGCCAACGGCAACGAGCCGAGATGCCCGACAACGGCGGTGTCGACGAGCAAATACAGCGGCTCGGCGGCGAGGACCACGAAGGCCGAAGCCGCCAGGCTGAGCACTCGTGCGGTCGAAACGTCGGTGCCGGCCACTGCTGGCTACAGGTCGCGGTACATGATCAGCAGGTCGACCAGGCCCTGCTGCGGATGGCGGAACCCGAGCGGGATCGTGCCGACGGTGGCGAAGCCAAGGCGGTGGTAGAGCCCGATCGCGTGGACGTTGGTGACCGCGACTGCGTTGAACTGGATGCCGAGGTAGCCGACCTCGGCCGCTCGCGCCAACGAATGCTCGACGAGGGCCCGGCCGACCCCACGTCCGCGTGCGGCGGAGCCAACCATGTACGAGCCATTGGCGACATGCGCTCCGGGGCCATGGTGGTTGGGCGAGATCCGATACCCACCAAGCACGTTCCCGTTTTCGAGCAACCGCCATACCTCCGCTTCAGCCGGGCCGAGCCACATCTCGCGGGCCTGCTCGTAGGACGTGGTCGGGTCATAGGCGTAGGTGTCGCCGGCGGCGACGATCTCGTGCCAGATCGGCCAGATGACATCCCAGTCGTCGAGACCCGCTCGGGTGATCTGCCGGCTGTCAGTCATCCGCTTCGTCGGTGTCGATGCGCGGTTTGCGGTAAGGGTCGGGATCGCCCGCGGGCTGGGCACCCATGCGGGCCGCTTGGACTTTCGCGTCTGCGTGCGCTGCCGCTTCGAGCAGGGCGCTGATCTGCTCGGCCGACTCCGGTAGCGAGTCCAGGTGGAACGTGAGCGTCGGCGTGAACCGCACCCCGGTCTGCCTGCCCACCTCGCTGCGCAGCACACCCTTGGCCGACTCCAGCGCCGCAGCCGAGTCGACACGGTCGGATTCGTCGCCGAGCACCGTGTAGAAGATCGACGCGTCGTGCAGGTCACCCGACACCCGGACGTCGGTGACTGTGACCATGCCTAGCCGGGGATCCTTGACCTGCAGCTCGAGGTTGGATGCGACGATCTGCTTGATCCGTTCCGCCAACCTGCGCGCCCGTGCCGCGTCAACCATTGTGCGTTCTCCTCAATCTAAGTCACCGTCGTCGAGCACCCGGCGCCGCGCCGACAACAACTCCAAGTCCGGACGGCCCGCGACGAGCCGCTCGCACTGCTCGAGCACCTCGACTGCGTGCCGGTGCGAAGAGGACACCACGGCCACCGCCAGTTCCGCCCGCCGGTGCAGTTCGACGTCGCCGGTCTCGGCCGCGGCCACCTCGAAGCGGCGGCGCAGCTCCGCCACGATAGGCCGCACCACCGAACGCTTTTCCTTCAGCGAGTGCACGTCGCCGAGCAGCAAATCCATCGTCAATGTGCCGACGACCACGAGACGCCCTCCCACGCGCTACCGGCGATTCAGCTGCGCGGCTTCTCTCGCAGCTCGAAGGTCTCGATCACGTCGTCGATCTTGATGTCGTTGAACGACCCCAGACCGATGCCGCACTCGAAGCCTTCGCGCACCTCGGTCGCATCGTCCTTGAAGCGCCGCAGCGAGTCCACGCCCAGGTTGTCAGCGACGACCACGCCGTCGCGCACCAGCCTGGCCTTGCTGTTGCGCCGGATCGTTCCCGAGCGGACCAGGCAACCCGCGATGTTGCCGAGCCGGGGCACCCGGAACACCTCGCGGACCTCGGCGGTACCGAGCTGCGCCTCTTCGAATTCGGGCTTGAGCATGCCCTTGAGCGCGGCCTCGATCTCGTCGATCGCCTGGTAGATGACCGTGTAGTACCGGATGTCGACGCCCTCACGATCGGCTGCCTCGCGCGCCTTGCCCTCAGGGCGGACGTTGAAACCGATGACCACGGCGTCGGACGCGATCGCCAGGTTGATGTCGTTCTCGGTGATCGCACCGACACCACGCCCGATAACCCGCAGCGACACCTCATCGGACGTCTCGGAGGCCGCCTCGATCTTGACGAGTGCGTCCTCGAGCGCTTCGACCGAACCCGATACGTCACCTTTGATAATCAAGTTCAACTGCTGCACATCACCAGCTGCAAGTGCCTTGTCCAGGTCGTCCAGCGAGACCCGCCGCCGCGACGACGCTAGCTGCGCGTTGCGTTCCCGGGCCGACCGGCGATCGGCGATCTGCCGGGCGATCCGGTCTTCTTCGACCACAAGGAACGAGTCGCCCGCACCGGGCACCGACGTCAGACCGAGCACTTGCACCGGGCGCGCCGGCCCGGCCACGTCGACCGTGTCACCGTTTTCGTCAAGCATCGCCCGGACCCGGCCGAACGCGTCGCCGGCCACCACGGAGTCACCGACATTCAGTGTTCCCCGCTGCACCAGCAAGGACGCCACCGGCCCGCGGCCCCGGTCGAGCCGGGCCTCAATGACGATGCCCTGCGCATCCTGATGCGGGTTGGCCCGCAGGTCGAGGGAGGCGTCCGCGGTGAGCAAGACACCCTCGAGCAGCTGGTCGATGTTGAGGTTTGACCGCGCTGACACGTCGATGAACAGCGTGTCGCCGCCGTATTCCTCAGCTACCAGTCCGTACTCGGTGAGCTGCTGGCGCACCTTCGCCGGGTTGGCACCTTCCTTGTCGATCTTGTTGACGGCGACCACGACGGGGACCTCCGCGGCCTGAGCGTGGTTGAGCGCCTCGATGGTCTGCGGCATGACGCCGTCGTCGGCGGCGACCACCAGCACCACGATGTCGGTCGTCGAGGCGCCACGGGCCCGCATGGCGGTGAACGCCTCGTGACCCGGCGTGTCGATGAACGTGATCGCCCGCTCGACGCCGTCGTGCTCGACATGTATCTGGTAGGCACCGATGTGCTGGGTGATGCCTCCAGCCTCGTCGCCCATGACGTTGGTCTTGCGGATCGCGTCGAGCAGACGCGTCTTGCCGTGGTCGACGTGACCCATGACGGTGACAACCGGCGGTCGGGCGATCAAGTCACCGTCGACCCCCTCGTCGGCACCGAACGTCAGGTCAAAGGACTCGAGCAGCTCTCGGTCCTCGTCCTCGGGGCTGACGACCTGCACGGTGTAGTTCAGCTCGGCGCCGAGAAGCTGCAGCGTCTCCTCGTTCACCGATTGCGTGGTGGTGACCATTTCACCGAGGTGGAAGAGCACCGTCACCAAAGACGCGGGATTGGCGTTGATCCGCTCCGCGAAGTCCGATAGTGAGGCGCCCCGTGGCAGCCGGAGCACCTCGCCGTTACCGCGCGGAACCTGTACCCCACCGAGCGATGGCGCGGACATGTTGTCGAATTCTTGACGCCGCTGCTTCTTGCTCTTGCGGCCGCGGGTGGGCCGCCCACCCTGCCGGCCAAAGGCGCCGGGAGCTGCGGCACCACGACCACGGCCACCCGGCCCACCGGGACGTCCGCCACCGGGTCCGCCGCGGTACGGGCCAGCTGCGCCACCGGGCGCACTCGTGCCGGTACCGGGACCACCGCGGTAGTTGCCGCCGCCGCCTGGACGGCCGGCGCCGGGCGCACCCGG
>JBDUCV010000106.1:0-5436 GCA_040003255.1 Actinomycetota bacterium
TCGGCGAGCGGCTGTTCCTCGCCGAGAAGACGGTGAAGAACTACGTCTCCGGGCTTCTGTCCAAGCTCGGCATGGAGCGGCGCACCCAAGCTGCCGTCTACGGCGCCGACATCCGACGCACCTAGGGGCTCACCCGTGACTACGTCGAAACCTTCGATTTGCGTCGACGCTGCTGCCTCTACCTGAGCTACTACGCCCACGGCGACACCCGCAAACGTGGCATGGCCTTGCTCCGATTCACCCACGCCTACCGGGAGGCAGGGATCACCCTGGTCGGTGGCGAGCTGCCGGATCACCTCGGCCTGGTCTGTGAGGTCGCGGCGCGGGACTGGGCGACCGGCCTGATGTTGCTGCGCGAGAACCGCGCCGGCGTCGAGCTGCTGCGCATCGCCCTGGACGAAGCCGCCTCGCCCTACGTCGACGTGCTCGACACGATCCGAGCTGTCCTTCCCGAGCCCGCGCCGCGTGACCTGGAGCGAGCGATGGAGTTGGCCCGCTCCGGGCCGCCGGCCGAGGAGGTCGGCCTCGAACCGTTCGCCCCGCCGGAGTACATGGGTACCCGCAGGTGAAGACGTTCTTGTGGATCATCGTTGCCTATCTGGCCATCGCCATCTTCGTCGGCGGCCACATCTGGCGTTACCGGTACGACACGTTCGGCTGGACGACTCGATCCAGCCAGCTGTACGAGAGCCGACTCTTACGGCTGGGCTCCCCGCGGTTCCTTCGGCATCCTGCTGGTGATCCTCGGCCATGTCGGCGGCATCCTGATACCGGAGTCCGTCACCGGCGCCGCGGGCATCTCCGAGACGATGTATCACGCTGCGGCCCTCACGCTCGGCGCAGTCTCCGGGTTCATGACCCTGACCGGCGTCGCGATCCTCATCTACCGCCGTCGCACCACCGGCTCGGTATTCTCGGCGACCACCCGTAACGACAAGGGCACGTACGTGCTTCTGGTCGCCACGCTCGTCGCCGGACTCGCCACCACCGCCCTCGGAACGTCACGGGACATCCACACGACTACCGGCTTACGGTGGCGCCTTACTTCCGATCGATTTTCTACTTTCACCCCGACGTCGACTTGATGGCGCGGGCACCGATCGGGTTCCAGATCCACGTCATGCTTGCCTGGGTGCTGTCCGCCGCGTGGCCCTTCACCCGGCTGGTGCACGTATTCTCCGCACCGGTCGGTTACCTGACTCGCCCGTACATCGTCTACCGGTCGCGCGCTGTCGGGCCCGGCGGGCGTCCACCGCGTCGCGGCTGGGAGCCCGTCGCCACTCCGCACGACCGCAAGAACGGCACTGATGACGCGGAGACTCCCTCGCGCGGGAGTCCGCGGCCATAGCCACGTGAGCCGATGCTGCTGTGCATCGCGACCCCTAACCGTGAATCGATTGTTAGCCGTGCTTGGCCACGGTAAGCAGTACCGCAGCGGTCTCGAGCGCCTCGAGGGTGTGCCGCGAGTCAGGCACCATGAGAAGGTCTCCTGGCGAACCTTCCCAGGAATTGTTGCCAGCACTGAGCCGAACGCGCCCCTTCAGGACGTGGACGGTCGCTTCGCCTGGATTTTCGTGCTCGTCAAGCATCCGGCCGGCGGCCAAAGCGATCAGCGTTTGGCGCAGCACGTGCTCGTGGCCGCCGTAGACGGTGTGGGAGCTGCGCCCGCTCGACGCATTCTTCGCGAGGTCAACGTGCTGACGCACGAGGGCTGTCAACGAGAACTTCTCCATCTCGAGCCTCTCTTTCGCAAATTCCAGATGGGCTCCGATTCGCCGTCGGCGAGCCGCTGCAGCAGGAAGAACGACGATCAACGATTACCCAGTACTAGGCGAGCTCGAACGCAACGCGGCCAAAAGCGCCGCTGGCGCCCATTCCTCGAGCACGGCCTGGGTAAGGGCACCTACTGTTCCTCCCCCAGGAGCAAGTGCTCGAGCATGGCGAGCGACTTCTTCGCCAACCCGCTGGCGTTGGATCCACGCTACCTGTTCGCAGGATCGATGTCCCGACGCTCAGGTCTCGCCGGTGCGTGCCCGTCGAGGACGGAGGGTGACTCGCAACGAACCCGTTAGGTACACGCTCGATATCGGCCCTCCCGCGTACCAACGCAATGTTGAGCAGGACCGCAAGATCCGGTTCGACGGGTTGCGCCATACGCGTGGTGCACGGTGTCGCTGCCCGCCTTCCGATGGGCGATCATGCATCCCGGGTCGGGATACCTGGACGCAAGAGCCGACGGTGGCCTGCTCAGCTCGGGCCGTTAGGCCCTGTTGGCCGGCCTGCCTGACAGACAGGCTGTGAAGATGTCGACGCTAGAGCTGGATTGGAAGGGAGTTGATGCGATCCGCTCCGATGGCGGCCTCGTTCACATCCGGACGGTTGCCACGAGTGATCTGGGCGGTTTGCGGGCCCTACAGGCACGCGCGTCGGACAGGTCCATTTACCTGCGGTTCTTCAGCCTCAGCCGGGAGGCGGCGGACCACTACCTCGACAAGCTGGTGCAGGCGGGTAGCCGAACACACCAAGCGCTGGTGGCTTGCGTGCGTGACGAGATCGTCGGCGTGGCGGCGTTTGAGGGACTCACTGACAGCTCGGCCGAGATGGCATTGCTCATCGCCGACGACAGGCAGCACGAGGGGATTGGCACTCTGCTGCTCGAGCATCTGGCCAGCGTCGCCCGGCATGTCGGCATCCGGAGGTTCGTCGCCGACGTGCTCGCCGAGAATATCGCGATGATCCAGGTTCTGCGCGACATCGGTTTCGAGACCCATATGACGCTTGACCACGGAACCTTTCGGGTCGTCTTCGACTTGGAGCCGGCGGATGAGATCGTTGCCGCGCTCGGGAATCGGGAACGCGCCGCCGATGTCGCGAGCCTTCGCCCGCTGGTCGCGCCGCGATCGATCGCTGTCATAGGTGCGAGCAATCGCTCGGGATCAGTTGGACACCAGGTTCTCGGCAACATTATGCGTGGCGGTTTCACGGGCTCTGTGACTGCGGTGAATCCACACCACACGTCGCTTCTCGGTGTGCCGTCGGTTCCCTCCCCCGCCGAGTTGCTCATCGCTCCGGACCTGGCGATCATCGCAGTGCCTGCCGCCAGCGTCCCGGCAGTAGTGCGAGCCTGCGGCGAGCGCGGCGCGCGCGCGGTACTGCTGCTCAGCGCAGGCTTCGGCGAGGTAGGCGGCCGGGGCAAGGCACTGCAGGACGAGGTGCTCGCGATTGCGCGGGAGTACAGCATGCGCATGGTAGGCCCGAACTGTGTCGGCGTCGTCAATACCGACCCGGCCGTTCGCCTGGACGCCACCTTTGCCGTGTTACCGAAGCAGAGCGGCAGCCTCGGCTTGCTGTCACAGTCAGGTGCCTTCGGCATCGCGTTCCTCACCGCAGCGGCGCGACGCGGACTTGGCGTGTCGCAGTTCGTCTCCGTCGGCAACAAGGCCGACGTCAGTGGGAACGATCTGCTGCTGTCCTGGGAAGGCGACCCGCGCACGCGGGTCATCGCCCTGTATCTGGAATCGATCGGCGACGCACGCACGTTTGTGCGCATCGCCCGCCGCGTCGCGCACCACAAGCCCATCCTCGCGATCAAATCCGGACGCACCTCTGCCGGACGGCGCGCGGGACAGTCCCACACAGCCGCTGCCGCTTCGTCTGAAGTCGTCGTCGAGGCGATGTTCGCCGAAGCCGGCGTGCTGCGCGTAGCCACGATGCAGGAGATGCTCGACGCGGCGCGTGTGCTCACCGACCAGCCGCTTCCCGCGGGTCCGCGCGTGGCGATTATCGGCAACTCCGGAGGCCCAGGCATTCTCGCCGCCGACGCGGTCGCGCTGGCCGCCCTGCAGGTCGTCGAACTCGGCGCTACCACCCAGGAACGGGTGCGGCACGCCGTGCCGTCTGCGGCGTCGACCCAGAACCCGCTCGATCTCGGAGCCGGCGCTCAGCCTGATGAGGTGGGCGCCGCCCTGCGTGTGCTGCTCGAGGCCGACGAAGTCGATGCTGTCTTGACAGTCTTCACCGAGATCGCCGTCGCCGACCACGATGCCATCCTGGCCGCCACCGTTTCGGCTGCGGGGACATCTGACAAACCGCTGATCGCCACCCAGGTCGGAGGTATTGAGCGCTCGCTCCCGATCGCCGGGTCGACGAGGTCGGTACCGGTATTCACCTTTTCTGAGCCAGCCGCGGCAGCTCTCGGTGTCGCCCACCGCTACGCGCGGATCCGTGCCGAGCGGCCCGTGTCGGTGGCCCGGCCGGCTGACGTTGACGTGATCCCTGCCAAGGAGCTGGTCGAGCAGGCGCTGGCGTCCCGCACCGAGTGGCTGGAGCCGGAGGATGTCGCCCGGCTGCTCATTCACTACGGCATACCTGTCTGCCCGCAGCGCGTGGTCCGCGGCGCCGACGACGCAGCGCAGGCCGCCGCGGAACTCGGTTATCCGGTCGCGCTGAAGGTGTCCGGCCCGGGCGTAGTTCACAAGACGGACGTCGGCGGGGTCCGCCTGGGCATACGCGACGTAGCGGAACTGCGCCAGGCCGTCGCCAACCTCACCGCTGCAGTCCCCAGTGCGTCCGGACTCATCGTCCAACCGATGGTGGCCGGCGGAACGGAAGTCATCATCGGTGCCGTGCAGGACGCGCAATTCGGACCACTCGTCATGCTCGGAGCCGGCGGGGTCCTTGCCGACATCGTCGATGACCGGGTGTTCCGGCTGGCACCTCTCGCCGCAGACCATGCCGGCGCGATGATCGCCGGCCTTCGGCTCGGGCGGCTGCTCGACGGGTACCGCGGGCGCCCCGTGGTCTCGCGTGCGGCGCTGCGGGATGTGCTCGTGCGGGTGGCTGCGCTCGCCGACGATCTACCCGGGATCGCGGAGTTGGACCTGAATCCGCTGGTCTGCAACGTCGACGGGGTACTCGTCGTGGATGCACGAATCCGCGTCAGTCCACCGGCTCACGTCGGCGATCCGCTTGTTCGTCAGCTTCACCGTGCCGTTCCCGATGAGAGGAAGAAATCGTGACAACTAACCACTCACCGGTTGTTGTCGGTGTCGACGATTCGCCGGGTGCCGACGCGGCACTGGGCTGGGCACTTGCCGAGGCGCGCTCGCGAGGAGTGTCGGCCCGGCTGGTCTACGGGTTCGGTCGGGACCTGACCTACGGTTCGATGATGATCTACGGCAACCTTCCGGTTCCCGAGCTCCCTCACGTCAAGGCCGTTGCACGACGCCTGCTGGCAGCCGCGGCCACCCGTGCCCAGAAACTCGCGCCGGATGGGGTCGTCACCACGCACGCCTACGACGACGACGCGGTTCCCGCCCTTCTCGAGGAGTCCGAGCACGCGTCCACGGTGGTTCTCGGCTCGCGCCGTCTCGGTGCCATCGGCTCGGCGATACTTGGCTCGGTGGGCGCGGCCGTGTCGGCTAGGGCCGCATGCCC
>JBDUCV010000007.1:0-49910 GCA_040003255.1 Actinomycetota bacterium
GCCAAGGCACCCGCCCGAAAGGCCGCCGCCAAGTCAATGTCCAAGAGCACCGCCGCGAAGGTGCTGGCGCGCAAGTCACCCGCCAAGAAGGCGCCCGCCAAGAGGACTGCAGCCAAGGTGCTGGCACGCAAAAGACCAGCCAAGCGCGCGCGCTGACCGGTGAACGCATCGAAGGCCCCGGCGAGCGTCGTCGGGGCCTTCGTCATGTGCGCGCCGCGTCCGGGTAGTAGTCCGCGCTCAGCGCCACCGCGTCGGCAAACGAGAGCACCCACGCCGCGCCCTTGCGGGTTGCGGACGACCGGCCCAGGCCCAGCTCGTCCAGTAGTCCGGGGATGGCTTTGCCCTGGCTGCAGATGACCGCTGAGGTGCCGGGTTTGGCAACGGCGAGCAGGGCGTGCCGTGAGCGCTTCGGGTCCGCCGCGAATGACTCGTCGGAGAAATCCGGCGTCACCTCGACGGTCAGCCCGAAGCGGTCGGCAAGGGGCTCGACGCTCTGCACGCACCGGGTGCGATCGGCGGCCAGGATGCGTTCGGGAGCGAAGTCGGCGAGGAAGGCGGCGAGGGTGTCGGCCTGTCTAGTGCCGATCTCGTCCAGCGGGCGCAGCTCATCGGGTCCGGGCCAGGTCGCGCGCTTGCCCGCGTGCGCGTGCCGCACGAGGACCACCACCGAGCCGGGCGGAGGAAGCGCGGTGAACGCGTCGAGCACGCCCCGGTCGCTGTCGTGCGTGAGGCGATCACGCACCTCGTCGGGTCGCCCCCAGAACAGCTCATCGACCTCGTCGTTGGCCGCAAAGTCACCACCGCGATGCTGCATCGCCCAGAACGCAACGGTCTTCGGCCGCCGCGCGTACATGTAGCCGATCCGTGGTAGCCGGCGGCTGATCGACACGCGTGCGCCGATCTCCTCGCCGACCTCGCGCACCGCGGCAGCCAGCTCGGATTCCCCGCGGTGCAGCTTGCCCTTGGGCAGTGTCCAGTCGTCGTATCGTTTCCGATGGATGACCGCCACCTCGACCTCGTCCGGGCCCTCGCGCCAGACGACGCCGCCAGCAGCGGCGATCGGGGATCCCATCTGCCTACTCGCCGCGGTGGCCGAGCCGCCGCATGAGCAGCTCCTGGTAATCCACCTGGCGGGTGCCGCCCGACCGCACCCACCGGCCGTCCGGTTGCAGCTCCCACGCGGCGGTGTCCGGCGCAAACGCGACGTCGAGGCACTCGCGGAGATGTGCGGTGGCGGCGCGGTCATTCACCCGGCACAGCACTTCGACACGCCGGTCGAGATTGCGATGCATAAGGTCGGCCGACCCGATCCAGTACTCCGGATGGCCGTCGTTCGCGGCGTAGAAGATCCGCGAGTGCTCGAGGAAACGGCCGAGGATCGAACGGGTCGTGATGTTCTCGGATAGTCCCGGCACGCCCGCCTTGATCGTGCAGAACGTCCGCACCAGCAACTCGACCCGCACCCCGGCCAGCGAGGCCCGGTACAACGCGTCGATCGTCTGCTCGTCAACAAGGTGGTTGGTCTTGATCTGGATGTGCGCGGGCTTGCCCGCCCGGGCATGGCCCATCTCTCGCTCGATGCGATCGACCAAACCCGATCGCAAACCCTGCGGGGCGACCAACAGCGAGCGGTATTCGGTCTGCCGCGAATAGCCGGTGAGCACATTGAACAGGTCAGTGAGATCGGCGCCGATCGCCTCGTCGGCCGTGAACAGACCGAAGTCCTCATACAGTCGCGCCGTTCTCGGGTTGTAGTTGCCGGTGCCGATATGTGCGTAGCGGCGGATCGCCCCGCCCTCTTGCCGCACCACGAGCGACGTCTTGCAGTGTGTCTTCAGGCCCACGACGCCATAGACGACGTGGCAGCCGGCACGTTCCAGCGCTCTGGCCCATTTGATGTTCGCCTGCTCGTCGAAGCGCGCCTTGATCTCGACCAACGCGACGACCTGCTTGCCCGCCTCGGCGGCGTCGACCAGCGCGTCGACGATCGGCGAGTCTCCGGACGTGCGGTACAGCGTCTGCTTGATCGCAAGCACGTTCGGATCGGCGGCGGCCTGCTCAATGAACCGCTGCACACTGGTCGCGAAGGACTCGTACGGGTGGTGGACGAGGACATCGCCTTCGCGCAAGGTGGCGAACATCGACTTCGGCGTCTCGCCCTCGGCGAAGCGGGGATGGGTCGCAGGGACGAACGGCCGTTCCTTCAGCGCCGGCCGGTCTACGTCATAGATCTGCATCAGCGCGGACAAGTCGAGCAGACCCGGAACCCGCAGGACGTCGTCGGGCTGCACGTCGATCTCGCTGATCAGCAGTGCCAGAACCGCCTCGTCGATGTCGTCGGCTACCTCGAGGCGGACGGCCGGCCCGAAGCGCCGACGGGCCAGTTCGCGTTCAAGAGCCTGCAGCAGGTCCTCGTCGCGGTCTTCTTCCACCTCGACGTCGGCGTTGCGGGTGACTCGAAACACGTGGTGCTCGATCACCGTCATGCCGGGGAACAGCGCCGACAGCTGGGCGGCGATCAGATCCTCGAGCGGCAGGAACTCGGCTTCGGAGGCGTTCTGCGAGACCACGACGAAGCGCGGCACGTTGTTCGGCACCTTGACGCGTGCGAATCGCTCGATGTCGCTGTCGGGCTCGCGCACGAGCACGGCGAGATTCAGCGAGAGGCCGGAGATGTAGGGGAACGGGTGTGCCGGGTCGACGGCCAGCGGGGTGAGTACCGGGAACACCTTCGTCCGGAAGTAGTCGCCCAGGCGCTCGCATTCCTCGTCATCGAGATCGTTCCAGCGCACGATCCGGATGCCCTGGCCGGAGAGGGCCGGCGCGACGTCCTCGAGGAAGCACTTGGCATGCCGTTGTGACAGTTCGCGCGTGCGTTCGGCCAGCTTGGCCAGGGTCTCGCGAGGCGACAGGCCGTCAGCAGAACTTACCTGCAGGCCCATGTCGGCCCGTCGCTTCAGGCCGGCGATGCGCACCATGTAGAACTCGTCGAGGTTACTGGCGAAGATCGCGAGGAATTTCATCCGCTCGAGCAACGGCTGGCGGCGATCCTCGCCCAATGCAAGCACGCGCGCGTTGAACGCCAGCCAGGAGAGTTCCCGGTTGCTGAACCGGCCTTCGGGCAGATCCGGGGCGTCAGGCCGGACCGGTTCGAGGTCACCAGCCGGCACCAGGTCGGACGGATCGATATCTAGCTCGCGGACCTTGTCTGGCTGGACTGCCTGCACCAGCTCTGGAACGACCGCGGCAGGGGAGTCAGACGTTGCCGAGCGAAATGCGGTCATGACCCCATCATGCCGGGTGGCCCGCGAGGCAGGAGTGGTCAGCAGCTGCTGGGTTGCCGGCTTCGCTCGGCTCGGGTCCGCGGGCCCAACCCGAGGTGCTCCGCTCGGCGGAGGTCCTCCGCCGTGTCGACGTCGGTTCGCAGTCCGTCACCCGCCGCGAGAATTGCAGCCGACGACGCGTGCCGGGTGGCCGACCCCGCGCCGAAGCGGGGGTCGAGTGGCGTTCCGGGTCGGGCGGTGAGCAACGTGGTGCCGGTTGCCCCGGCGTCGGGAACGAAACTTCGGGGATACCGAGCGGCGACGGCAAGGGCTTCGTCGAGTTCGGCCGGGGTGAGCGAGGGAAGGTCGCCTACCAGTGCGGCGACGCCGTCTGCCGGCCACTGCGCGGTGGCGTAGCGGGCCGCCTCGTCCAGTGCCGGGTTAAGCCCGGGCCTGGATTGGACGAGGACGGGCTGCCCGTCGACGCCAGGCTCGTCGGCGACAACCAGAACCCGGGCCACCAGCTCGGCGTCGCTCGCTGCTGTGATGGTGTCGGTCCGGATGGCTCGTACGAGCGCGGCGTGGCGCCGGGCATCGCTGGTCGCGTCAACCAGGCGGGACTTGGCCTGTGGCAGCGCTTTGATCGGGATGATCACTGTCCACCGCAGCGGCACACCGGAAGTCTAGGTACTCACCGGGCCAGGATGACCGGTGGGCTCGACGTCCGGCACACTTCTCCGCAAGTCGCATCCGAGACGACGACGGGGGGAGGCAGCGTGCCGAGACAGCCGAAGCGACGCGGGGCCCCACGGCCGGAGCGGCCGACGCCCTGGCTGCAAGTGTGCGTGCTCGCCCTCTACGGACCCATCGGTGCCGCGTTCAAACTTCGCTGGCGATCCGTGTCAGGCATTCCGGCCCAGGGCCCGGCAATCGTGGTGGTCAACCACATCTCCTACGCCGATCCGTTCGTCATGGCCCGGTTCATCTACGACGCCGGGCGCACGCCACGCTTCCTCGCCAAGCGCGGCGTATTCGACCTGCCCGTGGTCGGTTCCGCACTGCGCGGCACCGGCCAGATCCCGGTCGATCGCGGCACCGCCGACGCCCGCCAGTCCCTCGACGAGGCGGTGGTGGCGCTGCGGCGCGGCGAGCTGCTGATCGTCTACCCCGAGGGCACGGTGACCCGCGACCCGGATTGGTGGCCAATGGTCGGCAAGACCGGAGCCGCTCGGCTGGCGATGCTCGCGCCCGACGTGCCGGTCATCCCGGTGGCGCAATGGGGTGCCCAGCACGCCGTCGACGTCTACCACAAGCGGTACCGGCCGTTCCCTCGCAAGACGGTAACGGTCACCGTCGGCAAACCGCTCGAACTCGACCCGTTCCATACCGATCCACCGAACGCCGAAAGTCTGCGTGCGATGACCGATCACATCATGAGGGCCATCCGCGAGCTGGTCGGCGAGTTGCGCGGCGAAGCGCCGCCGACCGGTGAGCTGTTCCGCACGATCCGCTCCGTCCGGCCGGGCGACGCCGCATGAGGGCGGCGGTGCTCGGCGCGGGATCGTGGGGAACCGTGTTCGCCAAGGTGTTGATTGACGCTGGCGGCGAGGTCACCCTGTGGGCCCGCCGGCCGGAGCTCGCCGCGCAGATCAATTCCGAGCACCACAACAACGACTATCTGCCCGGCGTCGTGTTGCCGCCACAACTAGTGGCGACCCATGATCATGTCGCGGCGCTCGACGGCGCCGGCCTGGTGGCGTTCGCGATCCCGTCGCAGAGCTTTCGCGCAAAGCTGGTCGAGTGGGCGCCATCTTTGTCGGCCGACGCCACGTTGGTCAGCTTGATGAAGGGCGTCGAGCTCGGCACCGCAAAGCGGATGAGCGAGGTGATCGCCGAGGTGGCCGGGGCGTCGCCGGATCGGATCGCGGTGGTGTCCGGACCGAACCTCGCCCCCGAAATCGCCGCCGAGCAACCGACCGCCACGGTCATCGCGTGCATCGACCTCGACCGTGCCGAGAGCGTCCAGCAGGCCTGCGCCAACGCCTACTTCCGCCCCTACACGAACTCCGACGTCGTGGGGTGTGAGCTCGGAGGCGCCGTCAAGAACGTGATCGCGCTGGCGTGTGGGATGGCGCAGGGACTGGGCTTCGGCGACAACACCGTCGCCTCACTGATCACCCGCGGGCTGGCCGAGACGACCCGGCTGGGCGTCAAGCTCGGCGCGGATCCGATGACCTTCGCGGGACTAGCCGGCTTGGGTGATCTGGTCGGGACCTGCTCCTCGCCACTGTCGCGCAACCGGACCTTCGGCGAGCGGCTGGGCCGCGGGGAGAGCCTCGAGCGGGCGCAGGAGGAAACGCACGGCCAAGTCGCCGAGGGCGTCAAGTCGTGTCGCTCGGTCCTCGATCTGGCGCAGCGACACGGGGTCGACGTGCCCATCATCCAGTCAGTCGAGGCGGTGTGCTTCGCAGGACTGAAGCCAGCCGACATGGTTCGCGAGCTGATGACGCGGTCGATGAAAAGCGAGCGCGTCCCGCCCGGTCGGTAGGCTCGCGGTTCATGGCGGGACGGATCCGAGTCGCAGTCGTGTACGGCGGCCGAAGCAGCGAGCACGGCGTATCGGTGGTATCAGCGGGCAGCGTGCTCGCCGCTCTGGACCCCGCTCGCTACGACGTGGTGCCCGTTGGTATCACGCCGCGCGGGGGCTGGATGCTTACCGGAGCCGATCCGGAGAAGCTGCAGATCACCGGCCGTCAGCTGCCCGAGGTCGACTCTGGTACCGCGGTGATGCTGCCCGGCGACCCAACAGCTGCTGGATTGGTCGTTGTCGAACCGGGCGAGGGTGCGCGGGTGTTGCAGTCGGTCGACGTGGTGTTCCCGGTGCTGCACGGTCGTTACGGAGAGGACGGCACGATCCAGGGGCTGCTCGAAATGGCCGGGGTGCCTTATGTGGGGGCAGGGGTCTTCGCGAGCGCTGCCGCGATGGACAAGGAGTACACCAAGAAGCTGCTGGGCGCGGAAGGTCTGCCGGTAGGCGAGTGGATCGTGCTGCGACGCGGCCAGGCTTGGTCCTCGATCGACGCCGAGCATCTCGGTTTGCCGGTGTTCGTCAAGCCGGCACGGGCCGGGTCGAGTGTCGGCATCTCCAAGGTGAGGCGCTGGGCCGACCTGACCGACGCACTTGACGTCGCCTTCGGTCACGACAGCAAGGTGCTGGTAGAGACGGCGGTGACTGGCCGCGAGGTCGAATGCGGCGTACTGGAGGACGTGGACGGCCGAGCGATCGCCAGCGTCCCGGGCGAGATCCGGCTGGTGGGCGACCACGACTGGTACGACTTCGAGGCCAAGTACCTGGACGACGCCTGCGAGTTCGACGTCCCGGCCCTACTGCCCGCCGACGTCACTAAGCGGCTGCGCGCGATGGCGTGCCAGGCGTTTACCGCGCTGGACGGCGCCGGGCTGGCCCGCGTCGATTTCTTCGTCACGCCAGACGGCAACCTCGTGATCAACGAGGTCAACACGATGCCGGGCTTTACCGCCATCTCGCTGTTTCCGAAGATGTGGGCGGCGAGTGGCGTCGACTACCCCTCGCTCGTCGATCGGTTGATCGCCTCAGCGTTGCGGCGCGCCGGGCGCTGAGCGCACCGTCCGTGGACGGTGGACGGATAACGTCGTCCCGTCCGCACTATCCGTCCACCGTCGACGATCGCGAGGACGCGGACCGTCGACGATCGCGAGGACGCAGTGGGTTCAGAATGTGTCGCCGTTATCGGCCTTCTTGCGCAGTAGCGGACTCGGCGTGAAGCGTTCGCCATAGCGCGCCGCGAATTCATCGGCCCGTTGAACAAATGCCGGCAGGCGGTAGCCGTTGATGTACTGCAGTACGCCGCCCGTCCACGGCGGGAACCCGATCCCCATGATGGAGCCGATATTCGCGTCTGGAACCGAGGTGAGCACGCCCTCTTCCACGCAGCGCACAGATTCCAGCGCCTCGGCGAACAGCATCCGCTCCCCGAGTTCGGCGAGGTCGACGCCGGCGGGGTCGCCTCTGCCTGGAAACTCGATGGCCAGACCGCGCCACAGACCGGTCCGCTTGCCGCCCTGGTAGTCGAAAAACCCTGCGCCGCGCAGGCGGCCGGACCGGCCAAGCTCGAGCATCCGATCGACAACAGCATCGCCCGGGTGATCCGGATACCGACCGCCTTCGGCCTCGATCGCCAACCGCGCTTCGTCGCGGATCTTGGCCATCAGCTCCAAGTTGAGGTCGTCACAAAGCTGCAGCGCGCCGACCGGGTAACCAGCCTGAGTCGTAGCCTGTTCGATGCTGGCCGGGTGAACTCCCTCGGCGAGCATCGCCAGCGCCTCGTTGGTGAACGTGCCGATGACCCGGCTGGTGAAGAATCCGCGGCTGTCGTGCACAACGATCGGCGTCTTCTTGATCTGCTGGGCGAAGTCCAAGGCCCGGGCGAGCGTTGCGTCGGAGGTCTGCTCGCCGCGGATGATCTCGATCAGCGGCATCTTGTCGACCGGCGAGAAGAAGTGCAGGCCGATGAAGTCCTTCCGGCGCGACACGCTTTCGGCGAGGCCGGTGATCGGCAGCGTCGAGGTGTTCGACCCGAGCAGCGCGTCCGGGGCGACGACGGGTTCGATCTCGGCGAAGACCTGGTGCTTGAGTGCGGTGTTCTCGAACACGGCCTCGACGACCAAGTCGCAGCCGGCCAAGTCGGACACGACCGCGGTGGGCGTGATCCGCGCCAGCACCTGATCGCGCTGCTCGGCGGTGAGCTTGCCGCGCGCGACGGCCTTGCCGAGCAGCCTGCGCGAGTTCTCCTTGCCCAGCTCCGCTGCCTCGATCGAGACGTCCTTGAGGACGACGTCGAGTCCGGCCTGGGCGCTGACATACGCGATACCCGCGCCCATCATGCCGGCGCCGATGACCGCCACCCTGGTCGGCACTCGCGCTGGTTGGCCAGTGGGTCGGCTAGCCCCGGCGTTGATCGCGTTCAGGTCGAACCAGAACGCCTGGATCATGTTTTTGGCGGTCTGCCCGCGCGCCAGGTCGGTCAAATAGCGGGTTTCGATTCGCAGCGCGGTATCAACGTCGACCTGGGCGCCCTCGACGGCAGCACTGAGGATGTGCCTCGGTGCCGGCATAGGGGCGCCCTTGAGCTGTCTGCGCAGATTCGCGGGAAACGCCGGCAGGATCGCGGCGAGGCGCGGGCTCGCGGGCGTCCCGCCGGGGATCTTGTAGCCCGGCCGGTCCCACGGCTGCGCCGAGTCGGGATGTGCGGCGATCCAGCCGCGCGCCTTGTCGAGCATCTCCTCCCGGGTGGCAGCGAGCTGGTCGACGATGCCCAGCTCCAGCGCCTCAGCAGGGCCGTAACGGGTGCCTCGCAGGAGCAGCTTCATCAGCGCGTCCTGAATGCCCAGCATCCGGACGGTCCGCGTTACCCCGCCACCGCCGGGCAATAGTCCGAGGGTCACCTCGGGCAGGCCGAACTGCGCTTTCGGGTTGTCCAGCGCGATGCGGTGATGGCAGGCGAGCGCGATCTCGAGGCCACCGCCCAGTGCAGCACCGTTCAGCGCCGCCACCACTGGGCGACCCAGGGTTTCCAGCGCCCGCAGCTGCGCTTTGAGCTGCATGCCGGCGTCGAAGAACTGGGCAGCCGTCTCGTCGGTGACCCTGCTGAGCACCCTCAGATCGCCGCCCGCGAAAAAGGTGTCCTTGGCAGAGGTGACGATGACGCCGCGGATGTCGTCCTTCGCCGCCACGAGTCGAGGCACTGTCTCGAGGAGCGCGCGCTGGAACGTCGCATTCATCGTGTTCGCGCGTTGATCGGGATCATCCATGGTCAGGGTGACGACGCCGGCGTCGTCTTGCTGCCAGCTGATCACGCGATCCGCTCCACGATCGTCGCCACACCCATGCCGCCGCCGACGCATAACGTGGCCAGTCCGTAGCGCTGATCCCGGCGCTCCAGCTCGTCGATAAGCGTGCCGAGAATCATCGCGCCCGTGGCGCCGAGCGGATGGCCGAGCGCGATCGCCCCGCCGTTCACGTTCACCTGTTCATGCGGCACGTCCATGTCACGTAGGAACTTCAGCACCACCGCGGCGAATGCCTCGTTGACCTCCCAGAGGTCGATGTCGCGAGCCGACATGCCTGCTTTGGCGAGCGCCTTGCGAGCGGACGGAACGGGACCGGTCAGCATGATCGTCGGTTCTGCGGCGACCAGGCCGGTCGACACGATGCGGGCCCTCGGGGTGAGCCCCAGATCGGTGCCAGCCTGCTCGCTGCCGACGATCATCAGAGCGGCGCCGTCGACGATGCCGGAGGAGTTGCCCGCGGTGTGCACATGATGAATGCGTTCGACCCAGTGGTACTTCTGCTGCGCGACCGCGTCGAATCCGCCTATCTCGCCGACCGCCGCGAACGACGGCGACAGTGCGGCGAGCGATTCGGGTGTGGTGCCGGGACGAGGGAACTCGTCGCGATCGAGCACGGTCAGACCGTTGCGATCGACCACCGGCACCATCGAGCGGGCGAACGCACCGTCGGCCTGCGCCTTGCCGGCCCGGGTCTGCGACTCGGCCGCGAACACGTCGACGTCCTCGCGCTCGAACCCCTCGAGCGTGGCGATTAGGTCGGCGCTGATGCCCTGCGGTACGAAACTCGTCGTGTAGGACGTCTCCGGATCCATTGCCCACGCACCACCGTCCGAGCCCATCGGCACCCGCGACATGGACTCGACGCCGCCGGCCAGCAGTACGTCGTGCCAACCCGAGCGCACCTTGGCCGCGGCCATGTTGACCGCCTCCAATCCGGACGCGCAGAAGCGGTTGATCTGAACGCCCGGGCCGCTGCGTTCCAGGCCGGTGACGACAGCGGCTGTCCGCGCGATGTCGGCCCCCTGATCACCGATCGGCGTGACGACGCCAAGCACGATGTCCTCGATCCGCGCCGGGTCGAGGCCGGGGTTGCGCCGCTGCAGCTCGTGGATGAGGCCGGCGACCAGGGACACCGGCCTGACCTCGTGCAGCGAGCCGGTGATCTTGCCCCTGCCGCGAGGGGTCCGGATCGTGTCGTAGACGAACGCTTCGCTGGTCATCTGCCGATGTTGCTCCTGTGGGAGCCGAACTTGTCAAGGATCCGTGCTGCACGCCTCTCGATGGATTGTTCCCGACATGATCAAGAGCGCCTTCCGGTCGCCCGGCTGACACAACATTCTGTTGATCACCCGGTGCCATGTGCGCGTTTCTATCCTCGATCGGCGCACTGCACCGGTATACCGTTGCAGGCGCGGGAGCGTCCCGCATGGAGTGCAGCATGGCCGTTCACCAGTGCCCCAAATGCGAGCTGCGGTTCACTTGGCAGACCGAACTCGACGCCCACTGTCGCGATGACCACCGGCAGTTCCGGCACGACTACCCAGCCCGGCGGGTCGATGCCGCCGGCCAACCTGTTCCGAAGGCCGACGCGCCTCGGGCGCCGGCCGACACGAACTAGCTACTTGCGCGGGGCCCACACGAGGTAGCTAGCTGCGACGGGTGCACAGCGTGCTCGGCGTTGGCGCTGGCACCGCTGGCTGCGGCACGGTGCAGACCGCGGCCAACTTGCTGGCGATCGCCTCGCCAAGTATCGGCAGCGGCTGATAAGTCAGTTGCTGCGGCACCGTCACCTCGATGTAGACGGGGCGGTCGATGCTGACGAACACCGTCGCCGCGGCCTGCTTGATCGGCAGCCAGTTGACGCCGCCGACCAGGACGAGGAACTCGCTGCTCTCGGGGGCGAGCTGCGCGGGTCGGGCCACACCGCAGCGCATCACTACCGGGGGGTCGCCCCATGCCACGACGAACGGTGAGCCCGGAGTCGAAGGGGTGACTACGCGCGGAGCAAGCGGGCCCAGCTGGACAGGCAGGACGGAGAGCACCTGGATGCACGGCGCGGCCGAGGCAGCGTCGGATGGCGGCGCCGGGACGGTGATAGGCGGCAGCACCGGGGGTTGCCCGGTGGCTCGGCCGATGGTCGCCGTACTGGAATCTCCTCTTCCGCTGGCCAGGGCGAAGGCGAGCAGGACGGTGATGGGGACGGCCAGGGCCGTGGCGATCAGCGCATTGCGCCGGCGGACGGCGTCCACGACCTAGAGATGCACGACCGGGCAGGTCAGCGTGCGGGTGATGCCGTCCACCGCCTGGACCCGGGCGACGACCAGCTTGCCCAACTCGTCCACCGACGCAGCCGCGGCGCGGACAATTACGTCATACGGGCCGGTGACGTCCTCCGCGCTTTGCACACCCGAGATCGAGGCGATCTCACTGGCGACGGCGGCGGCTTTGCCGACCTCGGTCTGGATCAGGATGTAGGCGTTCACCGACTCACCAGCGGTCATCTCGGCGCGTCCTTCCGGCATCGTGTGCGGCGGGCGGGTAGAACGTATCGCAGGATCGCGACGGCGAGTCCGGCCGCGGTCGATCGCAGGTCAGAGACGGACCAGGACGGGGTTGACCGACATCACCGTTGCCGATCTGGGCGAGTTCGGGCTGATCGCCCGCATCACCTCCGGGCTGCCGATGGCCGACAGCACACTGCTCGGCCCAGGCGACGACGCCGCGATCGTTTGGGCTACCGATGGGCGGGTCGTCGCGTCCACCGACCTCCTCATCGAGAACCGGCATTTCCGCCGCGACTGGTCGACCGCCAATGACATCGGCCACAAGGCGGCCGCGAAGAACTTTGCCGACATCGTCGCGATGGGGGCGATGCCGACTGCGCTACTGGTCGGGTTTGGCACGCCTGCCGACGTCGAACTGTCCTGGATCGACGGCTTGGTGGCCGGCCTGCGTGAGGAGTCTGGTGAACTCGGCGCCGCCATCGTCGGTGGCGACGTCGTAGCCGCCGACGTGATCACCCTTGCGGTAACGGCGCTTGGCGATCTGCAAGGCCGCGACCCGGTGAAGATGAGCGGCGCCCGCACGGGCAACGTGGTCGCGGTCGCCGGCCGGCTGGGTTGGGCCGCTGCCGGATTCGCCGTGCTCAGCCGAGGATTTCGCTCACCGGTGCAGATGGTTGCCGCGCACCGCCGTCCCACGCCGCCCTACGTCGAAGGACCGCACGCAGCTGAACTCGGTGCCACCTCGATGACTGATGTGAGCGACGGCTTGGTCAGCGACTTGGAACACGTCGCAGCAGCGAGCGGTGTACGGATCGAGTTGCGGGCCGAGGCGATCCCGGTGGCTTTGAAGCTGGCCGAGGTCGGTGCAGCCCTGAACACCGATCCGCTCAGCTGGGTGCTCACCGGCGGCGACGACTATGCGCTGGCCGCGACCTTCCCGGCGGGCGTCGAGCTGCCCGACCCCTGGACGGTTATCGGCGCGGTGACGGACGGGGAGGGGGTGCGGGTGGACGGTCGGCGCTGGCCCTCAGCCGGCCACGAGCACTTCCGCTGATTTGGCCCAAATGCGGGCGGTTGGCGACGACTGGACCGGCAGGACGCTGAGATCAAGAGGATGTTCGTCGCGGTCCGGGCTCGGCGTCGCGGGCTCGGGCGGCCGGTAGTGGGCGAGTTGGAGGCGACCGCGGCGGTCAGCGCTCCACTATGCGCGCGCGCCCAAGGCGCGGTTCTACGGAAAGGAGCTGGCTGCGACGGACCGGCGCTAGGCCCGGGTGACCTTGCCCGCCTTCAGGCAGGACGTGCACACCGACAACCGCTTGCGGTTGCCCGGCGCGACCATGGCGCGGACAGTCTGCACGTTGGGATTCCATCGACGGTGGGTGCGGCGATGAGAGTGGGAGACGGACATGCCGAAGCCGGGCCCCTTGCCGCAGACATCGCAGACGCTGGCCACTGTGGTCTCCTCGAAGCTGGTGGACGCTCGCACGCACGCCCGCCCGGCGACGCGCCGGGCAGTGCCACCAATGGTAACCGGCAACGCCGTACCGTTCCAAACCGCCCCGCTTGACTGACCCGAACTGGCGTTACGGAGCGTGCCGCTCCTCGTCGAAGCCGCCGAGCTGGCGCTTCGCCGCCAACCGACGCAGTCGTGTGCTCCATTCCGACGATGTAGGCGAGATCCCCGCTGACGCCAGCTGCGCTGACTTCGTACTCGAACGACGCGCAGCTCGAAAACCGGGACGCGAGCCATTCGAACGTGCGGCAGATTCCGGGCCCGGGGTGCGCACCGCCAGTATGGTGGCGCCACTGCAGGGACGGTGCCGCGAGGAGCCCCGTACAGACAGCAGAGGTGGATTGTGCTCGAGACGCTGGACGCGCCGGCGGTCCGGCTCTGGAGCGCCGCGGCCGCCGATGCGCTGGCCGCCTGCCAGGACGAGATCAACGAACTCAACGTGTTTCCCGTTCCGGACGGTGACACCGGCACCAACCTGTCGCTGACGCTGCGGGCCGCCGCGGACGCGGTGGCCGAGTCGCCGGCTCAGGGAGCCTCAGCAGTGTTGCGGACGATGGCACGTGGCGCCGTGCTCGGTGCGCGCGGCAACTCTGGGGTAATCGTGTCGCAAATCCTGCGCGGGCTGGCCGACACCGTTGACGCCGATTGCTGTGATGCCGACAGCTTCACCGACGGCCTACGCGCGGCGGTCACCCAGGCCTACGACGCGGTGGCCGATCCGGTCGAGGGAACGGTCCTGTCCGTCATTCGAGCCGCCGCCGACGCCGCAAAGGAGGTGCGGGGAGAAGGTGGCGAGCTGTCGTCCGTCGTCACCGCGGCCTTGGCCGGCGCGGCGGAGGCGTTGTGCCAGACGCCCGAGCAGCTGCCCGCACTCGCCCGCGCGGGTGTGGTCGACGCCGGAGGTCGTGGGTTGGTGGTGATCCTCGAGGCGCTCGCGGCCGTCGTGACCGGAGTCGCCACCGTCGCACCGCCGCGAGGGCGCACGCCGCGCGGCCGCTCCGCGCTTGAAGCGGTCCGGGAATCGGGCAGTGACCAGTTCGATTACGAGGTGCAGTTCCTGCTCGCCGCCACCGACGCGGACGTCGCGAGCTTGCGCACCGAGCTGGCCCAGCTGGGCGACTGCGTCGTCGTCGTGGGCACCGGCGATGGGCTATGGAACGTGCACGTACACGTCAACGATGTTGGCGCCACCCTCGACGCCGCATTGGACGCGGGCCGTCCGCGCCGGATCTCCGTGGTGCGCTTCGCCGACCAGATCGCCGAGTCTCGCCGTCCGTTGACCGCCCAGGTTGCCGAGATTGCAACCGAGGTGGTCGCGGTCGCCCCGGGCGCTGGGCTTGGGCATGTCTTCGCCGGCGAAGGGGTTCATGTCGTCGACGGCGGGCCGGGCGCGAATCCGTCCACCGCCGAGGTGCTGCTGGCCATTCGGAGCACCGGCGCGACGCAGGTCGTGCTGCTGCCCAACGCGTCACAGGTATCCGGGGTGGCCAGGTCGGCGGCGACCGAGGCGCGGACCGTGGGCATCGACGTTGCCGTCGTGCCGACCCGATCCCCGGTGCAGGGGCTCGCCGCGATCGCAGTTCACGACCCGCACCGACCGTTCGGCGAGGACGTGATCGCGATGACCGAGGCCGCCGCGGCGACCCGCTGGGCAGAGATCGCGGTCGCCGAGCGCGAGGCGCTGACGTCGGTCGGACCATGCCAGCCTGGAGATGTGCTCGGTCTCATTGCCGGCGAGGTCGTCGAGATCGGCACGTCCGTCGAGCTGGTCGCCCGGTCGGTGCTCGACCGGCTGCTCGGCGCAGGCGGTGAACTGGTCACCCTCGTGGCGGGCGCGGACGCCAACCTGGCAATCATCGATTCGCTGCGCGCACACATCGATGCGCAGGTCCCGCTGGCCGACGTGTCGGTGTTCGACGGCGGACAGCCGCACAGCCCGCTGCTCATCGGTGTCGAGTAGCGGCGATGGCGACCCTGCGGACCGCGCTCACCGACGTCGTCGGCGGCCGGACGGCGACGCTGCTGGACAAGGCCTTCGCCTTGCAGACGGTTGGCGACCTGCTCCGTCACTATCCGCGGCGCCTCGCCGAACGCGGCGAGCTCACCGACCTCGCGGCGCTGACGGTCGACGAGGACGTCACAGTCGTTGCCGAGGTGCGCAGCAGCAGGGTTCGGCGCTACCGCAGCAGGAGCGGCTCGCTGCTCGAGGTTGTCGTCGGGGACGGCCGCGGAACGTTGACGTTGACTTTCTTCGGCAACCGCCAGACCTGGCGCGAACGCGAGCTCTCGCCAGGTGTCCGTGCTCTGTTCTCGGGCAAGGTCAGCCTGTTCAACGGCACTCGGCAGCTGACCCATCCCGAGTACCTGCTGCTGCGCGGCGACGGCTTGGACGCGCACGAGGCCGACGAGTTCGCCAGCGCGCTGATCCCGGTCTATCCGGCGACGAAGGACGCCCGATCATGGACGGTCTCCCGCGCGGTCGACATCGCGTTGCGCATGCTCGACCCGGTACCCGATCCGGTGCCGTCCGAGATTCGGGCGCGTCACGGGCTGATGGACTTCGACGCTGCCCTGCGCGGGGTGCACCGGCCGGCCAGCCGCGACGAGTGGTTCGCCGCGCGGCGCCGGCTGACCTGGGACGAGGCGCTAGGAATCCAGCTCGCACTCGCCCAGCGCCGAGCCGCCGCATCGGCCAATCCGGCCACCCCCCGGCCGTCGCGTGCTGACGGCATCGCGGCCGCGTTCGACGAGCGGCTGCCCTTCGAGCTCACCGCAGGGCAGCGCGAGGTGGGTGAGCAGCTCGCCGCCGAGCTGGCCCGGCCGCATCCGATGCACCGGCTCTTACAGGGCGAGGTCGGGTCGGGCAAGACGGTGGTGGCGCTGCGGGCGATGCTGCAAACGGTCGACGCCGGCGGTCAGGCTGCGCTGCTCGCGCCTACCGAGGTGCTCGCCGCCCAACACTCCCGGTCGATCGAGGCGATGCTCGGCGAGCTTGCGCAGGCGGGCCGATTCGGCGCCGCCGACGTTGCCACCCGCATCGCGCTTCTGACCGGATCGCTGCCTGCAGCGGCCCGCAAGGCGGCACTGCTCGATGCGGCCAGCGGCGCCGCCGGGGTCGTGGTCGGCACGCATGCGCTGATCCAGCAGCATGTCGCGTTTGCCGACCTAGGCCTGGTGGTGGTCGATGAGCAGCACCGCTTCGGCGTCGAGCAGCGCGATGCCCTACGAGGCAAGGCGGAACGGCCGCCGCATCTGCTCGTGATGACCGCCACACCGATCCCACGCACGGTTGCGATGACCGTGTTCGGCGACCTCGACACCTCGGTGCTCGCCGAGCTGCCGCGTGGACGGTCCCCGATCGCGACCACTGTTGTGCCCACCGCCGACAAGCCGGGGTGGCTGGACCGGGTCTGGGCCCGCATTCGCGAGGAGGTCGCGGTTGGCCGCCAGGCCTACGTCGTCTGCCCGCGTATCGGCGATGGCGGCGCCGAGACCGACTTGGACGCCGCCGATGAGCCGGTCGCCGATGACGCGGCCGGCCGCCGTCCGCCGCTGGCCGTCACGGATGTGCTCGCCTCCCTGGTCGCGGGTCCGCTGCGCGGTCTGCGAGTGGCCGCATTGCACGGCCGGTTGGCGAGCGAGGTCAAGGACGCGACGATGACCGACTTCGCGGCCGGCGCCATCGACGTTCTGGTTGCGACCACTGTCGTGGAGGTCGGCGTGGACGTGCCCAACGCGACGGTGATGGCCGTGCTCGACGCCGAGCGCTTCGGCGTCTCGCAGTTGCACCAGCTGCGCGGCCGGGTGGGCCGGGGGAGCGCCACCGGAGTATGCCTTCTCGTCACCGACGCCGCCGTCGAGTCGGCTTCGCGTGCGCGGCTCGACGCGGTCGCCGCGACCACGGACGGTTTCGAGTTGGCCCGGCTCGACGTGGAGCAGCGCCGCGAGGGCGACGTGCTGGGCGTCGCTCAGTCTGGTCGGCGTTCACAGCTGCGGCTGCTGTCGCTGCTGCGCGACGAGGACCTGATCGCCGACGCACGCGCCGAGGCCGCCGCTTTGATCCAGCACGACCCCGACCTGCTCGAGCACCCGCTGCTGGCGGTGCAGGTCGGCGAGCTCGTCGCCGACGATCGCGCCGCGTTCCTGGACAAGGCCTGACGGCGTGCCGCGGATCGTGGCCGGATCAGCGAAGGGGCGCCATCTCGCCGTCCCGGCCAAGGGCACCCGGCCGACGAGCGACCGAGCCCGGGAGGCGCTGTTCTCCAGCCTCGCCAGCATGGTGGACCTGCACGGCGCCCGCGTACTGGATCTGTTCGCGGGAACGGGTGCCGTTGGCCTCGAGGCGTTGTCACGCGGCGCGGCGCAGGTCACCTTCGTCGAGTCAGACCGCGCCGCGGCCGAGGTGCTCAAACACAACATCGCCGCCGTCGCACTCGCCGGAACGGCGCTGCTGCGCTGCACGGCCGAATCATTCGTCATCGCCGCAGGTGCCGAGGCCCCGTTCCGGTTGGCGTTCGCTGACCCGCCCTACGCCCTCCGGGACGCGGCCCTCGCGGCAATCCTCGCCGCGCTCGACGACCCACGCTGGCTCGAGCCCGGCGCGATCGTTGTTGTGGAGCGGGCCGCTCGCAGCGCGGAACCGCAGTGGCCCGACGGTGTCGCGCCAGTGAAGCAGCGACGCTACGGCGAAGGCGTGCTTTGGTACGGTCGCAGGCGATGAGCGAGCGTCGCGCGGGTGTCCGATGAGTGAGCAGCTGCCCGTCCGACGGGCGGTCTGTCCCGGCTCGTTCGACCCGGTGACCAACGGTCACCTCGATATCATCGGGCGGGCGTCGCGCCTCTACGACGAGGTCGTCGTCGCGGTCTTCGTTAACGACGCCAAGTCGAGTCTGTTCACTGTGGACGAGCGCCGAGCCATGCTGCTCGAGGCGACGGAGGCCTACGGCAACGTCAGCATCGACACCTTCCACGGCCTTGTCGTCGACTACTGCACCGCCCGCCAGATCCCGGTGATAGTCAAGGGACTGCGCGCGGTCAGCGACTTCGACTACGAGCTGCAGATGGCTCAGATGAACCGGGGGTTAGCTGACATCGACACCCTATTCATGCCGACCAACCCCGAATACAGCTTCCTCGCGTCCAGCCTGGTCAAGGAGATCGCCAAGTGGGGCGGTGACGTCAGCGCGCTGGTCCCACCGCTCGTACTCAAGCGGCTCACCGAGCGCGGCATCAGCAATGACTGATCAGGCGCTGCGCCGCGCCGATCAGCTGCTCAGCGAGTTGATCGAGCTGGTCGAGACCGCACGCACGGTGCCGATGTCGGCGTCCTGTGTGGTTCCGCGCGAGCACGTCCTGGACCTGCTGGATGAGCTTCGCGAGGTCATGCCGCCGGAGATGGACGAGGCCCGGCGGCTCATCGCGCAGCGAGACTCGCTCCTGCGAAACGCGGATGAATCTGCCGCCGACACGCGTGCGCGGTCGCAGGCCGAAGCGGAGACGATTCTTGCCGATGCGCAACACCACGCCCAAGAGCTCCGCCACAGCGCCGAGGCGCGGGCACACGAGATCGTCGAGTCAGGTCGCGCCGAGCACGGTCAGCTCGTATCGGCGAGCGGCGTGCACCGGGCCGCGAACGAATCGGCAGCCCAACAGCGGGCCGAGGCTGAGCATTACGACGCCCAGGTGCGCGGCGAGGCCGATCGTTACGCCCTCGCCCTGCGCGCCGACGCCGAAGGCTACGTCGACCGCACGCTCGCTGATCTGGTGGCGATCCTCCATCGCGCCACGGCGGCAGCTGAGCAGGGCCGGCAGGCGTTGGCCCGCCGCCGCGGCGATGCCGATTCCTGAGCGTTCACACCGGCCGATTTCGGGTGAGTTCGGTTAGTGCCTCACACTGGGCTAAACTCGACGACGCCCTCAACTCGATCCTGAACCCATTTGAGCATGCCCGAGAACAGCACACTGCGCCGCAGCCAAGATCGCCTCGACCCGCGCGACCCGTTCGTCTTCCCGATCCGGGAACTCGGCCGACGCCCTGGGTCGATGCAGCCGACGAAGCGTGACGTTCCCGCGCCTGCAGGATTGGCTCTGGATCTCATCGGGGTGCCGGACGGCGCCCCGCTTGTGCTCGATCTGCGACTGGAATCAGTCACCGAAGGCGTGCTCGTCACGGGCACGGTGACCGGTCCATTGGCGGGGGAGTGCGGGCGGTGCCTGGACCCGGTCCGCGATGACTTCGGCGCCGAGATCTGTGAGCTGTTCGCATACCCGGACAGTGCCACGGACGAGACGACGGAGCAGGACGAGGTCTACCGGATCGTCGACGAGCTGATCGATCTCGAACCGGTGGTGCGCGATGTGGTCGTCTTGGGCCTGCCCATGACGCCGCTGTGCCGGCCCGATTGCGCCGGCCTCTGCCCGACCTGTGGGCAGCGGCTCGACGATCTGCCCGGCGATCACGCACACAATGTGCTCGACCCCCGCTGGGCGGCGCTGGCGTCCTTCGCCGAACCGCAGAGCGGGGCCGCCCACAACACCGAATGTCAGGAGTAACCCGCCGTGGCCGTCCCGAAGCGCAAGACCTCCCGGAGCAACACCCGGTCGCGCCGCTCGCAGTGGAAAACGAGCGCGCCGACGCTCGCGACCTGCCCGAACCGCGCCTGCGGTCAGCCGGTGCTGCCCCACACGGCGTGCTCGAACTGCGGTCAGTACGACGGCAGGCAGGTACTGACGGTCTGAACCGGGCGGCCACTCGATGCGAGCAGCGCTCCCGGACCCGGCCGATCCGGCCGGGCTGATCGGTTCACTCGGCGTCACCCTCGACGCCGAGCTGCTCGAGCGCGCCCTGACCCATCGATCGTTCGCCTACGAGAACGGCGGGCTGCCGCACAACGAGCGGCTGGAGTTCCTCGGCGACTCCGTACTCGGCGTCGTCATCACCGAGACCCTGTACCGCACCCATCCGGATCTGCCCGAGGGCCGACTAGCGAAGTTGCGCGCCTCGGTCGTCAACATGCGGGCACTCGCTGACGTCGCCCGCACGATCGGCCAACCTCAGGTCCAAGGCGGTCTCGGTGGCTACCTGCGGCTGGGTCGTGGCGAGGAGGTCACCGGTGGACGCGACAAGGCCAGCATCCTGGCCGACGCCGTCGAGGCGTTGCTGGGTGCGATCTTCCTCGAGCATGGTTTGGCCGGCGCCGCGCGGGTGATCCACACGCTGTTCGACCCGCTGCTCGCTGTGGTGGCCAACCAGGGCGCCGGACTGGATTGGAAGACCAGCCTGCAGGAACTGACCGCCGCCCTCGCCTTGGGTGTTCCCGACTACCTGATCACCTCCGACGGGCCCGACCATGCCAAGACGTTCACCGCTCGGGCGGTGGTCGGTGGCGAGCTGTTCGACGAGCGCTCCGGCAACAACAAAAAGGAAGCAGAGCAGAAAGCCGCCGCGGCCGCCTGGCAGTCACTGCGTGAGCGACTCGGCGAGCCCCCTCCCGTCGCGCAGGCGCCACCACCCGCCCACTTCGCCTGATGATGCGTGCCTGAACTGCCTGAGGTCGAGACCGTCCGGGTCGGTCTTGAGCGTGGGGTCGTCGGCCGCACGATCGCCGACGTGCAGGTGCGTCATCCCCGCTCGGTCCGCCGCCACCTGCCTGGGGCGGAGGACTTCGTCGGACGGTTGCCCGGTGCCCGCGTCGAGGCTGCCCGCCGTCGCGGCAAGTACCTTTGGCTGCCGCTACGCGATCCTGCAGGTTGGGCCGGGGAATGCCTCGTCGCGCATCTGGGCATGAGCGGCCAGCTTCTGCTGCAGTCGCCAGACGCCCCGGAGGAACGGCACCTGCACGTGCGGATCCGGTTCCTCGAAGGCGGCCGCGAACTGCGCTTCGTCGACCAGCGGACGTTCGGGGGACTGCTGCTCGACGTCCTTGTGCCGGCGGCCGACGTGCCCGGTGACACCGTCGCGTCGCAGGTGGCACACATCGCCCGTGACCCGCTCGATCCGGCATTCGACGAGGCGCTGTTCGTCGCCCGGCTACGTCGGCGGCGCACCGGTCTCAAACGCGCGCTGCTCGACCAGACGCTCGTGTCCGGCATCGGCAATATGTACGCCGATGAGTCGCTCTGGCGGGCGAAGCTGCATCCCGAGCGGCCGACCGACACGTTGACCCGTCCGGTAATCGCCCGGCTGCTCGCCGCGGTGCGAGAGGTGATGCTGCTGGCCCTCGCCGCGGGTGGCACATCCTTCGACGCGCTCTACGTCAACGTGAACGGCGAGAGCGGCTACTTCGACCGGACGCTCCACGTCTATGGGCGCGAGGGCCTGGCCTGCCACCGCTGCGGTACACCGATCCGCCGCGTTGCGTTCATGAACCGCTCCAGCTTTTTCTGTCCGCGCTGTCAACGCCGCCCTCGCAGCCAACGAGCCCGGGTGTGAACGCGCCGTGAGGCCCGATTTCGGTGCCCGGCTGATTGTTGACCAGGCGTTAGCGGGGTGCCACCATGGAGTGACCTGACGGGAGCTCCGCGCTCCGCCGAGCCGCCCCCATGGGTCGGCGCTGTGCGCTCCTTCCGGCAAGTCGATCGCAGACAATCAGTCGATGACCGACATTTCCTGGCCGCCCGGCGGCCAGCAATCGGCACCGGCACCGTGGTGTGAAAGGTCGCCTCACATGGCACGCGCCTTACTCGGCTACATCGGCAGTGGATCAGAACAGGCACTCTCCCTCGAAGTGGTACGCCTCCGGCGCAAGGTGCAAGAACTCGAAGACGAGCTTGCCGACCTGCGCGCCAGTCACCGATCGGCGCTCGATCCGACGCTCGATCTCGAGCTGCACCGTCTCGCCGAGGACGCCCAGCCCGCCCTGGCCTGAACCGGCCTGACCGATCGTCTTTTCCACCGGTCCAACCGGCCCGTCGCGATGACGTCGGTCAGCTGTGCGGGTTAGATTTTGCGGCACGGTCCGTACGCCGCGGGCCGCGGACCCGGGAGATTTGTGCACCTTCGATCGCTGACGCTCAAGGGCTTCAAGTCCTTCGCCTCCGCCACGACGCTGCGCTTTGAGTCGGGCATCACCGCCGTCGTCGGCCCGAACGGCGCTGGCAAGAGCAATGTTGTAGACGCGATCGCGTGGGTGCTCGGCGAGCAGGGTGCGAAGACATTGCGCGGCGGCAAGATGGAGGACGTCATCTTCGCCGGCACATCCCGGCGCGCGCCGCTGGGCCGCGCCGAGGTGACACTGACCATAGACAACACCGACAACCAGCTGCCGATCGACTACACCGAGGTGTCGATCACCCGGCGAATGTTCCGCGATGGCGCCAGCGAGTACGAGATCAACGGCGAGGGTGCGCGACTGCTCGACATCCAAGACCTGCTCAGCGATTCGGGCATCGGTCGCGAGATGCACGTCATCGTCGGACAAGGCCAGCTCGACTCCGTTTTGCAGGCCCGTCCCGAGGACCGCCGCGCGTTCATCGAAGAGGCCGCAGGCGTTCTCAAGCACCGCAAACGCAAGGAAAAGGCGCTGCGCAAACTCGACGCGATGCAGGCCAACCTGGCTCGCGTCAGCGATCTCACCGGCGAACTGCGCCGGCAACTCAAGCCGCTCGGCAAGCAGGCCGAAATCGCCCGGCGCGCAGCCGGGGTCCAGGCCGAGTTGCGCGACTCGCGGCTACGCCTGCTTGCCGACGACCTGGTCACCATGCGCGCGCAACTCGATCGAGAGGTCGCCGACGAGGAGATGATCCGCCGGCAGCGTGCCGAGGTCGACGAGGCGCTGGCCCAGGCGCGGGCCCGCGAGGGCGCGCTCGAGCAGGCGATGAGCGCCAACTCTCCGGTACTCGCTGGGGCACAAGAAACGTGGTATCGGCTGTCGGCGCTCGAGGAACGCTTCCGCGGCACCGCCTCATTGGCCGCCGAACGGGGCCGGCACCTCAGCGTCGCGCGCGAGCCGGTCGCGCCCGGCCGGGATCCGGCTGCAATGGACGCCGAGGCGGCCGACGTGCGCGCTCAAGAGAGCGAGCTGCGGGATGCGCTGGCCGACTCGCAGACGGCGCTGCGATCGGCGGTCGCCACCCGCCAGGACGTCGAACATCAGCTCGCCGACGCGGAACGCGCGGTATTGGCGGCAGCCCGTGCCGTTGCCGACCGCCGCGAGGGACTGGCCACCCTGATCGGACGGGTAAACGCGCTGCGAACCAGGGCCACCGCCGCGGGCGACGAGATCGCCCGGCTGGCCGCGGCGGCCAGCGACGCTCGCGACCGGGCCGTCCACGCCGACGCCGAGCTCGCCGGCGTGCATTCGCAGGTCGGCGTTCTCGACGAAGGCGAAGTCGGCCTGGACGAACAGCACGAGAACGCGGTCGACGCCCACGAAATGATCGAGGCGCGGCTCCGGGAACTCGCCGAGGCCGAGCGGGGGGCCGAGCGCGAACGCTCGACCTGGTCGGCCCGGCGCGACGCACTGGCGCTGGGCCTGACCCGCAAGGACGGCGCGGGGGCGCTGCTTGCGGCTGGCTCGCGGCTGCCAGGTGTGCTCGGGTCAATAGCGGCGCTGCTGACCGTCGAGCCCGGCCACGAGGCCGCCGTTGCGGCCGCCCTCGGGGTGATCGCCGATGCGGTTGCCGTCGCGTCGACGCCGGACGCAACCGCGGCGATCGAGCTGCTCAAGGCTGACGATGGCGGGCGCAGCGCGCTGCTCATCGCGGCGGGCCGGCTTGCGACCGATCGCAGCAGCTGGCCGGGTTTGCCTCCGGGGGCACGTTGGGCGCTGGACGTCGTCCGGGTTCCGGACGCGTTGCGCGACAGCCTGGCAGCGGCGCTCGACCGGGTGGCCGTCGTCGCTGACCTGCCCGCTGCGCAAAGCCTGGTGGCCGATCATCCCGATCTTCGGGCGGTCACCGCCCACGGCGACGTACTCGGCTCGGGCTTCGCGGCGGGCGGATCGGCGTCGGCCCCGAGCACACTCGAAGTGCAGGCCGCGGTCGACGAGGCGCAGCTACGTGCGGACGAGGCCGAAGCCCGCCATGAGCGGCTACACGCCGAACTGATCGAGGCGCGGGCCCTCGCGCAGACCCGTCGCGCCGAGGTCGAGGCTGCGCTGATCGCATTGAACGAGTCCGACGCAAAGCTCTCGGCGGTGGCCCAACGCCTCGCCGAGCTGGGGCAGGCATCGCGGTCGGCAGCGGCCGAGGCCGAACGGCTCGAGCAGGCACGGGCGCGGGCCGAGGAGGCGCGCGACCGTGACCTGGCCGGGCTGTCGGAGCTGGAGGAGCGGCTGCGCCTCGCCGAGTCCGAACCTGCGGACGGTGACGACATCTCGACCGACCAGCGCGACGCCCTTGCCCAACGGGTGGCCGCGGCCCGGCAGGACGAGATGGAAGCCCGGCTGACGGTGCGCACCGGCGAGGAACGGGTACGTGCGCTTGCCGGCCGAGCCGAGGCGCTCACGGGGGCCGCCGAGTTCGAACGGGTGGCGCGAGTTCGGCACGAACATGCCCGCCTCGCTCGAGCGCGGGGCGCCGTAGTGGCAGCGACGGTTCGTGACGCCGCGCAGACCGCGCTCGAGCTGATCGCCGAGTCGCTTAGCCGCGCGGCCGCCGAACGCGACGAGGTCGCGCGGGCCCGTGTCGCCCGGGAAGCCGAGCTGCTCGCCTTGCGCGGGCAGCTGCGCGAGCTGGACGCGCAGCTGGCCCGGCTCACCGACGCCGTGCATCGCGACGAGATCGCCCGCGCCGAGCAGCGGCTACGGATCGAGCAGCTCGAGGCTCGCGCGATCGACGAGCACGGCGTCGAGGTCGCGGCGTTGCTCGCTGAGTACGGCCCGGACCAGCCCGCTCCAGCCAGCGCCCTCGAGCTGGCCGAGTACGAGCAGGCCAAGGAGCGCGGCGAGCAGGTCAGCGCCCCTCAACCAGGCCCGTTCCACCGCCCGACGCAGGAAAAGCGTGCAGCGCGGGCCGAACGCGACCTTGCGCTGTTGGGCAAAGTCAACCCGCTGGCGCTTGAGGAATTCGCCGCCCTCGAGGAACGCCATCAGTTCTTGTCCACCCAACTCGAGGACCTCAAGGCCACCCGGCGCGATCTGCTCACTGTCGTCCGGGAGGTTGATGACCGGATTCTCGAGGTCTTCACGGCGGCCTTCCACGACGTAGCCCGTGAGTTCGAGGTCGTGTTCGCGACGCTGTTCCCGGGCGGCGAGGGACGGCTGGTGCTCACCGATCCCGACGACATGCTGGTCACCGGGATCGAGGTCGAGGCCCGTCCGGCGGGCAAGAAGGTGAAGCGGCTTTCGCTACTGTCGGGTGGCGAACGGGCCATGACGGCGGTGGCGCTGTTGGTTGCGATCTTCCGGGCCCGGCCCAGCCCGTTCTACGTTCTGGACGAGGTCGAGGCGGCGCTCGATGACGTCAACCTGGGCCGGCTGATCGGCCTGATCGGGGAGCTGCGGGCATCCAGCCAGATCCTGATAGTCACCCACCAGAAGCGGACGATGGAGGTCGCGGACGCGCTTTATGGGGTGACCATGCGTGGCGATGGGATTACCGAGGTGATCAGCCAGCGGCTGCGGGAGGCCGGCTGAGCGCTCGGGCGGATTGTCCGGTCTGACCGGCGGCCGATAGTGGTTCATTTGCCTGCGTCGCCTAGTCTTGCCGGGTGCTCGTGACCCTTCCTGCTGCCCGCATTCGCCGGGTGGCCACTCTGATCTGCCTTTTGCTGGGCGCTGCCCTGGCACTAGCTGCCTGCTCCGGGGGTGGTCGCATTGGCGGCCGCACGTCCACTTCGACGGCCGGCAACAGCTCGTCGGTGGCGCAAGCCAAGTCCAACCCGTCGACGACGACCAAGCCGGCAGGGCCGACTAGGCCGGTGCATGTCAGCACGCTGCAAAGCGACAACGACACGTTCGGGGTCGGCTTCGCGGTGGTCGCCCAATTCGACGTCGCCCCCGCGACGTCTCAAGAGTTCGCCAAGGTCGCCAAGATAACCGTCAACGACCAGCCGTACGACGGTGCCTGGTTCTTCCAGACCTCGAGCAACCCGGCGTACAAGATGGAGGCAATCTTCCGCGGTCAGAACTACTGGCCGGCGCACGCCAAGATCCATGTCGACATGCCGCTAAAAGGCGTGAGCGCCGGCACTGGGCTGAGCTTCGCCAACAACCTGACCGTGGACGTGGCGACTGGCCCCGCGTTGATCGGCACCGTCGATGCGCAAACTTCGAAGCTCACCCTCACCCGAGATGGCACGCAGTACGTGTTTCCGGTGGCGCTGGGCGCACCTACGACCCCGACGATGTTCGGGACCAAGGTGATGATGGACAAGCACAAGAAGGAGCGCATGATCGGCAATTCCTACGACGAGATCGTGGACTTCTCGATGCGCATCAGCAGCAGCGGCGAGTACCTGCACGCCGCGCCGTGGAACATCGCCAACATCACGTCTGGTCGGCCGAGCTCGAACGGCTGCACGAACATGCTGCCTACTGACGCTCAGAAGCTCTACGACTTGGTGGAACAGGGCGACGTCTTCCAATACCCGAACGCACCGGGTAAGCAGATGCCGTCCTGGGACGGGTTCGGCTGGTGGAACACGCCCTGGCCGATGTTCAAGGCCGGTGGTCTGCTGATCAACCACGGCACGGGTGATTGACCCCGCCGGCACCCCGGCACGCGAGAGGATGACCCGGTGAGCCTGCTCGTCATCCTGCTGATCATCGCCGCCTTCGCGGTGGTGGGTGCGGTCACGGCCGTCGCGCTGGTTGTGCCGAGGTGGCGTCGCGGGGCGTCGAGACTTGACGCCCCGCGCCCAGGGGTCGACTACCGGCCAGGGGTCGGCGACGACGCCGAGATCCCGCGCGACACACCCACCAGGAGCGTGGGCACCGTCGTGGAGCTGCCCGACGAGCTATCGCTCCCGGCACTCGAGACTCCCGCGCCTGCCGCGGGACGGATGCAACGACTGCGGGGCCGGCTGGCCCGATCGCAGTCGTCGCTCGGTCGTGGCCTGCTGTCGGTGCTGTCGCGGGAGCAGCTCGACGAAGACGCGTGGGATGAGGTCGAGGAGGCGTTGCTGAGCGCCGACGTCGGCGTCGGTGCGACAAACGAGATCGTCGGGCAGCTAAGAACCAGGACGAAGGTGCTCGGCACCCGTAGTCAGGGTGAGCTGCGCGCGCTGCTCGCGGACGAGCTCATCGCGGCCTTGCAACCTGACATGGACCGCACCCTGCACACGCTGCCGCACGACGGCCGCCCAGCCGTGGTGATGGTGGTCGGGGTCAACGGCACCGGCAAGACCACCACCTGCGGCAAGCTGGCCCGGGTGCTGGTCGCCGACGGGCGCACCGTGCTGCTCGGCGCGGCTGACACCTTCCGGGCCGCAGCCGCGGATCAGCTACAGACCTGGGGCTCACGCGTGGGCGCCGACACCGTTCGCGGTCCCGAGGGGGGCGACCCGGCGAGCGTCGCGTTCGAGGCGGTCAGGCAGGGCACCGAGCGGGACGTCGACACCGTCCTGCTCGACACTGCTGGGCGGTTGCACACCAAGGTTGGCCTAATGGACGAACTCGGCAAGGTCAAGCGGGTGGTCGAGAAGTATGGCCCGGTTGACGAGACGTTGCTCGTGCTGGACGCGACGACCGGGCAGAACGGCATGATGCAGGCCCGGGTGTTCACCGATGTGGTCGATGTCACCGGCATCGTGCTGACCAAGCTCGACGGCACCGCCAAGGGCGGCATCGTGATCAGCGTGCAACGCGAGCTCGGCCTGCCGGTAAAGCTGGTCGGTCTCGGTGAAGGCGCCGACGACCTGGCTCCATTCGAGCCGGAGCAATTCGTTGACGCGCTGCTGGGCGAACAGCCCGAGTAGGCCGGGCAAGGAGGACCGACATGAAGGCGCTCTATAAGGCGGCGGCTCGCCCCGGCCTGGAACTGGTCGAACGGCCCGAGCCGTCCGCCGGCGCCGGCGAGGTCAAGATCCGGGTGCTACGCACCGGGATCTGCGGCACCGATCTGCACATCGAGGCGTGGGACGAGTGGGCCGCGTCCGCGGTCGACGCTCCGCTGGTCGTGGGTCACGAGTTCTGCGGCGAGGTCGTCTCGATCGGCGACGGCGTGCGTGACGTGCAGATCGGTGACCTGGTTTCCGGCGAAGGTCACATCGCCTGTGGCACCTGCCGCAATTGCCGGGCCGGGCGGCGGCACCTATGCATCCGCACGTCGAGTGTCGGCGTGAACCGGGACGGCGCCTTCGCCGAGTACGTCGTGCTGCCTGAGAGCAACGTGTGGGTGCACCACGTCTCAATCGATCCCGACCTCGGTGCGATCTTCGATCCGTTCGGCAACGCCGTGCACACCGCGTTGTCCTTCCCGTTAGTGGGCGAGGACGTCTTGATCACCGGAGCCGGTCCGATCGGGCTGATGGCCGCTGCGGTGGCCCGGCACGTCGGTGCGCGCTTCGTGGTGATCACCGATGTCAGCGAGCCGCGGCTCGAACTCGCCCGGCGGATGGGCGTCGATGTCGCGGTGCACGTCGGCGTCGACTCGATCGCCGCGACCCAGGCGCGACTCGGCATGCTTGAGGGATTCGACGTCGCGCTCGAGATGAGCGGGCACCCGTCAGCATTGCCCGACATCATCGCCAATCTCAACCATGGCGGCCAGATCGCGATGCTCGGGTTGTCCAATGGGCCGATCGACGTCGATTGGGCCAAGGTGGTCACCCACATGATCACCATCAAGGGCATCTACGGCCGAGAGATGTTCGAGACGTGGTACGCGATGAGTGCGATGCTGCGGTCGGGACTGGACATCTCCGCGGTTATCACCGACCGGTTCCCGGCCTCGAAATGGGCCGACGCATTCGCGACGGCGCGGGCGGGTACATCCGGCAAGGTGGTACTGGACTGGACGGAGAGCTGATGTACGCATCGGTACGCAACGAGCTACGTGCCACCCTGCAGGAAATCCGCGGGGCCGGGCTGTACAAGCACGAACGCGAGCTGGCCTCGCCGCAGTCTTCGCACATCCGCTCGCAGGGCGCCGAGGTTCTCAACTTCTGCGCGAACAATTACCTCGGCCTCGCCGACCACCCGCAGATCGTCGCCGCCGCGAAGTCGGCGCTGGACGAGTGGGGCTTCGGCATGGCCAGCGTGCGCTTCATCTGCGGCACGCAGACCCAGCACACGGCGCTGGAACAGCGGCTGTCCACCTTCCTGCACACGCAGGCGACGATCCTGTACTCGTCGTGCTTCGACGCCAATGGCGGGGTGTTCGAGGTGCTCCTCGACGAGCGTGACGCGGTCATCAGCGACGAGCTCAACCATGCGTCGATCATCGACGGCATCAGGCTGTGCAAGGCGGCGCGCCTGCGCTACCGCAACCGGGATATGGCCGACCTCGAAGCGCAGCTGCGGGCCGCGTCCGGTGCGCGCCGTCGGCTGGTCGCCACCGACGGAGTTTTCTCGATGGACGGCTACCTCGCGCCACTGGACGAGATCTGCGCGCTCGCCGAGCGCTACGACGCGATGGTGATGGTCGACGACTCGCACGCGGTGGGCTTCGTCGGCCCGTCAGGGGCGGGCACGCCTGAGCTGTTCGGAGTGCAGGATCGCGTCGACATCAACACCGGCACGCTGGGCAAGGCGCTGGGCGGCGCGTCCGGGGGATACGTCAGCGCCCGCGCCGAGATCGTCGAGCTGCTGCGACAGCGCTCGCGCCCATACCTCTTCTCCAACGCGGTCGCCCCCGCCGTGGTCGCCGGGTCGTTGGCGGCGCTGGACCTGGTCGGCTCGAGCGGCGCGTCGCGCGAGGCGCTGCGTCGCAACACTGCACTGTTCCGGCGGCGAATGGGCGATGAGGACTTTGACGTCCTGCCCGGCGAACACCCGATCGCCCCGGTGATGTTCGGTGACGCGGCGAAGGCTGCCGAGGTCGCCGACGCGATGCTGGCAGAGGGCGTGTACGTGATCGCGTTTTCCTACCCGGTCGTGCCTCAGGGCAAGGCGCGCATCCGGGTCCAGCTCTCGGCGGCGCACTCTGAGGACGACGTCGAGACTTGCGTGCGCGCTTTCGTCGCGGCTCGGGCGAAGGTCGGCTAGCTCCTCCCGGGCCGGGGCGTCTGCCGCACAGCGTTGGCCTGAATGGCGTCGTGGACGTACTCGGCCAGTCCGGTTGCCACCTGGTCGTAGTTGCGCCGGAACCGCTCGTCGGCGAGGTACATCTGCGCAAGTCCGCGGTGGATTTCGTAGCCGCAGTCGTAGAACCACCGGCTGAGGTGCTGACGGTGTGCTTCGGCCAGGTCCATCGCGTCGGTGCTCTCAGCCGGGACGCCGGACGCCATGGCCGCCGCGAAATCCCGCAAGTTCGCGTCGCTTTCAGCCTTGATGGCCACCCAGTCGTCCTTCGTGTAGGTGGCCGTGCGCCGTTGCGACTGGGCGTAAGCCTCCGTGTCGCCCCAGCGCTCTTGTGCCTCGGCCTCGAAGTCCTCGCCGAGCCAGTTCTCACCGAAGATCTCGAACTGCTCCTCGGGGGTCAAGCTGACGCCCATCTGTCGTGCCTCCATCTCGTGTTCGATCGCGCCGAGCATCGCCGTCAGTCGGTCGACGCGCTGGCGCAGTAGCCGGTGCTGGTTGCGCAGATGTGAGTCTGCGTCGACGCCGGGTTGGTCGACCAGCTTGGCGATCTGGTCGAGTCCGAAGCCAAGTTCGCGGTAATACAAGATCTGTCGCAGCCGTTCGAGGTCGCGACTGTCGTAGTGGCGGTACCCGGCGTGCGAGCGATCGCTCGGGGGCAGCAGGCCGATCCGGTCGTAGTGGTGCAGGGTGCGCACGGTGACGCCGGCGAGTTCGGCAAGCCGGCCGACGGGGTAACTCATGACGACCACTTTGCAGCCTGACGCTGCGTCAGGGTCAAGTCGAATCGTCGAGCCGGCGCCAAATGGGCGCAGCTGCCTACTGGCCGGGGCCCAGCAACTCCTCGATCGGGTCTGTGGATTCGACGCGGGCAAGGTCGACGACGCCGTGCTCGTCGTCCTGCCACGCGGCGCGCAGCCGGCGGGCGAATTCCTGCGCCGTCTCCTCTGCGGGGAACGGGCCGGCCACCCGGACCCGTTCGGGAACCGACGGGTGGATGAAGGTGACGACCCACAGGTCCTGGTAGCTCATGCGGGCGACCGTACCGGCCAGTGGTTACACGCCCGAAACACGCCACGGCCTACGGCGGTAACAGGACCTCAGGAATCTGTGCCCAGCACGATCCGCCACATCCTGCTTGTCCCACCGAGTCCCGCATAGATGGGAGCACCTGTGTCAGCACTGACGATCCTTGCCGGTCCCCCCTACGTGCCGTTCGACATGACGAGCCCCAAGAGTATTTTCAGCGCGGGCGACACCGCGTGGCTGCTCGCGTCCTCTGCCCTGGTCCTGCTCATGACGCCGGCCTTGGCGTTCTTCTACGGCGGCATGGTGCGGGCCAAGCACGCGCTCGCCATGCTCATGCAGAACTTCATGGCGATCGCCGTGGTGAGCGTGACGTGGGTCCTCGTCGGGTTCTCCCTCGCCTTCGGCGGCACCGGAAAGTACCTCGGTGACCTGCACTACGTCGGACTGCAGAACATCAACGACGTGGTGCCGTCCATCGGCGCGACATTGCAGACCACCCCGACGATGACGTTCGTCGCGTTCCAGCTGACGTTCGCGATCATCACCCCAGCGCTGATCACCGGCTCGACAGCGGACCGGTGGAAGTTCGGGGCGTTCGTCGCGTTCGTTGCCGCCTGGTCGGTGCTGGTGTACGCGCCGGTCGCGCACTGGGTGTTCAACGGCTACGGCTGGGCCAACAACCTCAACAACACCGGCAAGTTCTTCGCCGAGGATTTTGCCGGCGGGACGGTCGTGCACATCAACGCCGGTGCCGCAGGTCTCGCGCTCGCGCTGGTCCTCGGTCGTCGGCTCGGCTGGCCGAAGGAGAAGATGCGCGGGCACAACATCCCGCTGGTGATGCTCGGCGCGGGAATGCTGTGGTTCGGCTGGTTCGGCTTCAACGCGGGCTCGGCGTTGGCTGCCAACAACTTGGCGTCCTACGCCTGGGTGAACACCAACACCGCGACCGCCTGCGCGCTTATGGGCTGGATCAGTTACGAAAAAATCCGCTACGGCAAGCCCACGGCACTTGGTGCCGCGTCGGGTGCCGTGACCGGTCTGGTGGCCATCACACCGTGTGCCGGCTTCGTCAGCCCGATCGGGTCGATCGTCATCGGCCTGCTCGCGGGTGTCGCGTGCGCCGCGGCGATCGGCTTCAAGAACCGGCTGGGCTACGACGACGCGCTCGACGTGGTCGGGGTGCATTTCGTCGGCGGCTGGGTAGGCACCCTGGCGGTCGGCTTCTTCAGCACCAGCGGCACGAACTCGGCGGCCAATGACGGAATCTTCTACGGCGGCGCTGGCAAGCACGGCGGCTGGAACCTGCTGCTGCACCAGTTCGAGGTCGCCTCCGCGGTGTCGGTCTTCTCCTTCGTCATGTCCTTCGTCATCGCTAAGGTCATCGGCCTGGTGATGAACAACCGGGTCACCGAAGAGGACGAGCTCACCGGCCTCGACATCGCAATCCACGGTGAGAGCGCCTACGACTTCGGCCCCGTCGGCGGTGTCGGCGCAGGAAACTACGTCCCGGCCGGCGCCACGAAAAAGGAGAGGGTGGGCGCATGAAGCTCGTTACGGCCATCATCAAGCCGTTCAAGCTGGACGATGTGAAAGCGGCCCTCGAAGTGCTGGGCGTGCAGGGACTGACGGTCAGCGAAGTGCAGGGGTTCGGCCGGCAACGTGGGCACACCGAGGTCTACCGCGGCGCCGAGTACACCGTCGACCTGGTCCCCAAGGTACGGGTCGAGGTCCTGGTCGACACCGGGGATGCGGACAAGGTGCTCGACGCGGTCGTAGAAGCTGCGCGCACCGGCAAGATCGGCGACGGCAAGGTATGGGTGACCGACGTCGACGTGCTGGTGCGGGTGCGGACTGGTGAGCGCGACGTCGACGCGATCTGAGCAAACATATCTCGGCCGACTCGACGTGGTCCGGGCTGGCGTGCTGAGCCGGCCCGGACTGCGCGGCAGCACCCTTCGCTCGGCGCTGGCCGACGCCTATGACGCGTGGCTGAGCGATGTCTTCGAGTCATTACCGGCGCGAAACGGCATGGCACTCGTCGCGGTGGGCGGACTCGGAAGGCGTGAGCCGGCGCCGTATTCCGACCTCGATCTGCTGTTGCTGCACGACGGCCGCACAGGTGACGTGGCCGCGGTCGCCGACGGCATCTGGTACCCGATCTGGGACAGCAAGCTCGGACTCGACCACGCTGTCCGAACGCCTGACCAGGCCTTCGCGATCGCTAAGGACGACCTGAAAGCACTGCTCGGACTGCTCGATTTGCGTCACATCGCCGGCAACGCCGGTGTGTCCGGACCGTTGCGGGAACGCATTCTGCAGCTATGGCGAACAACCGCCGCCCGCCGGGCGCATTCAGAGCTGCGCGAGCTGGCTCGAGCGCGGTGGGCATTGGCCGGCGACGGCGCGTGCCTGCTTGACCCCAACCTCAAGGATTCCCGGGGCGGGCTGCGCGACGCGAATTTGATGCGTGTGCTGGCCGTCGGGCAGCTCGTTGATCTGAGCGAAGCCGTCCGGGGGGCACACCGCGCGCTGCTCGACGCGCGAGGCGAACTGCACCGGCGTACCGGCCGCGACGGCGACGTGCTGCGACAGCAGGAACAGGCCGGCGTCGCAAAGGCACTCGGCCTGCCGGATGCCGACGCGTTGCTGCGCCGTGTCAACGAGGGAGCCCGCACGATCGGCCTGGCGTTGGACAACGCCTGGCGGCGGGCGGACGCGAATCACGCCGCCTCGCACGGGCGCTCCCTTCGGCTGCGGCGCAGGTCAGTTTCCGGGGTTCGCACTCCGCTGGGCCGCGACGTCGTTGCCCAGGACGGCGAGGTCGTGCTCGCGCGCGATGCAGACCCGGTAACCGACGCGATGCTGGTGTTGCGGGCGGCCGTCGCCGCGGCCACCCACCAACTGCCGCTCGCTCCGTTCACGCTCGAGCGGCTGGCCACCGAGTCGGCAGCCATGCCGCAGCCGTGGCCGGCGCAGGCTCGCGACGAGTTCGTCGCTCTGCTCGGAACCGGCCCGGCGGCCGTACCGGTGCTGGAATCGCTCGACCAGGCAGGCCTGCTCGTCCGGCTCATCACGGAGTGGGACAGCGTGCGCTTCGCCGCCCAGCACAACCCCGTCCACCGCTACACGGTCGACCGGCATCTGCTCGAGACGGCCGCACAGGCGGCTGCGTTGACGCGCGAGGTTGGGCGTCCGGACCTGCTGCTGATCGGCGCGCTTTTGCATGACATCGGCAAGGGCATCCGGAGCGGTGATCACTCGATCACCGGTGCGGCCATCGCCGAGCGCATCGCTGTCCGGATGGGGCTGTCCCACGAGGACTCGGCAACGGTGACTGCGTTGGTGCGCCACCACCTGCTGCTGCCGCACACGGCGACCCGCCGCGACCTGAACGATCCGGCCACTGTCCGGATCGTGACCGACGCGGTCGGCTCGGCTGACCTGCTCGATCTGCTGCACGCGCTCACCGTCGCCGATGCGCTTGCCACTGGATCCGCGGTGTGGAGCGATTGGCGGGCCGGCCTGGTCGCCGACCTGGTCCGTCGCGCCCGGGCGGTGCTCGGCGGCGCGCACCCGGCGGCTGTCTCCCCGCTGGACACCCTTCGCCGCCGGCTGGCCGAACGCGGAGCGTTGGCTGTCGAGGTGCACGGCGACGAGGTGGTGGTTGCCGCGCCGGATTCCCTTGGCGTCCTGTCCCGGGCGGCCGGCGTGCTGGCGCTGCACTCCTTGGACGTGCGTTCGGCGTCGATCCGCACCCATGCCGCCATGGCGGTGAATTCCTTCGTCGTCGAGGCACGGTTCGGCCGGTTGCCGGACGCCGCGATCATGCGAGGCGACCTGTCTCGGGCGATCGATGGGACCTTGCAGCTGGCCGACCGGCTCTCGGCGAAGGAACGGGCCTACACGCGGGCGGCGAGCTCACCACCTCGGGCGCCGACGGTCCACTGGTTCGACGACGAGGCGACCGAAGCGACGGTGCTCGAGCTGCGCGCGGACGACGCGATCGGTTTGCTGTATCGGGTGACTGCCGTGCTCGAGCGGTGCGGCGTCGACATTCGGGCGGCGCGGGTCTCCTCGCTGGGCGGTTCGGTGGTGGACGCCTTCTACGTCACGACCACCGACGGGCGACCGATTCCACCCGCTGCCCGAGCAGGCATCGAGTCGGCGCTGGTGAAGGTGTAGCGGTGCGCGGATCCTTGATGATCAAGAGAAGGTAGGAAAAGTGCCCGGGTAGCCTGAAGGACGCCACGCGGGCCGACGTCGTCCCGGTTGATCTACGCCGAGCCAAAGCCGACCTGAGAATGAGACGCGCGTGAGCTTTTTTGCCCCGCCCCCGACACAGGGCCTCTACGACCCACGGTTCGAGCACGACGCCTGCGGCGTCGCCTTCGTCGCGGACCTGCGTGGCCGGGCGAGTCACACGATCGTCACGCACGCGCTGACGGTGTTGCATAATCTCGACCATCGCGGCGCGGCGGGTGCCGAGCCGTCCTCGGGCGACGGCGCCGGCATCACCGTGCAGATCCCCGATGCATACCTGCGCGAGGTACTGCCATTCGGATTGCCGCCGGTTGGCAGCTATGCAACCGGCATCGCGTTCCTGCCCACCCATCGCGCCGCGGCCGCGCGTGCCGTCGCCTTGATCGAGCAGGTCGCAGCCGAGGAAGACTTGACCGTGCTGGGCTGGCGCGAGCTGCCCACCGTGCCCGACGACCTGGGTCCCACGGCCCGCGCGGTCATGCCGGCGTTGCGCCAACTGTTCCTTTCCGGAGCCTCAGGGCAGACCGCAATGGCGCTTGAGCGGCTGGCCTTCTGCGTGCGCAAGGTCGCCGAGCGCCGCGCCCGCGAGCAGGGCCTGGACCTGTATTTCCCGTCGCTGTCGGGCCGCACCCTCGTCTACAAGGGCATGCTCACCACCGACCAGCTCGGCCGGTTCTTCCCGGATCTCACCGACGAACGGTTCACCACCGCGATCGGCCTGGTGCACAGCCGGTTCTCGACGAACACCTTCCCGTCCTGGCCACTCGCCCATCCCTACCGTTACGTCGCGCACAACGGCGAGATCAACACGATCCGGGGCAACCGCAACTGGATGCTCACTCGCGAGGCGATGCTCGAGTCCGATGTCATCCCGGGCGACTTGCGTCGGCTGTACCCGATCTGCACGCCAGCGGTGAGTGACTCGGCGTCGTTCGACGAGGTGCTCGAGCTGCTGCACATGGGCGGCCGCAGCCTGGCGCATGCGGTGCTGATGATGATCCCCGAGGCGTGGGAAAAAGCGGGCGCCACGATGGACCCGAAGCGTCGGGATTTCTACGCCTTCCACGCGGCGATGATGGAACCCTGGGACGGGCCGGCGTGCGTCAACTTCACCGACGGCACCGTCATCGGGGCGGTGCTCGACCGCAACGGACTGCGGCCCGGGCGGTGGTGGCAGACGTCCGACGGACTGGTGGTGCTGGGCAGCGAGTCGGGCGTGCTGGATGTCGACCCTGCCTCCGTCGTTGCCAAAGGCCGGCTGCGGCCGGGCCGGATGTTCCTGGTCGACACCGCGCAGGGCCGCATCGTGCATGACGAGGAGATCAAGGCCGATCTTGCGGTGGCGCAGCCCTATGGCGAATGGCTGCATGCCGGCCAGATTGACCTGGACGCGCTGCCGAAGCGCGAGCATGTCGTGTTCTCCCACGAGTCGGTTACCCGTCGCCAGCAGGTATTTGGCTATACCGAGGAGGAACTGCGCGTCATCATCACGCCGATGGCAGTGGGCGGCGCCGAGCCGATCGGGTCGATGGGCACCGACACGCCGCTGGCGGCGATGTCGCAGCGTCCGCGGCTGCTCTTCGACTACTTCAGTGAGCTTTTCGCGCAGGTCACCAACCCTCCGTTGGACGCGATTCGCGAGGCGATGGTGACCTCGCTCGCGGGCAGCATCGGTCCCGAGCACAATTTGCTTTGCGCGGGACCTGCGTCGTGTCGGCAGGTCCTCGTACCGCGCCCCATCATCGACAATGACGAACTGGCCAAGATCTGGCAGATCAATGCGGACGGCGACCTGCCGGGCTTCCAATGTCAACTCCTCGACGGTCGCTACCGGGTGCACGGCGGCGCCGAGGCACTGGCCGGCGCACTTGAACGGGTGCGGCGCGACTGCTCGTCTGCCATCGATAGCGGCGCACGCATCCTGATCTTGTCCGACCGCGAGTGCGACGCCGACCATGCCCCGATCCCGTCACTTCTGTTGACCTCGGCGGTCCACCATCACCTCGTCCGCACCGGGAAGCGCACCCAGGTCGGTTTGGTCATCGAGACCGGTGAGGTGCGCGAGGTACACCACGCGGCGTTGCTCATCGGCTACGGCGCGGCGGCCGTCAACCCCTACCTGGCGTTCGAGTCGATCGAGGACCTGGTCGCACAACGCGCAATCAGCGCTATCTCGGCCGAGGTGGCAATCGCCAACTTCATCAAGGCGCTGAGCAAGGGCGTGCTCAAGGTGATGTCCAAGATGGGGATCTCCACCATCGCGTCCTACACCGGCGCGCAGGTCTTCGAGGCGTTCGGGCTGGCGCAGGACATCGTGGACGAATACTTCACCGGCACGTCCTCGCCGCTCGGCGGTGTCGGTCTCGGGGTTATCGCCGATGAGGCCGCAGCCCGACATGCCCGCGCGTTCCCTGCCGTGCCGACTGCGCTTGCCCACCGCCGACTCGACGGCGGCGGCGAGTACCAATGGCGGCGCGAGGGGGAGTTGCACCTGTTCAACCCCGAGACGGTGTTCTTGCTTCAGCACGCCACCAGGGAGCGCCGTTACGAGGTGTTCGCCGAGTACACCGCGAAGATCGAGGAGCTCAATCGCGCAGGCGGTGCGCTACGCGGGCTGTTCGAACTGCGCGGCGGGATCTGTGCGCCGATCCCGGTGGACGAGGTCGAGCCGGTGTCCTCCATCGTCCAGCGGTTTGCGACCGGGGCGATGTCCTACGGATCCATCTCCGCCGAAGCGCACGAGACCTTGGCGATCGCGATGAACCGCCTCGGCGGTAAGTCGAACTGCGGTGAAGGCGGTGAGGACGCTCGCCGCTACGTGCGCGACGCGAACGGTGACCTGCGCCGGTCGGCCGTCAAGCAGGTGGCGTCCGGACGATTCGGTGTCACCAGCCATTACCTGGTCAACGCCGACGACATCCAGATCAAGGTGGCGCAGGGCGCCAAGCCCGGCGAGGGCGGCCAACTGCCCGGGTTCAAGGTCTACCCGTGGATCGCCCGCACCCGGCATTCCACTCCCGGAGTCGGGCTGATCTCCCCGCCACCGCACCACGACATCTACTCCATCGAGGACCTCGCCCAGCTTATTCACGACCTGAAGAACGCCAATTCCGAGGCGCGGGTCCAGGTGAAGCTCGTCGCCGAGTCCGGTGTCGGCACCGTCGCCGCCGGAGTGGCCAAGGCACATGCCGACGTGGTGCTGATCTCGGGTCACGACGGCGGGACGGGTGCGGCACCGCTCACGGCGCTCAAACATGCCGGGCTGCCGTGGGAGCTCGGCCTGGCCGAGACGCAGCAGACGCTGCTGCGCAACGGGCTGCGCGACCGCATCACCGTCCAAGTGGACGGCGGGATGAAGACCGGCCGCGACGTCGTGATCGCAGCGCTACTCGGAGCCGAGGAGTACGGCTTCGCCACTGCGCCCTTGATCGTGTCCGGCTGCGTGATGATGCGGGTCTGCCACCTCGACACCTGTCCGGTAGGCGTCGCGACTCAGAATCCCGAGCTGCGCAAGCGGTTCATCGGCAAGCCCGAGTTCGTCGAGACGTTCTTCAGTTACATCGCCGAGCAGGTGCGGGAGATCCTGGCCGGCTTGGGCCTGCGTTCGCTCGACGAGGCGATCGGGCACGCCGAATTGCTCGACACAAGCCGGGCCATCGAGCACTGGAAGGCCGACGGGCTGGATCTCACGCCGATCCTGACAATGCCGGAGTTGCCCACCGGCGCGGCACTGCGTCGTTCGGTGGCCCAGGACCATGGCTTGGACGCCGCGTTGGACAACACGCTGATCCAGCTATGCGAGGGCGCTCTGCTGGACTCGGCTCCGGTCTCGCTGGAGCTGCCGGTTCGCAACGTGAACCGCACTGTTGGCACCATGCTCGGCTCGCTGGTCACCCGGCGGTTCGGCGCCGAGGGGCTGCCACCGGGCACGATCGACATCACCTTCCGCGGATCGGCCGGCCAGTCGTTCGGCGCGTTCGTCCCGCCCGGCATGACCCTGCGCCTGATCGGCGACGCCAACGACTACGTCGGCAAGGGATTGTCGGGCGGCACGATCGCGGTGCGTCCCGACGAGCGGGCGTCGTTCGCGGCCGAGCACAACGTGATAGCTGGCAACGTGATCGGCTACGGGGCCGCGTCCGGCGCGATATACCTGCGCGGTGTCGTGGGGGAGCGGTTCGGGGTGCGCAACTCCGGCGCGACGATCCTCGCCGAGGGCGTCGGCGATCACGCCCTGGAGTACATGACGGGCGGCGTGGCGGTCATCCTCGGCCCGACCGGCCGCAACGTCGGCGCCGGCATGTCCGGCGGCCTCGGCTTCGTCCTCGACCTCGATCCCTCGCGGGTCAACGCCGAGTTGGTGGACGTCGACGCCATGACTGAAGACGACGCAGCGATGGTCGGCGAGGTGTTGCGCCAGCATGCCGAGCTGACCGATTCAGCCGTGGCACGCGCGCTGCTCGCCGACTGGCCGGGCGCAGTGCCGCGCTTTGCTGCGCTGGTCCCGCGCGACTACCGCCGCGTTCTGGACGCCACCCGACGTGCCGAGGCCGCGGGCGCTGACGTCGACGAGGCCGTCATGGTCGCCGCCATGGCCGACCTCGTGCCTCATCCCGCTCCTGGGCCAACCGCCAGACACCCTTAGGCTGAAGCCGTGACACGACGCGCGAAAATCGTCTGCACGCTCGGCCCGTCCACCGATTCGATCGAGCGTCTGCGCGCTGTTGTCGAGGCCGGGATGGACGTGGCCCGGCTGAACTTCAGCCACGGCGAGCACGCCGACCACGGCCGCCGCTACGCCGAGGTCCGCCAGGCCGCGCAGCAGTCGGGTCGCAACCTCGCCGTACTTGCCGATCTGCAGGGTCCCAAGATCCGGCTCGGCCGCTTCGCCGATGGGCCGGTCGTGTGGGCGACCGGTGAACGGATCCGAATCACCGTCGAGGATGTCGCCGGCGACCACGACCGAGTGTCGACGACGTACCAGCAACTTGCCGACGACGTGCGCCCTGGCGACCGGTTGCTGGTCGACGACGGCAACGTGGCCCTGGTCGCGGTGGAAGTCGAAAACGGCACCGACGTCGTCTGCGACGTCACCGAAGGTGGCACGGTCAGCAATAACAAGGGGCTGTCATTGCCCGGCGTCGCGGTGAGCGTCCCGGCCATGTCGGACAAAGACGCCCGCGACCTCTCCTTCGCCCTTCAGCTCGGCGTCGACTTCGTGGCGCTGTCCTTCGTCCGAGCGCCCGAGGACATCAAGCTCGTCCAGCAGGTCATGACCGAGGTCGGTGTCCATCGTCCGGTGATCGCCAAGATCGAAAAGCCCGAAGCGGTCGAGCGTCTGGAAGAGATCGTCCTCGCCTTCGACGGCATCATGGTGGCGCGCGGCGATCTGGGTGTCGAAATGCCGCTCGAGCAGGTGCCGATGGTGCAAAAACGGGCGATCCAGATCTGTCGCGACAACGCCAAACCGGTCATCGTCGCGACCCAGATGCTCGAGTCGATGATCAGCCATTCCCGCCCGACACGTGCTGAGGCTTCCGACGTCGCCAACGCCGTGCTCGATGGCGCCGACGCGGTAATGCTGTCGGGTGAGACAAGCGTCGGAACCTATCCGGTGCAGAGCGTTGCCACGATGGCGCGCATCATCACTTCTGTCGAAGCCACTGGCGGGCATGCGCCGGATCTGCAGCACAATCCCCGCACGCCGGGCGGCGCGATCGCCAAGGCCGCCAAGGATATCGGAGATGCATTGGGCGCGGTGGCGCTGGTCGCGTTCACCCAGACCGGTGACACGGCACGGCGGCTTTCCCGGCTGCAGCCGCGTCAACGGATCCTCGCGTTCACGCCGGATGAATTCGTGCAACGTCAGCTCGCCTTGTTGTGGGGGGCCGAGGCGCACCTGGTGTGGACGGTGAAAACGACCGACGAGATGGTGCGCCAGGTCGACTCGGCGCTCGTCCAGCGCGGGGTATGCCGCCCGCACGACCTGGTGATCGTGGTCGCCGGCACGCCACCGACCACCCCCGGTGCGACCAACACCATCCGGGTTCACCACATCGGGGACGTCCAGCAACGTGACCGCTGAGCACGCCGCTTCGTCCGCGCAGTCAGCGTCGGGTCAGGCCGTCGTCGACGGCCTGGTGCGACTGCTCGACCTGGAGCAGATCGAGCAGGACATCTTCCGCGGGCGTTCGCCAAATGTCTCGCTGCAGCGCATCTTCGGCGGTCAGGTCGCCGGGCAGGCGCTGGTCGCCGCGGGCCGCACGGTCGATCCGAACCGATCCGTGCACTCGCTGCACTCCTACTTCATCCGACCGGGCGATCCCGAGACGCCGATCGTCTACACCGTCGACCGGGTACGCGACGGCCGTTCGTTCAGCACCCGCCGGGTCGTGGCGATCCAGCACGGTGACGCGATCTTCTCGCTGTCAGCGTCCTTCCAGTTGCATCAGGACGGCGTCAACCACCAGAGCGCGATGCCCGATGTGCCACCGCCGGAGGAGCTGCCGACGTTGGACGAGCGTTGGGCAGGAGTCGAAGACGGCGCGGTGATCATGCGCCGGATGCCCCGTCCGTTCGATCTTCGTTACGTCGATAACCCGCCGTGGGCGCAACGCGCGAATGGTCCGAGGGAGCATGCCCCGCAGCGGGTGTGGATGCGCGCCAACGGGAGGCTGCCCGACGATGACTTGGTGCATGTCTGTGCGCTGACCTTCGCATCCGATCTCACCTTGCTCGACTCGGTGCTGATCCAGCATGGCCTGGCGGCTGGTTTGGACCCGGTCAAGATGGCCTCGCTCGACCACGCGATGTGGTTCCATCGCCCGTTCCGCGCCGACGAGTGGTTCCTCTACGACACCGAGTCGCCAACCGCGTCCGGCGGACGCGGCCTGGCACAGGGCAAGATCTTCACCCGCGACGGACGCCACGTGGCCAGCGTCGTGCAGGAGGGCATGCTGCGTGTGCCATCGGCCTGACCCGCCGCGATCACGACGCCGACAATGCCGCCCAAGCCGCCTCGACGTGGCGGCCCTGCGTCTGCGGTGAGCCGATCGCCATCCGCAATGCCACCTGACCGTTGACGACGGTATGGGTGAGGTAGAGCTCCCCCGAGGTGTTGACCCGCTCCATCAGCGCGCGGGTCTCGTCGTCGCCAGCGCGCAGCCGGAAGGTCACCAGCGACAGGGCGCGGGGTGCCACCAGCTCGAAACGCTCGTCGGCAAGCACCCACGACTCGAACTGACGCGCCAGTGCGACGTGCGCGCGAATGTGCTCGCGCAAACCCTCGGCGCCGTACCACCGGATCACCGCCCACAGCTTCAGCGCGCGGAAGCGGCGCCCGAGCGGCACGTGCCAGTCCCGGTAATCGATCACGGCACCGGACGCGGTGGCCTCGTTTCGCAGGTATTCGGGCAGGATCGACAGCGCATCGATTAGCACGGTCCGGTTCTTGATCCAAAGGGCGGTGCAGTCGAAGTTTGTCAGCAACCACTTGTGTGGATTGGTGCTGTAGGAGTCGGCCAGCTCGACGCCGTCGTTCATGGACCGAAACTCCGGGCAGACCGCGGCGACGCCAGCCCAGGCGGCGTCGACGTGCACCCACGCACCGTGTTCGCGGGCGATCGGCGCGAGCTCGGCTACCGAATCGACTGCACCCACCCCGGTCGTGCCGACGCTTGCTACTACCAGCGCGGGCGCGATGCCGGTTGCGATGTCGGCGTCGATCAATTGCAGCAGGTGGTCCGGTCGCGCCCGTTGGGTGGCCGGGTCGACGTCGATCAGCCGCAGCGCCGCGGCCCCCACACCCGCCACCCGGCATGCCTTCTCGACCGAGGAATGCGTCTGATTTGAGGTGTAGACGGCGAACCGGCCGGCCGATGCGCCCTGGGTCGCGGTCCGTCCGTTGCTCGCGCGGTGCAGGGCGGCAACCACGACGACAAGTGCTGCGTCCGAGGCAGTGTGCTGGATGACGCCGCCGCCCGGTCCGTTCGAGCGGAACGCGGCAGGCAGCCCCAGCAGCTCGGCGAGCCAGTCGAGCACATGTGTCTCGAGTTCGGTGGCGGCCGGGGAGGTGGCCCACAACATGCCCTGCGCGCCGATCCCAGAGGCGATCAGATCACCGAGGATGGCCGGTCCGCTCGCGTTCGCCGGAAAGTACGCGAAGAACGACGGGTGCTGCCAGTGGGTGATCCCGGGCAGGATCACCTCCTCCAGATCGCGCAAAACAGCGGCGAATGGTTCGCCGCGTTCTGGCGGCGCGGCCGGCAACGCCGCCCGGACGTCACCGGGTTGGACCGGAGACCGGACCGGTAGCGACTCGAGGCGCTCGTAGTAGTCAGCGATCCAGTCGATCACCTGCCGGCCATACTCACGGAACTGGTCAGGTGTCATGTGGCCGGTCACGGCCACAGTGTGCCGGGTGGGTACCCCTGGTGGGATTCGAACCCACAAGCCTTTCGGCAATGGTGTTTGAGACCATCTCGTATGCCAGTTCCGACACAGGGGCGTACGCCGCAGTCATCTTAGCGGCGCTAGGCTGAACGCTGCTTACAGCTTGCGATCCACAGAGGGGCGCACCAGTGGCTGCTGCGTCAACGAGCGGTTCGATTGGCGAACTCGCAGATGGCGCTTCGCGGCGCGTACTCATCGCCGAAGACGAAGCGCTCATCCGGCTCGATCTGCGCGAGATGCTGCAGGAAGAAGGCTTTGAGGTCGTCGGCGAGGCAGCGGACGGCGAGCAAGCCGTCGCCCTGGCCACCGAACTCACGCCGGATCTGGTCATCTGCGACGTCAAGATGCCGAAGATGGACGGCATCACCGCGGCCGCCCATATCGCGCGCCGGCGCATCGCACCCGTGGTAATCCTGACCGCATTCAGCCAGCGCGATCTGATCGATCGGGCCCGGGACGCCGGCGCGATGGCTTACCTGATCAAGCCGTTCCAGAAGCGCGACCTGCTACCCGCCATCGAGATGGCCACGTCCCGATTCGCCGAGATCCGCGCGCTTGAGGCAGAGGTCGGTGGACTCCGCGAGCAACTCGAGGCCCGCAAACTGATCGAGCGGGCCAAGGGCGTGCTGATGTCCGACCACAGAATGAGCGAACCCGAAGCCTTCCGCTGGATACAGCGCGCTGCGATGGACAACCGCACCTCGATGCGGGCCGTGGCCGAGGTTGTCCTGACGGGCGGGCCGGTTGTTCCCTGACGGCGCCACCGGTCACCGTGACGGGGTGGCACGCGCGGGGTGAGCACCATAGCGACTGCCGGTGCGGCTGCCAAGCGGGTGTTCAGCTAGCTGCCACCTACGGTCCCCCCTGCGGGCCGCGATCAGCCCGGGGCTAGGGTCTGGGCGCAGTGAGTGCACACGAACGCGGGGATCTCGATGGGGAGATGAGCGGTGCTGCGCAGTCATGTGCGAGTACGTCCGGCTGAACCACACGACGTCACGGCGCTGACTGGCCTGATGAGGTCCGATCCGCCCGCTGCCCCGCTGGGGGCGCGGCCGGGTCTGGAAGCCAACCATCTCGCGGACGCGATCATGGCCCACGATCAGACCGTGCTGGCCGCGATCGACGACGTGAGCGGTGACGTCGTGGGGCTCGTCCTGGTCATGGACGACGAGGTCGGTGCGGTGCCCCGATCGCCGGCGCTACATGTGAGCCACCTCGTCGTCGCCAGGAAGCACCGCCGTAGGGGGGTGGGGCGAGCGCTGCTCGCCGCAACTGTCCAGCTGGCCGAACAGCGCGGGATCGACCACATTTTGGCCAGCGCGGCGACGACGTCACGTGATGCGAATCGCTACCTTGCCCGGCTCGGTTTCGCGCCGTACGTCGCGCGCCGGATCGCACCCACCGCCGTTCTGCGCCGATCGCTCGGACTCGCCGGCGGCTCGGATCGGCTGGCGCTGATCCGCCGGGTCCGCGGTGGCGGGCCACCCTCGCGCGCGGTTCGCGCGGCCCTCGATGCGCGCAGTGTCCGCCGGGGAGCCTGAGCATCCAGCAGCGTCGACGACGTGCCATGCCGGTTGTCGGCAGCGGCTCCTAGACTCGCGCCGTGACCGCGCCCGCTACAACCCGCCTATTGCTACTCGACGGTCACTCGCTCGCCTACCGGGCGTTCTTCGCGCTGCCCGTCGAAAACTTTTCGACCACGACCGGACAGCCCACGAACGCCGTTTACGGCTTCACGTCGATGCTGATCAACCTGCTGCGGGACGAGAACCCGACCCACCTCGCAGTGACCTTCGACGTGTCGCGGCATACCTTCCGCAACGAGACGTACGCCGAATACAAGGCTGGGCGCAGCGAGACGCCAGCCGACTTCCGCGGGCAAGTGTCGCTAATCCGAGAGGTGCTCGACGCACTGCACATCCCGACGCTGACCGCCGAAGGGTACGAGGCCGACGACGTCATCGCCACTATCACCACCCACGCCCAGGCGCAGGGCATCCCGGTGCTGATCACCACGGGCGACCGCGATGCGCTGCAGCTGGTCGACGATCAAGTCACCGTGCTCTACCCCCGTAAGGGGGTCAGCGAGCTGACCAGGTTCACCCCCGAGGAGGTTCAGTCCAAGTACGGTCTGACGCCGCGGCAGTACCCCGATTTCGCCGCCCTTCGCGGCGACCCGAGCGACAACCTGCCGGGCATTCCCGGGGTCGGTGAGAAGACCGCGGCGAAATGGATCCGCGAGTTCGGCTCCTTCGATGCCCTCGTTGCGGGCGTCGGAAACGTCACCGGCAAGGTCGGTGACGCGCTTCGCGAGCACCTGGCCACTGTGATTCGCAACCGGCAGCTGACTGAGCTGGTGCGCGACGTGCCGATCGAGGTCGACCTCACCGCACTCGAGCGCCAGCCATGGGACCGCGACCGGGTTCACGCACTGTTCGACAACTTGCAGTTCCGCGTGCTCCGCGAACGGCTGTTCGCCACTCTGACCAGCACCGAGCCCGAGGCCGAGGAAGGCTTCGAGGTACGCGCTGTGCGGCTAGGCATCGACGAGGTGGCGTCGTGGCTCGACGAGCATGCCCGTGACGGCCGCCGGGTCGGTCTTGCCTTCCGCGGCAACTGGAGGCGGGGAACCGGCGTACTGACCGGCATCGCACTCGCCGCCGCCGACGGGGCGGCCGGTTATGTCACCCCGGAGTTGCTCACCGACAACGACGAGCGAGCCTTCGCCGAGTGGCTCGCCGACGACACCGCGCCCAAGGCGGTTCATGACGTCAAGAGTCCGCTGCTCGCCTTGCGCCAGCACGGTTGGGTGCTCCAGGGCGTTTCCAGCGACACCCAGCTCGCCGCGTACCTTGCACTACCCGGACAGCGCTCGTTCGATCTCGCCGACCTGGCTCTGCGCTACTTGCGGCGCGAGCTGCGAGCCAACGACCCGGCCGAGCTCGAGTCCGGCCAGCTCACCCTCGACGGCGGCATCGACGAGTCCGACAGTGCACTGGCCGAGATCGAGTCGGTGCGGGCGAGCGCGATCAAGGATCTTGCCGACGCGTTCGACGTCGAACTCGAACAGCGTGGTGCCGCCCGGCTGCTCGCCGAGATGGAGTTGCCGCTGACCTTCGTGCTGTCCGACATGGAAGCCGTCGGCATCGCCGTCGACACCGACCATCTGCTCGAGCTGCAGACCGAGTTGGGTGCTGGCGTCAAGACGGTGGAGCAAGACGCCCATGCAGTGGTGGGCCGGCCGTTCAATCTTGGCTCCCCGAAGCAATTGCAGGAGATTCTCTTCGACCAGTTCGGCCTGCCGAAGACCAAGCGGATCAAGACTGGTTACACGACCGATGCCGACGCGCTCGCCGGTCTCTACGAGCAGACCCAGCACCCGTTGCTCGAACTGCTGCTTCGCCATCGTGAGGTGGCCCGTCTCAAGACCGTCGTCGACTCGTTGCTTCCGCTGATCGACGACGTCGGGCGGATCCACACAACCTTCAACCAGACGATCGCGGCTACCGGCCGGCTCTCATCGACCGACCCGAACCTGCAGAACATCCCGATCCGGACGGCAGACGGGCGCCGGATCCGTGAGGCGTTCACCGTCGGCGCGGGCTTCGAGTCATTGATGACCGCCGACTACAGCCAGATCGAGATGCGCATCATGGCGCATCTGTCCCGGGACGACGGCCTGATCGAGGCATTCACCACCGGCGAGGACTTGCATTCCTTCGTCGCATCGCGGGCGTTCGATCTGCCACCCGATCAGATCGACCCGGAACTGCGTCGACGGGTGAAGGCGATGTCCTACGGCCTGGCCTACGGGTTGTCAGCGTTCGGGCTGGCTCAACAGCTTAAGATCAGTGCGGACGAGGCGCGTGGGCAGATGGACGCCTACTTCGCGCGTTTCGGCGGGGTGCGCGACTACCTGCACTCCGTGGTCGACGACGCCCGGCGTAGCGGCTACACCGAGACGATCATGGGTCGACGGCGCTACCTTCCCGACCTCACCAGCGACAACCGCCAACGCCGCGAGATGGCCGAGCGGATGGCGCTCAATGCGCCGATCCAGGGCAGTGCGGCCGACATCATCAAAGTGGCCATGCTCGGAGTGCATCACGCGCTCGCCGGATCGCAGCTGAAATCGCGGCTGCTCCTGCAGGTGCACGACGAGCTCCTGCTCGAGATCGCGCCAGGTGAACGAGAGACCGTTGAGCGGCTTGTCCGAAAGCAGATGGGTGCGGCGTACCCGCTCGACGTGCCGCTCGACGTGTCCATTGGGGTCGGCGCCACCTGGAACCAGGCCGCTCATTAGCCGGGCAGTGCGTCCGCGACCGCGCCTTTCGCATCGGCGACTGCGTCCTTCGCCGAGCGCAGCGCAGACGCTGCCATGGCCTCGGTCTTGTGCAGTTGCTCAGCCGCAGCATGCTTCACCGTCGTCGGCGCCCGCTTGGCCCGGTACCCCAGCGACGGACGTCCCTCTGTGTCGACCGCGGCGATGATCAACCCGCCGAGCAAGCTGACGTTCTTGAAGAAGTGGAACAGCTGACTCTGCCGGACGCCCGGGTCTTTCTCCTCCCAGAACCGATGGCCGGCAATGGTGGTGGGAGCGAGGCTCGCCGCGAGCGCGAGTGAAGATATTCGTGGGAATTTGCCGAGGGCCAACATGCCGCCCGCCACCACCTTGAGTGCGGCGTCAGCCTGTACGACCTGTTTGGTGTTTGACAACGCGGGCAGTTTTTCGTGCAGGTCCCCGACCACCTTGGCTGCCTTCGGGATCTTGGGTTCGGGATTACGCAGGGTTTCGACACCGCCCACGAGGAACGTCGACGCGAGCAATGGGCGGGCGAGCGCACGGATCAAAGGCATAGTTGTTTCATGCCCAGACGTCGCGCTTCTCAACCGGTCCGCGGGGGCGCTTGCTGGCCCGGCGCCGACGGGTGGCGATGACGAAGGGTCAGAGGAGTCGGCAGACGTAGATCGCGGTGCCAGGCAGGATCGCGCCGCGCAGCGGTGACCATTGGCCCCACTCGTCGGTGAGATCTGCTGGCCATTCCGGTTCGACCACGTCCACGAGCTGCATACCGGCCGCTGCGATCTCGCGCACGCGGTCGCCGAACGTGCGGTGATGCTCGACGTAGGTCGGCTCCCCAACGGTGTCGAACTCGACATAGGGCGTGCGGTCGAAGTACGGCATGGTCGCGGTGAGCCCGCCGGGCCCTGGATCATCCGGGAATGACCACCTGGTCGGATGGGTCGTCGCGAATACCCAGCGGCCGCCCGGACGGAGCACGCGCGCAACCTCACGCATCACCCGCGCGGAATCGCCCACAAAGGGAATCGCGCCGAATGCCGTGAAAGCGATGTCGAAGGCGTTGTCGGTGAACGGCAGGAACTGCGCATCCGCCTGGACGAGCGGCACGTCGACGTCGGTCTCGTGCATGCCCGCGATCGCGTGGTTCAGCATCCCGGCGGACAAATCGGACGCGACTGGCCGGGCACCTCGGGTCGCCAGCCACCGGGAACACATCGCGGCGCCGCACCCCACTTCCAGCAGGCGTTTGCCCTCGACGTCGCCAAGCAGCCGCGCGTCCTGCTCCCGCAGCCGCTCGGGACACCACACGAAATCCGCGACGCCTAGGAAAGCTCCGTGCAAGGCCTGGTAATCGTCCGCATCGGCGTCCCACCAGCGACGGTTAGCCCTCGCCGTCGAAGTTGGATCGGTGTGTCGACGGGTGATGCCGACTGCGTCGAGTTTCGCCGCCGGTTCGGTCGGTGCCATGCGTCGTACCGTATCCAGACGACGCAGGAGGTCATCGTGCCCCGATCACGCTGGACGGCGTTACGCAAACTGGACGCAGCGACCCGCGCACATGCCGAGCTCTACCCCTAG
>JBDUCV010000050.1:0-17702 GCA_040003255.1 Actinomycetota bacterium
CTCGGCCTTCGCCGCACAGCGGGCGCACTAGGAGCAGCCCCTAAGCCGATCAAGATTGAGCGGTTGGAACCGCTATAGGCATGGTCTCCACACGGGATTGATTCGCGGCGCAGAACAGCAATGCCTGTCACCCGACTTACGGGATGGCGGCACTTCGTCAGCGGGCGGAGCGAGCCTCTCCGCGCAGATGAGGATGTTTCTTGCCGCACGGGTGCTCAGCTGGAATCCTTCCCAAATGCGCTGGCGGAAGCGGTCCACCGCCAACGAAATAGCCGAGAGATCGGTAGCCCGAGCCAGGCGACTCCTGAAGGCCCAGGACGCCGATCTCATCGCGTCGGTGTTCCATTACGGCGCAGTTGACATTGATGCCGCGCACCTCGTGGTCTGGGTGTTGCTCACCAGCCCACCCGAAGCCATCCCACCCTGGTGCTTTTACCCGGAGCGGCCAGATGGACAGTCGATTGCGCCAGATCTTCGGTCGAAGTTGATCGACATTCAGGCGCTGGTCCGCTCGTGCCTGGCGCGGGAGGAGTGGCCTAACGCCGCCCACGTCTCCGTCGGATTTGACTCTGCCCAACGGGTGGATGAAGGCGGGGGGTGGTACTACTTCAAGTGACGTTGCGATTGGATCGTGCTCACGCGCCCCGGCTCGAGCGTGAACGACAGCCGGTCGACGACGAGCTTGCCGCCGGAGCTCTTACTCAGGTCGTGCACTTCGATCATGATTTTCCCAAAGTTTGCTCACGCACTAGCGGATTGATCATGAGTTTCGGTCGACTGCGCGCAGAAACCAGACGAGCAGCCCTGCAGGGATCGCAGCGACGACGGCGAAGGCCGGCACCATCGACATCGACGACACCGGCGAGGTGGGATCGGCGCGCGAGCCGAACCACTGATCCACCGAGATGCTGATGCTCTCCAGAACGAAGAGCGCCAGCATCGCTGCACTGATCAGCAGCCCCCAGCTTTCGCGTCGCCAACACGCCACCGCGGCGGTCGCCAGCAGCGGAAGTCGGATCGCGAGGTCCTGCACGTAGACCGGGTCGACCACCAGGCCGGTCCCGTCCAGCACCGAGGTCGGGGTCGGGCTGAGCACGGCTGGCACGATCTCCCGCAGCCAGGCCGCCGCGTTCAGCACGACGATGACAAGCGCCGCCGCGGCAATGCCCCGCGCCGGGACCGGATCGGACAGGCGTGCGGCGAAGGCGTCGAGATCCGCAGCCCGCAGCAGCAGCACCGTGCTCCACACGGCCAGTCCGAGGTAGGCGACGTAGAGGAGGAACAGGTTGTTCAACATTTCAGCACCGCAGATTGGGAGCGGTCCGTGCGGATTCTCGTTGTCGGTGCTGGCTGTCGCTCGCCATCTGCGCGCTGAATCATGACGACTGACGGCCGTTGATGTCGCGGGTTAGGACGAGAGGCTGAACGGCGGGTACCGGTCGGTGACCAGGATCAGGGCGTAGGCGATCACCCGGTTGTGCCAGCGGATCACGCCCTGCACGAAGTCGAAGATGCCTCGCGGGTACCTTCCGGTGAACAGAATTACAAACCAGGCGACGATGACCACCACCATGGTGGCGATCTCTAGGAATAACAGCACGATGAAGTGGGGGATGGCCAGGAACCACTTCACTAGCGGCAGCCACCGGTTCAGCTCACGCTGCGCGTCGGGATAGACGTAGTCGAGGTGGACCGACTGGTGATCGTCGGTGGACGGGTACCGGTCGTCCATCAGGGTCAGGTAGACGCCGACACGATTCCCGAACCGCTGCAGCTCGAGGTTCCAGTCGAACCACCAGCGCGGGTACTTCTGCCGGACCAGGATCATCAGCAGCGGAGCGAGGAATAGCAGACCACCGGCCCCGGCCGCCACTTCTGAGGTCCTGGCGCCCGAGGTCCACTGCCACGTTCCCCCCGACACCGCGCCCAGCACAACCGCGACCGGGATGATCACCACGATGCGGAAGGCCGTGGTCAGGCGATTCAGCGCCCGATCCGGGTAGTCGACCGAGAACTGAACCGGGTAGGTCGTCGTCGGTTGCATCGTCGCCCCTTCTGAACCGTTCAGTGGCTCCACGCTAGTGCAGCCTCCATCCGTTGCCGACCCCCGACCTGTAACTAGTCATGCGGAGCCGAAGCGAGATGCCCTCAGCAGTCGCCACAGCACGCCTGCGGTGGCGAGCGCAATGATCCCGACCGGCACGACGACTGGCCATCCAGGCGGGTGGCCACGGATGTCGGCGACGAAGGGTGTTACAAGGATCGGTAGGCAGGTGAGTCCGAGGAAGGTGAGTTTGCCGGCGGCAGTTGAGTCCACCGTGGCTTTCTTCCTTGCCGGATGATCTTGGCGGAGTTGTGCGGTGGCGCACTCGTCCTGCGGGACTTGCCAAGCCCACTCCGGCGTCACTTGTTGGGGGACGCCGGAGTGACGTGCGCTACCGGTTTCGAATCGGTGAAGTGGGAGCCGCGTGATCGGACGCCGCGCCCGCGATGGCGTGGTCACCGCTGGAGGTGTTGACGTATCCGCTCGCCGCCGCGATCAACCCGCCGGTGGGCACGTAGGTGGCTTGGTCGAAGGCGAATCCGCCGCTGGCCACTTGTGCGACCGAGAACGCGCCGAACGCCCTGCCGCCGACCCAGGAGGTCGAGATGTAGTCGCCGACCATCCGGCCCTGACTGGTGTTGGGGGTGAGCGCGATATAAAACGGACCCGCGACGTCGGTGTGGATGCCCCAGGTGGCGCCACCGTTGTTGGACTGGATGTAGCCGACCTCGAGTTGGCACGGGTTGGTGGCGCGCCTGCCGCAGGACGTGTTGCGGTAGAAGTAGTACGTCAGCCCGAGCTGTGCCGTCGCACCAGATGTCGCCGGGTTCACGCCCAGGCCGGGGATGAACTGATCGACCGAACTCGTGGTGGCGTCGACCGGCACCCGACTGACCGCGGACCAGGTCACGCCGTCGGTCGAGGTCGAGAACACGATGTCGTTTGACTTGCAACCCCGGCGGAACCGGCAGTCCTGCCAGGCGACGTATACCTTGCCCGCCGCGTCGATCTCCGCGGTCGGCAACGGGCCGGACCGCAAGTTCCCCGCCGGCGCGTGGTCGCTCACCGCCGACACCGTCACCGTCGAGCTCCAGGAGGCGCCTCCGTTTGTGGAGCGCCACGCGATGATCGCCGACTCGTTGGCGTTCGCGGCCGGGACGATGACCGTGCCGTCCGGCTGCACCACCGGCTGGCCGCCGAGCCCGGTGGCGTTGTTGCCGGTGTTGAGCGCCGGGCCCCAGGTCAGGCCGCCGTCGGTCGAGGTCGACATCTTTTCCCGGTCGCCGTCGGCGTTGTCGTCGAACTCGGTGTAGCAGTGGCCGTAGAAGGGGTTAGCCAAGGTGTTGTCGCAGACGGTCCAGTTCTTGTCGAAGCTGGTGCTGCCGGACGCGACGGTGACCGGATTGCCGAAGGTGTGGCCACCGTCGGTCGAGCGGCTGACGAACACGTTCGGCACCTGGACCGCGGACGTGATGGGGATCGACGAGATCAGCCAGACGGCGTGCGCGGCGTCGTAGGCCACGCTCGGGTCGCTGACCCGTTCGAAGCTGCCACTACCGCCGCTGTACGGGGTGATGCCCGGCAGCGTGCCCTGGGTCCAGGTCGCGCCGCTGTCGGTGCTCGTCGAGTAGGCGATATCGGAGGACCCGCCGTTGTAGAACCGCCCACTCTGCGTGACGGTGACGATGGTGCTGCCGAACGCGAAGGTGTCAGGCTCGACCGTGGTCTTGTGCTGACTTGTGGTGTCGGTGAACGGGTCCACGATGATCTGCGTCAGTGGAACCGATGCGTGCGCGGTTGGCACGTTCAGCGCCATCATAGCCGCCGCGGCAGCGACGATCCCCGTGCCTCGTCCTACAGTTCTGGCTGCCCGCATGGTGGACTCCTCGCCGACGGTGTGACTGACAACGGACCATACCGCGAGATGGAGCTGACCCGCCGATCGCACGCCCGCGACTAGATACCCCATCCTCGACCGGGCTCAGGGCGCGCGTAGTTATGCAGGTGGTCCAAGATGCCCGGTGCGTGGCGCTCAAGCTCTGCGGCGGCCTGCCTCGCTTCCCGCTCCAACCGCTGACCCTCAGCGGTCATCCGATCCCGCGGCCGAATGTAGATCGCCGTCCACGCGTCGAGCGCGTCGGTGTACTTCTTGACCAGGCTGCGAACCGTTCGCTCTGCGTCGTCATCACAGTGCATGTCTCGGATGCTAGAACGTCCAGAGCAGTAGCCCGCATTCGACGGTCAAGCCGGCCGGTCGTAACTTCGAGGTACCGGTGCAGCTACGAGTGGCTGATGAACCAGAGCGACCTAGAATCTGCCCTGATCGACCCTGGAGGCAGAGCGATGGACCTCGACGAGCAGATCGCGCCCCGATAGCCGAATCAACGTCTGGCTGTTCTTGGCGCGCTTGGGCTTGGCGACCTTGGCCGGCAACGCGCCGACCTGCGCCATCGCCATTTCGATCCAGGGGGCCGCGAGTTCCGGCGCTGTCACCCACGTCAAAGGCAGCGAAACGTAGCCAGCCATCGGCCGCTCGGGCGGTCCAAATGGACTGGCACCCTCCGCTGCCGCGAGTTCCGCTCTGCTGGTCTCGTCCAGGATCCGGACGCCTACCGAAGATCCGAACAGCCCGGCGAACATGTTCCCGTTCACGAACGCGCCAAGGTTGCCGAACATCGGCTTCACCTCCACGGCCGGCGCATTCGGAATCAGCGCGCGAAAGAGGATCTTGTCGTCGTCTGTCGGCTTCGGGATCTGCATGGACGTGCCTTTCGAGACTGGATCGTCAGGCGCCAAGCGCTCCGGCCAGCTTGTCGATGTTTGCAACCTCGACCCGGACCTGCTTGTTGATCATCGGTGTCATGAGGACCATCAGCCCGCGGGGCTTCAAGTCGAGGGTGAACGTGACTTCGGTCGATCCGGGGACTGTTTCGCGCAAGACAAAAGACCCGGTCGGGCGAGCCCTGCCGTCCGTGACCTCGAAGTCGAGCCGGGTCGGCCCGTCATACCGAGTGATCCTGTAGTCGCCGGGAATCGAGCGACCCCCAGGTCCATTCATCGTCTGGGCGAATTGCGCGCCGACGCCGGAGCCGAAGACATGCCTGATGCTGGTCACATCCGGACGCCAGGACGGATTGTTCGTTCCGTCAGCCAAGAATGCGAATACCTCTGCGATCGGACGGTTCACGATAACGCTGTGCTCTGCGTGCGCCATGACTTTGACCCTACCGAGCCGTGCGACCGATCTATCTCGGCCATCCACGCTGCACAGGCGTTCGGGTACTGACATGTCGACCAGCCTGGCGAGAGGTCGGCACCAGGCGCCCGCGCTCTGGTGTACTTCGGGGATTGTGCAGCGACAGGGGGCCTAATCCTAGATGTGCGGGATGCGGGTCGGGCTGGTCTGCGGGTACCTGGACCCGACGCGGGACGGGGTGGCCGATTACACCCGCCAGCTGGCCGTCCAGCTCCGGTACACCGGCCTCGACCCGCTTGTCGTGACAACGTCCGAATGGGCGCGGGTCGCTGGGGAGGGTGCCGTCGGCGTCACTGAGCGATGGGGGGTACGGGGCGTCGCGGCGGCGGCCTGGTCTTTGCGCCGCCTCAACCTTGACGTGGTGCATGTGCAGTTCGCGCCGTCGGTCTTCGGTTCCTCACGCGCGGTCGGCCTACTGCCCCTCTTTCTTCCGGGCCGTATCCCCCTCGTCGTGACGCTGCACGAGTACGGCGTGTGGTCCGGGCGCGGGCCCGGCCGTCGGGTGCGCTCCGCGCTGTGGTCGGCGGCCGAACGGCGCGGGTACGCCGACCGGGAGACGCTGCTGCTGGCGCCCCGGGCCGCTTGCCTGCTGGTCCCGTCGCCGGAGCACCTGGACGTGCTGCGGGCCCGTTTCCCCCGCCATGCGCCGGCCCCGCTCGAGGTGCCGATCGGGCTGAACATCGAGGTCGCGACCGCAGATCATGCCCAGGCCCGGGCCGACGTGCGGCGCGAGCTCGGCGCCGCGCCGGGCGCCCCGATCGTCGTGTTCTTCGGCTTCCTGCACCCCGAGAAGGCGCTCGACCGCCTCATTGGGGCGCTGGCCGCGATAAGAGCGCAGCGGCCGGAGGTACACCTGCTGCTGATCGGCGGCGCGGAGAGCCACTCCGTCCCCAGCGCCGCGGCGCATCAGCTGCGCCGCCAACTCGAGCAGGTCGCCGCAGCGTGCGGCGTGCACGATCGGGTCCACTTCACTGGCTACCTGCCCGGAGCCGAGGTCTCCCGGCTGTTGCAGGCGGCCGACGTGGCGGCATTTCCGTTCGACGCCGGCGTCACCCGCAAGTCCGGTTCGCTGCTGGCCGCGTTCGCGGCCGGCGTACCGGTCGTCGCCACCGCGCCCCCCGGGCAGGTGCGCGCGCCGACCGAGGCCGACGGCGCGCTCCGGGTGCCGCCGCGGGACACCGCGGCGCTGGCCGACGCGCTGGGGCGGGTGCTCAGCGATCGCGCCCTCGCCGACCGGCTGCGGGCGGCGGGTCGGGGGCTCGCGGCGAGCCAGGGCTGGGACGCCATAGCCGCAGCACACGCCGAGCTCTACGCCCGGGTTTCGGCCTCCACGGGAGCCGCCAACCGTGGACAGCGGCCGCCAATCCGAGCAGGGTGGGGCCGTCGACGGGGGTGGACGGGGGCGTGGATGTCACTGCGTGAGCGGATGATGCATTCCGCCCGGGGAGTGGCGGGCGCGCTTCGGCGCGGGATCTCAGCAGTTGGCCGGCCGTCGGGAGCGAGGCAGACCGAGGACCCGGCGCTGTTCCGCCCCCTCGTGTACGGCGACCCTGCGCGACTGCACCTCGCCCCAACCGCGGTGGTCAACAACGCCCTGTTCAACCTCTCGTCCGGCGAGATCACCGTCGGCGACTACGCCTTCTTCGGCCACAATGTCTCGGTTCTCACCGGCACGCACGACTGGACCACCTTTGGTGCGCAGCGCCAGGTCGCCGTGCCGAAGTCAGGACGCGACGTCGTCATCGGGGAGGGCGTCTGGGTGTCCAGCAATGCCATCGTCGTCGGGCCCTGCCGTATCGGAGCCCACGCGGTCGTCGGGGTGGGCTCGCTGGTGCTGCGCGACGTCGAGTCCTACACGGTGGTCGCCGGCAACCCGGCCCGTGTCCTGCGGACCATCCCCAGGCCTGGCGAGGCCGAAGCGGGGAAGCTCGACCCGGACACCGGCGCAGCGGGAACAGTGACCGCCGGATGACCTCGGAAGGCACCAACGGGCGAGGACGGTCCGCAGAGTCGGTGGAGAGGCTCGAGGCGAAGGTGCGCGATCTCGCCGGTGAGCTCGCCGGGACCTCGCAGCGGGTGGCGGCCCTCGAGACAGAGCTGCGCGCTCAGGTCGACGGCAGTGGGCCCCGCTTCGCCACGCTCTACGCCGATTTCACCGACCGCTTCCGGGGCCCGGTGGCTGACGTTACCGAGAAGCTGGCCGGATACCTGCCCGACGTCGGCCGGCTCGTCGGCGCGGCTGGCCGAGCCGGCGCGGTAGGCACCGGGGTGGTGGACGTGGGCTCCGGGCGGGGGGAGTGGCTGGCCCTGCTGCGGGACGCCGGCGTGCCCGCCTCAGGCGTCGACGCCAACCCCGCCTTCGTCGAGGCCGGGCGGGCACGTGGTCTCGACCTTGTCCACGGCGACGCCGTTGCGCACCTGCAGGGCCTGCCGCCGGACTCGGTCGACTTGGTGACCGCATTCCACCTCATCGAGCACCTCGATGTGGAGAAACTGCTTGCGCTGCTGGCCGCGGCCCGGCAAGCCCTACGTTCTGGGGGCTGTGTGCTGCTCGAGACGCCCAACCCCACCAACCTGCGGATGGCAGCCTGCGACTTCTACAACGACCCGACACACCGCTCGCCGCTGCCGCCCGCCTTGACCGAGTACCTCGTGTCCGCTTCCGGCTTCGGCGAGGTCGAGGTGCGGCCCCTGCACCCCAACCGGTCCCCCTTCGAAACCGCCGGCTCCATGGCCGGTCAGCAGGTCGAGCAGCTGGTGGCGCTCACGCTGTATGGACCGCAGGACTACGCCGTCCTCGGCTACAAGCCGCAGCCATTGGACCGAGCTTGAGCGTGCCAGGCGCGCAGGCGATCGGTCGGCGGGTCCTCTATCTAGACGGATACACCGTCCCGGCAGAGCAGTCGGAGCCCACCGACGCCGCACCATCCAGCGACGCGATCGGTTATGGGATCTCGGCCTCGTCGGCGATCCGCTCGGGGCTGCGGGCCGCCGGGTGGGATGTCGTCCGCCCTAAGATCGCCGCCCCCGACGACAACGACGAGCGCGTCTCGCGGCTCCGGTGGCTGCTGTCGTCCTACGACGCAGTGCTCGGCGTCTTGAGCGCGTCGCCGCCCGACGTCGTCTTCTCCTTTCACGCCTTTTCTACTTTTCCCGTCGAGATCCGTCGCATGCTGCTCGACCTCGGCCTCGACTTGCCGCTGGTCGGCTACACCCACGGCAGCCATTGGGATCCCACTGACACCTTTCGATCCCAGGCGTATCCGCGGATGGAGCTGCTTGATCTGGCCAATCTGCACGTCCTAGATCGCATCCTTCTCGTCTCGGACTATCTCCGGGCAACCCTCTGGCGCACCATCGCCGCCTTCAACGAGCCGCTGGCCAAGTTTCTGGACGCAAAATCCGAGGTTGTCGGCCTGCCGCTGGATGTCGAGCGCATCGACGCGTGCCGCACGGACGAGCGCGGGGCGCGGATAACGGTCGTCTTTAACCATGCCCCGGTTGCCAGCAAGAACCCGGAGCTGTTCGTTCGGGTGATGCGCCGGGTCCTGCCGCGGTACGACGTGCAGGTGCTCTTCACGCGCCGTTTCCCGCCGATGCAGGCGGGCGGGGCGGCCGTGGCGGCTCTCGCGGAGCACTTTCCCGAGCAGGTGACGCTGGGGAACAACCTGCCGCTGCCCGAGTACTACCGGGCGCTCTGGATGGCCGACTTGCAGGTCTCGACCGCGACTCACGAGAGTCTGGGCGTTTCGACGCTCGAAGCAATGCACACCGGCACCTGCTGCATCCTGCCGCGCATCGGCAGCTACCCAGAGATCACCGGCGAGCACCCGGACGTGCTGTATGAGCCGGGAGAGGGCCAGCTGGAGGAACGGCTCCGCTACTTCCTGGAGCATCCCGACCGGCGGCATGCCGTGGCCGCCGATTTGCAGCGGGCCGCCACCCGTTACGCGCCCGCCGTCGTCGTGCCGCGAATCGCCGACGTGTTGGCCGCCTTGTGAACGACATGTCCGGCGCAGCGCCGTGCCGACGTCGTTGCCGCAGTCTGCTCGCTTGGCTCCTATTCAGACATCGAAGGTTCAGCGCACCCCTGCGGGGCTACCGTTGAGGTGAGGCCCGTGGTCGCCGGAAGAGGCAGCTAGGCGGCGCTCGGCCGGATTAGAGGGCGAAATGATCATTGTCTATCTTCTGCTCGCGGTCCTGACGTTGGGTGTGGTCTGGCTGGGAGTCAGCGGTCATGTCGTCAAGCAGTTCGAGCGGGGGGTGGTCTTTCGGTTCGGACGGGTACGGGCGCAGACCCGCGGGCCTGGGCTCGTTGTCATCGTGCCGTTCGCGGACCGTCTGCAGAAGGTCAACATGCAGATCGTCACGATGCCGGTGCCGGCGCAGGACGGCATCACGCGCGACAACGTGACGGTCCGGGTGGATGCGGTCGTCTATTTCAAGGTTGTCGACCCGGTGCGCGTGGTCGTGGATGTCCAGGATTACCAGGCCGCGGTCGCCCAAGTGGCGCAGACGTCACTGCGTTCGATGATCGGGCAAAGCGATCTGGACGACCTGCTGACCAACCGGGAGCATCTGAACCAGGGTCTGGAAGTGATGATCGACAGCCCGGCTCTGGGCTGGGGTCTGCACATCGACCGGGTGGAGATCAAGGATGTGGCATTGCCCGAGTCAATGAAGCGGTCGATGTCGCGGCAGGCGGAGGCCGAGCGGGAGCGGCGGGCCCGCGTCATCACCGCTGACGGTGAGCTGCAGGCCTCGGAGAAGCTGGCCATGGCGGCCGCGAAGATGGCCCAGACCCCCGCTGCCATGCAGCTGCGGCTACTCCAAACCGTCGTAGAGGTTGCCGCCGAAAAGAACTCGACGCTCGTGTTGCCGTTTCCTGTCGAGCTGCTCCGCTTCTTGGAGCGCTCGACACCCGCCGTCGCCGACCAGCCCGCCAGCCCGGCCACCGCGCCCGGCGAGGCAACATTGTCATCCTCGACGCGCCACGGTCGGTCGGTTTCGCCCCTGCCGCATTCCCCGGATGTCGACGACACCGACCCGATCGCGTCCGGCGCGTGAGACCGCGGGACCGGCCATGGAATCGCCCCTCGACGCGGGCGCTCTGTTCGTGGGAGATCTGCCGAGTCGAGCCCTGACGGACGAACATCTCCGGCCCGAGCGCCACCAGCGACATCGAACTCACCCGGGTCGAAGAATTGCACACCCCTCGCCAACTCATCGTGATCGTCGCTTCGGTTGACCGCTAGAGCACGGCCATCCCTTCGGTCGGGGAGGAAGGCTGGGCGTGGTGCCGGCGCGGAATACGGCCGGCGAGGCGGGCGAGACGACCGGCGGTGACGGCGGCGGCCATGGCTTCGGCCATCCGGGCCGGGTCTCGTGCGCGGGTCACGGCCGAGGCGAGAAGCACGCCGTCGCAGCCGAGTTCCATCGCAAGTGCGGCATCGGAGGCGGTGCCGATCCCGGCGTCGAGGATCACCGGCACCCCGGCCTCGCCGACGATCAGCTCGATGTTGCGCGGGTTGCTGATACCCAGTCCGGTGCCGATCGGCGAGCCCAGCGGCATCACCGCGACGCAGCCGACCTGCTGCAACCGACGGGCGACGACGGGGTCGTCGTTCGTGTAGGGCAGCACACGAAACCCTTGCGCCACCAAGGTCTCAGCGGCGTCGAGCAGCTCGATCGGGTCCGGCAGCAGGGTACGTTCGTCGGCGATTACCTCGAGCTTCAGCCAATCGGTCTCGAGCGCCTCACGGGCGAGCTGTGCGGTGCGGATCGCCTCGCGGGCGGTGCGGCAACCGGCGGTGTTTGGCAGCACCCGTACGCCACGCCGGTCGATGACGTCGAGGATGGACCCCTTTATCGAAGGGTCGAGGCGCCGCATCGCCACCGTGCACATCGCGGTCTGGGAGGCCACGAGCGCTTCGTCGACGATCTGCAGGCTCGGGGCGCCGCCGGTGCCGAGGATCAGTCTCGAGCCCAGCTCGACGCCGGCGATCACAAACGGATCGCCCACGTCAGCCTCCCTGCACAGCGGTAATGAGTTCGACGGCCTGTCCGGATCGCAGCTGGTAGTCGGGCCACTCGCTGCGGGGCACAACCTCGCCGTCGACGACGACGGCGGTGCCGCGAGTGGAGCCGGCGATCGTCTCGATCATGGCGCTGAGCGTCGCGCCGTCGTCGAGGTCACGCGTTTCACCGTTCAGCTGCAGCCTCATACCTGCACCGCCTGGGCGAAGCGCGCGGGGGAGAATGCCGCAAGAGAGTCGGGCATGGCTCCGCTCGTGATCAGCTCGGTGATCGCGTCGGCGGTGACCGGGGTCAGCAGGATGCCGTTGCGGAAATGTCCGGTGGCGTGCACGAGCCCGGCCAGGCCTGACTGGCCGATGATCGGCGCGTTGTCGGGGGAGCCGGGACGCAGCCCGGTGCTCACGTTTTCGAAGACCGCCTCGCAGAGCTCGGGCAGGATCGACTGTGCGTCGCGCAGCAGCTCATACAACGCCCCGGCCCGCGGCTGCAGGTCGTAGCCGACCTCCTCGCTGGACGCGCCGATGACAAGCTGCCCGTCGGCGCGTGGGACGACATAGATCGGTGTGCCCTTCACCGAGGCACGCACGACGTGCCGCAGCCGCGGCTCCCCGGGCATCCGCAGTCGCAGCGTCTGGCCCTTCACCGGACGCACCGGCGGCGCGAACTCGGCAGGAACGCCCTCGACGTGCGCCGACCACGCGCCGGCAGCGAGCACCACGGTCGCCGCCGAAAGCGCGAATCCGTCGTCGACAAGAACGCCCACCGCTCGCTCGCGGACGACGTCGAGGCGGACCTGCCCGGTGCGACGGTGTACGCCGGCGCATTCGGCGGCGGCGATCAACGCAGCGTGCAGCAGGCGCGGGTCGACCTGGTGATCGCCTGGCGCAAGCAATCCGCCCGGCAGGCCGGGCGCGAGCGCAGGTTCGAGCGAACGCAACTCGCGTCCGCTTAGCAGCGTGGCCTCGACTCCGACGGTGTGGCCGAACGCGTGCAGATCGCGCAGCGCGGCCAGATCGGCACCATCCCAGGCAATCGACACGGTGCCGCACTCGCGAAAGCCCGTCGGCAGCCCGGTGAGTTCGCTGAGCTCGGTGGTGAAGGCGGGGTAACGGCCGAGCGCGTCCAGATTGAGGCGCAGCAGCGGCGTCTCGGCATAGTGCAGTTCCGTGATCGGAGCGAGCATTCCCGCCGCAGCGTGCCATGCGCCGCGCTGCGGAGCGGGGTCGACCACGGTTACCGACAGGCCTCGCTGGGCGCACCGCCAGGCCACGGCGATACCGATGGTGCCCGCGCCGACGACGATCACGTCGCTGGTCGTACGGGTGGTGTTGCCGACTGTGCTCGCCATTGCTCCCTCGCGCCGGCATTACCCGGATCAGGTTCGACGGTCGGCTGCTGCCCTCTCAGCCCTCTGCGTGCCGGGCTCCCGTGCAGCGTTCACACTACGCTCGGCCGGTGTCCGACTTCGCCGATGCCCGCTTATACCTGTGCACCGATTCCAGGGCTCGGACCGGCGATCTCGCGCCGTTCCTCGACGCGGTGCTTGCGGCGGGCGTCGATGTCGTCCAGCTGCGGCAGAAGGGCCTGGAGGCACGCACGGAGATCCGCTTGCTGGAGACATTCGCGGCGGCCGCCGAGCGGCATGGAAAGCTCTTTGCCGTCAACGACCGGGCCGACGTGGCACGCGCGGTGCGGGCGCCGATCCTGCATCTCGGGCAGGACGACCTGCCGGTACTGATCGCGCGCCAGATCCTCGGTGACGAGGTGCTGATCGGCCGCTCGACACATTCCGCGGCCCAAGCCGACGCCGCCCGCGAAGAGGCGGGCGTCAACTACTACTGCACCGGTCCGGTGTGGACCACGCCGACCAAGCCAGGGCGGCCGGCCGCGGGAATCGAGCTCATCGAGCACGCCGCGGCACATCAGGACCGCCGGCCGTGGTTCGCGATCGGCGGCATCGAGTCCCTTGAGCGGCTGGACGACGTGATCGCCCGCGGGGCACGGCGCGCGGTAGTCGTTCGCGCCATCACCGAGGCTGAAGACCCAGCCGCCACCACCCGCACGTTCGCCGCCCGCCTGCGGAACCTTTTCTGACCAACCAGACGCGAAGGGCGAACGATCCTTCGACGGCCCGTGCCCCGCCTAAGCCGCCCTAATCCGAGCCTGCAATGGTGAGCGCGGTAGGTGGCTTGGGGTCACCGCGCAAGCATTGCCGGGCAACTAAATCGACGCAGGAGTTGGAAAAATGCGGCAGAGCTGGACGCAGGAGCTGTGGGCGACGGCCGAGGATACCTACGGGGCGATCCTCGATCATCCCTTCGTGAAGGGGCTCACGACCGGCACGCTGGACCAGGCGTCCTTCGCTTATTACGTCGCGCAGGACGCGCACTACCTGGGCCACTTTGCCCGGGCGCTGGCGATCGTCGGAGCGAAGGCGCCGACGCACGCCGACACGGGCCTGTTCGCCAAGCACGCCGCCGAGACCGTCGAGGTCGAACTGCTGCTGCACGAGGCGCTGCTGGCCGAGCTCGGCCTCGAGCCCGCGACTGTCGCTGAAACCGCGATGTCACCGACGACGATGGCGTACACCAGCTACCTGCTTGCATCGGTCTATGCGGGCAGCTTCGCCGAGGGTCTCGCTGCCGTGCTGCCTTGCTACTGGATATACGCGCGGGTGGGGGCCGCTCTCGTCGCGCAGGGTTCGCCCGACCCGCGTTACCAGCGCTGGATCGACACCTACGCAGGCGAGGCGTTCGCTGCGACCGTTGCCGACGTGCTCGCCCTGGCTGACCGCATCGGCGGATCGCTCGGCGCTGCCGATTCCGCGTCCGCTCGCGCGCGTTTCGCCACCACAGCCCGCTACGAATGGATGTTCTGGGACGCGGCCTGGCGACAGGAGACCTGGCCAATCTGAGGCGGGTCGCGCCAGCGCAGAATCCGCTGACGGGCTTGACATCCGCAACTTGTTAGTGAACACTCACTTCCTATGAAGGCAGCAGTGGCGACGAGGCAGACGGCGGACGAGCGGCGGGTGGCGGTGCTGGACGCGGCGACGCACGAGTTTGGGTTACGCGGTCTGCACGGCGCCTCAACGGAGGACATCGCCCGCGCGGCTGGCATCTCACAGCCATACCTTTTCCGGCTCTTCGGGTCGAAGAAGGAGCTCTACCTGGCCGCATGTCAGCGCTGCGTCGACGAGCTGTACCTGGTCTTCGCCCGCGCGGCGGAAGGCCGCTCGGGCGTAGATGCGCTGCACGCGATGGGCGATGCGTACACCGAAATTATGCAAGATCACGACCGGTTGATGCTCATGCTCAAGTCATGGACGTCGTGCGACGACCCCGACATCGCCCGCGTCACTCGTAGCGCCTGGCGCAACCTCGTCGACCTCGCGGAGCAAAGCTCCGGCGAACCCGCCTCAGTTGTCAGCCGCTTCTTCGCCAACGGCATGCTCATCACGATCTTCATGTCGCTGAAGCTGGTCGAGGATCCTGAGCCCTGGTCCACCCGCCTGCTAGAGGCTTGCCGGGAAGACATGACCGAATAGATCACTTCTTTTTTTCACTAATTTTTGAAACTAACCGCTCACTAACACCGTCCCGCTAAGGAGCAGAGATGAGAAACCGGACTCTCTGGACGTTCGCGATCACGTCCGTCGCGCTGTTCATGGTCACTCTCGACAATCTCGTCGTCACGACCGCGATTCCGGTGATCCGGCAGGATCTCGGCGCGTCACTCGAAAGCTTGGAGTGGACGGTGAACGCCTACACGCTCACCTTCGCCGTGCTGCTTCTGACCGGCGCGGCGCTCGGCGATCGCTTTGGCCGCCGTCGGCTGTTTTCGCTCGGTGTCGGGGTCTTCACCGCGGGCTCGGTCGCGGCGGCTCTGGCACCGTCGATCGAGCTACTCAACCTTGCCCGGGCGGTACAGGGACTCGGCGGCGCAATCGTCATGCCGCTGACCCTCACCATCCTCAGTGCTGCGGTGCCCGCCGACAAGCGGGGCCTCGCGCTGGGCGCATGGGGCGGGATCAGCGGGCTGGCAGTCGCCCTCGGACCGGTGGTAGGCGGCGCCATCGTGCAAGGGATCTCTTGGCAGTGGATCTTCTGGCTGAACGTGCCGATCGGGGTCGTCCTAGTACCGCTCGGGTTGTCCCGCCTGGCCGAGAGCCATGGCCCGGCCGGCAAGCTCGACCTTCTTGGGCTCGGCCTCTCCAGCGCAGGCCTGTTCGGCATCGTGTGGGGACTTGTGCGTGGCAACGCGCAGGGCTGGGCGAGCGCGGAGATCCTCGGTGCGCTGACCGCGGGAGTTGTTCTGCTCGCTGCGTTCGTGACATGGGAACTGCGGGCCGATAACCCGATGCTGCCTATGCGGTTCTTCCGCAATGCCACGTTCACGCTCGCGAACGCAGCGTCGATGTTCATGTTCTTCGGGATGTTCGGCTCGGTCTTCCTGCTCTCGCAGTTCTTCCAGACGGTGCAAGGATATTCGCCGCTGGGCTCCGGCCTGCGCATCCTGCCTTGGACTATTGCGCCCATGTTCGTCGCGCCGCTCGCGGGTGCGCTGTCGGACAAGATTGGCGGCAAGACGCTGATCGGTGTCGGGCTTTCGTTGCAGGCCGCCGGGCTGGCATGGATAGGACTCATCTCGACGCCGACCACCCCCTATGCCGAATTCGTAGGCCCGTTCGTCCTGGCCGGTGTTGGCATGGGACTCTTCTTCGCGCCGGTCGCGAACGTGGTGCTCTCGGCGGTACGGCCCGCAGAGGAGGGCCAGGCGTCGGGCGCGAACAACGCGATCCGTGAACTCGGCGGCGTATTCGGCGTCGCCGTGTTGGCATCGGTCTTCGCACGGATCGGCGGATACCGGAGCGGACAGACATTCGTCGACGGCATGAACCCGGCGATTCTCGTCGGCGCCGGCGTGGTGGCACTGGGCGCAGCGGCTGCATTCGCGATCCCGCGCCACCGGACCCGCCAAGAGAGCCAAATCGCCGAGGCTCAGCTCGTGGCCGCATAGCCTCAGCCCACTACCAGCGGGCTGTCTGACCTCGTCGTAGCCTGCGGTGATGACAGCGAAAGGCCCGCAGAGCATCGCCGCGGATCCTGCTGCCGAAACAGGCGACGTTCGCCGCCGGCGGTTCCGGGCGTTGCACGTCATCCGGGAGCGCGCGCGACGGCTGCCCGGCGGCGGGCTGGCTTGGCGGATCTGCATCGCGCTGCTGGGGTTGGTCATCGTCGTGGTCGGCGTGATCCTGCTTCCGTTGCCCGGGCCAGGATGGCTGATCATCTTCGTCGGCCTCGGCGTGTGGTCTACCGAGTTCAAATGGGCCGAGCGGTTGCTCCGTTACGCCCGGCGACACGTGCACCGTTGGACCGACTGGGCGATGCGCCAGCCGCGGTTCGTGCAGAGCGCTATCGCCGCTGCAGGCCTCGTCCTGCTCGTCGGCGGGGCGTTGGCAACCTGGTGGGTGATCGGTCGCTTCTGATGCCGGGCGGCCGCGCTTCGCGATGTAGTCTGGCGTCGCTTCGCCCGGCTTCCGTCGCCGGCGAAGGGCGATTAGCTCAGCGGGAGAGCACTGCCTTCACACGGCAGGGGTCACTGGTTCGATCCCAGTATCGCCCACAAGCGTGGATGGCCCGCGAACGCTGGGCCGGATGCATCTTTTCCCAAGATCATGTGGGTGCCTCGTGCAATATAAGTGCAATACCGACCGCCACGTGAGCACGTAACGGGGTCGAGCACCTGGGCGAGGTTGGCCGTCCGATCGGTTCAGGCTTTCCGCAATAGCTGACCTCACGACCAGGTTCCATGGCCTCTGACCGCTCGGCACGCCACTGCTCGTAGCCGTCGCCGAATGGGATCGCTTTCGAGCTGAACAGTAGGAAGCATTCGTAGAGTACGGCGCGCTGGGCGAGTCCGCCGCCTCACAGATCGACGAGCAGAGTCGAGCTCGGACTGGTCGAGCTCCCAGCGAGAACGATTTCGAGTGCCGAAGTACAAGGGCGGGCGATGGCTGTGGATCAACTCGTTCCTGGATCCGGCCCCAGGTCAAGAAGTAGCGGAGGGCGCCATCTTCGAACTCGACCTCGACGGCCACGACGTCGTCCAAGTTTGGCACCCTAACTTCCTCGGCGTGGCTGCACGACCGCGCGCCCCATGCGGCATAGTCCGTGCGTGCGGCAGGGCGATATTGCTGAGTTCGAGGGGTGCTAGCCCCGCGAGTCGGTTGCCGGTAGCTTGCGGTCGCCGAAGGCGAACAGCGCGCTGACCAGCAGGTAGACCAGGCACACCAGCACGCAGTTGATGGCCACCCGCCCGTATCCATGGGTGGTGACGTCGACGAACGGATAGGGGTACCACCTG
>JBDUCV010000051.1:0-17185 GCA_040003255.1 Actinomycetota bacterium
CGCGACACCGACGCTGGCGGCGAAGCCGAGACCTCCCGCGACACCGACGCTGGCGGCGAAGCCGAGACCTCCCGCGACACCGACGCTGGCGAGGACGGCCAGCAGGAAGCGCCGGTGCAGGCTGCCGAGGTGCGGCAGGCCGAGGCGCCGCCCGAGTCCGAACCCGCGCCGGAGGCGCCCCCTGCCCCTGCCCCAGCCCCTGCCCCAGCCCCAGCCCCAGCTCCGGCGGCCACCCCGCCGCCGCCCCAGCAAACCGCGCCGCCAGCCGCGCCGTCGGCCCAGCCAGCCACGCCGTCGGCCGATGAAGACGACGACATCGCCGGCGCGTATGTGACGCCGCTAGTCCGCAAGCTGGCCACCGAGCACGGCGTCGACCTGTCGAGCGTCCAGGGCACCGGGGTGGGTGGGCGGATCCGCAAGTCCGACGTGCTGGCCGCAGCCGACAGCGCAGGGTCCACCCCGGCGGCGACGCAGGGCCCGGCATCGGAGCAGCCAGCTGCCGCTGCTCCGGCTGCCGCCGCTGCGCCCGCTGCTGCCCGTGCTCCCGCGGCCGCTCCGGCACCGAGCAGAGCTCCGGCTTCCGCCGCACCGACCATGGCCCAGCCTGCGTCGGCTCCGAGCGCACCGACCATGGCCCAGCCGGTACCGGCCGCTGCGCCCGCGCAGCGCGGCCGGGTCGAGAAGTTGTCCCGCCGCCGGCAGCTGATCGCCGCTCGGATGGTCGAGTCACTGCAGGTCTCGGCCCAGCTCACCACCGTCGTCGAGGTTGACGTCACGCGCATCGCACGGCTGCGCGCCCAGGCGAAGGCGGCCTTCGAAGCGCGCGAGGGCGTCAAGCTGTCCTACCTGCCGTTCTTCGCCGCAGCCACGGTCGAAGCGCTCAAGGTGCATCCGGTGCTGAACGCCTCGATCGACACCGACGAAGGCACGGTCACATACCACGACGCCGAGCACCTCGGCATTGCCGTAGACACGGAGGCCGGGCTCACTGTCCCGGTCATCCACAACGCGGGCGACCTCAACCTCGGCGGCATCGCCCGCAAGATCGCCGACCTCGCCGACCGCACCAGGGGCAACAAGATCAGCCCAGACGAGCTCGGCGGCGGCACGTTCACGCTGACCAACACCGGCAGCCGCGGTGCTCTGTTCGACACGCCGATCATCAACCAGCCACAGGTCGCCATCCTCGGCACCGGCATCGTCGTCAAGCGTCCCGTCGTGGTCAGCGATGAGAATCTCGGCGAGACGATCGCCGTCCGATCGATGGTCTATCTGGCGCTGTCCTACGACCACCGCATCGTCGACGGCGCCGACGCCGCGCGATTCCTCGTCACGGTCAAGGACCGCCTTGAAGCAGGCAGGTTCGAGCGCGCGCTCGGCCTCTCGGTGACGTGAGGATGAAGGTCCTGCTGGCCGGCGGATCCGGGCTGATCGGGACGGCGCTGTCCGAGTCGTTGATCGGCGACGGCCATATGGTGCGCAAACTCGTTCGGCGCGCACCATCGCAGCCTTCTGAGGTCGAGTGGCACCCCGAACGCGGCGAGCTCGACCCGTCCGTACTCGACGGGATCGATGCCGCCGTGTGTCTGTCGGGCGCCGGGGTGGGCGACAAGCGTTGGACCAACAGTTACAAACAAGCGCTTCGCGCCAGTCGGATCGGCACCAGTAAGACACTCGCAGATGCCCTCGCCTCGGCGCACAACGGCCCACGCACGTTTCTTGCCGGCTCGGCCGTCGGGTACTACGGCGACGCGGGCGACCGGATCGTTGACGAGTCCACTCCGGCGGGTGACAGCTTTCTCGCCCGGCTGTGTGTGGATTGGGAGGCAGCCAGCGCCCCGGCCCAACAAGCCGGGGTGCGGGTGGTGAATCTGCGTACCGGACTGTTGCTCTCGGCCAACGGCGGCTTGCTGACCCGGCTCAAACCCATCGTCTGGCTCGGTCTGGGCGGCCGACTCGGCAGCGGGCGCCAGTATTGCCCGTGGATTTCGATGCGCGACGAGATCGCCGCGATCCGCTTCCTGCTCGACTCGCCGGACGTTTCCGGGCCGGTGAACCTGACCGGGCCCGAGCCGGTGCGCAACGCCGAGTTCATCGCCACGGTGGCCCGGTTGATCCACCGCCCGGCGATCGTGCCGGCGCCGGGGTTCGCGCTCCGGGCAGTGCTCGGCGAGTTCGCCGAAGACATCCTGACTGGCCAGCGGGCGGTTCCGGCGAAGCTGGCCGGAGCTGGATTCGAGTTCGCTGACCAAACGCTGGAGGCCGCGCTGCGCGACGCGCTGACGTGACATGCGGCACCTGCGCGACGTGCGGACGTGATGGGCGGTGCCGGACTACATCCGGCGCTGGCTGGCAATGCGGTACCCCTCGCCGTTGCGGGCGAGCTCGATGCGGAGCCGTGCGGGCCCCGCCGCAGCGCCCGAACCGCTACGAACTCCGCCGCAGACGAGGGTGGACGGTGCCAACGTGGCGCTCGTGGTTACCACGATCCGTCCACCGCTGCCGGGCGAAGCCCGGACGCCGGCGTAGGTCGTATGCACCCCGACGAGCGAGCAACCGGCCGGCACCGCCCGGGCCAGCAGCGAGATGTCCTGCACCAGCAAGGGGCCTGGTAGGTACACCTGAGCGAGCAGAGCCGGCTCGTTGCGACCGAACGCCCGTTCACGCAGCTCGTCCAGCGCGATGAGTGCTCCGGCCACCTGGGCGTCGGTGGACGTCGCCACCGTCGGGGACGGCGCCGAAGGCGCCGGCCGTGCCGGCATCGGCGCCGCGGAGCGGCCAGCGGGACGGAGCGCTCCCGCCGGCTGGTTATCAGAGCCAGCACGGCTCAGTTGCCAACCCAGCAGCATCGCACCGGCCAGTACGACGGCCGCCGCCGCGGACGCCCGACGAGGCGGCAGCGCATTGCGCCATCGGCGGCCGCGTGCCGGCAACGTCGGGCGCAGTGCGGCACGCACGCCGTGGGTGAGTTGGTTTCGGGACGGATCGAACGCAGCAATGCCAGGACGTTCGAAGGCTGGGCGGCCAGGTTCGTCGACGCCTTCGGACCGTTCGTCGAGGTGACCGACCGGAGTGCCGTCCGGGTCGCCTCGGTCCGGGCTGACCGGCACGCCGGGGCGCGCCCGACCTGCCGCTAGGTCAATCGGCACCGGCTCGGCGCTGTGGCGCAGATCCAAGGCGAACTCCGCGGCACTGCAGCGCCGATGCGGTTCGACCACGAGCGCCCGCGCGAGCACAGCCGCCAGTTCGGTCGGCAGTCCAGCCAGCCGTTGCGGCAGGTCGGCTAGATCGGCGCGTGCCGCTGCCGCGACCACGTCAGCGTGCTCCCCAGACGGCCACAGCCCGCTGCCGGTCACGGCGTGCAACGCGACGGCGGCCAGCATGAACACGTCGCTGGCCGCGCCCGGGGCGCTGCCGGCGGCAACCGCCGGATCGATGTAGGCGGGCGTGCTTCGGACGGGCGCCGAATCACCGACGATCCGGGCCACGCCCAAGTCGGCCAGCAAAGGCAGGCCCGAGTCGGTGAACAACACGTTGCCCGGCGTGACGTCGCCGTGCACGACACCCTCGTGGTGGGCATAGGCCAGGGCGGCACCGATCGGCGCCAGCGCAGTCACGACCTCCCCGGGGGTGAGCCGGCCACGCTGCGTCAGCAGATCAGCCAGCGACCCACCCGCGGCCAGGTCCAGGACCAGCACCACCGCATCGGCCGTCGGCACCAGTTCGTGCAGACGCATCAAGTGCGGGTGGTCGAGTGTCGAGAGCAAAGCGGCCTCGGACCGCGCCGCTTGCACATCCCCCGGACGCGACACGGGTATGCGTTTGAGCGCAACCGGCTCACCGGACGCGCTGACGTGGGCCCGCCAGACGTCGCCCGTGCCACCGAATCCCAGCAGATCCTCGACCACGTATCCGGGCAGCTTCCATCGTGCGGCCATGGCGCGCGACACTAGGCGCTTGGCGGTCCGTGCCGCCGCCCGTCATCCACAGGCCCGCTCGCCGGGTCGAACGCCGACCGTTCGAGACAGCGCAGCTCCTGGATTTCAGCGACCTGCCCAGCGACCGGTAGCCTCGCGCGTCGTGAGCGCTGACGCACCGACCATCCTTGCGACATCGGGCGGCATCGTGCCGGGACGGCGCATCCGCTGGGAGGTCGGCCCGCTCACCGACTACGCCATCGAGCTGGCCGGCGTCGACGGTCACGCGCCGAAAGTATGCTTCCTCGCCACTGCGGCAGGCGACGACCGGTCCCTGGTCAGCGCCTACTACGAGGCGGCGCAGGTCCGCGGACTCGCGGCATCGCATCTGGCGCTATTCACCATGCCGAACGTGGACGACATTCGCGCGCATCTGCTTGCCCAGGACGTCATCTGGGTCTTCGGCGGCAGCGTGGCCGGGCTGCTCGCGATGTGGCAACTGCACGGACTGGGCGATGTGCTGCGAGGCGCCTGGCAGGCGGGCGTCGTGCTCACCGGTGTCTCGGCGGGGTCGATCTGCTGGCATGTCGGCGGCCCAACCGATTCGTTCGGGCCGGATCTGCGGGTAATCACCAACGGTTTGGCGCTGCTGCCGTACTCCAACGGGGTGCACTACGACTCGGAGGAGCAGCGCCGCCCGTTGTTCCACTCGGCGATCGCCGATGGCACGCTGCCGCCGGGTTACGCGACTGACGACGGGGTGGGGCTGCTGTATCGGGGCACGGAGCTCACCGAGGTGGTGAGCGAGATCGACGGCAAGGCCGCCTACCGGGTCGACCGGGACGCCGGCGGGCGAGCCGTCGAAACCCGGCTCGATGCCAGGCTGCTAACCGCCCGATAGCCGGCGGCCTGTGCGGCGAGGCCCGGCCCGATGGGTAGCCTGGCTGTGGTGAGCACGCTGCAGGTGATCCGGGCCGGACGAGTCGGCTACCACGAGGCCTGGCAGACGCAACGCAATCTGCACGAGGGCCGGGCCGACGGCTTGGCAGCCGACACCGTGTTGCTGCTTGAGCACCCGCCCGTATACACAGCGGGTCGCCGCACGCTGCCGCATGAACGCCCGATCGACGGGACCGCGGTCATCGACGTCGACCGGGGCGGCAAGATCACCTGGCACGGCCCTGGACAGCTCGTCGGATACCCGATCATCCGGCTGCCTGACCCGGTAGATGTGGTTGCCTATGTGCGACGGATCGAGCAGATGCTGATCGCGGTGTGCGCCGAGTTCGGTGTGCAGGGCCGTCAGGTCGCCGGCCGCAGCGGCGTGTGGCTGGCAGCCGACGATCACCAGCCAGCGCGCAAGGTGGCCGCGATCGGGATCCGAGTCGCCCGCGGCGTCACGCTCCACGGGTTCGCTCTCAATTGCGACCCTGACCTGACCTGGTTCGACCGGATCGTGCCGTGCGGCATCGCGGACGCGGGCGTGACGTCGTTGAGCCGTGAACTCGGTCGCGATGTCACGGTGCCCGAGGTGCTGCCCGTCGTCGAAGCGCACCTCACCGTCCTGGTCGACGCGCCCGTCCACGTAGGGTCGACCGCGTGACTCTCGCACCGGCCGAAGGCCGTCGACTGCTGCGGATCGAGGCGCGCAACGCCGAGACGCCGATCGAACGAAAGCCGTCCTGGATCAAGACCCGCGCCAAGATGGGCCCGCAGTACACGGAGCTGCGCGGGCTGGTCGACGCGCAGGGACTGCACACCGTCTGCCAGGCCGCTGGTTGCCCCAACATCTACGAATGCTGGGAAGACCGAGAGGCCACCTTCCTGATCGGTGGCGACCAGTGCACCCGGCGCTGCGATTTCTGCCAGATCGACACCGGCAGGCCGTCCGAGCTCGATCGCGACGAGCCACGCCGGGTCGCCGAGAGCGTCCGAACCATGCAGCTGCGCTACGCGACGGTGACCGGGGTGGCTCGCGATGACCTCCCGGACGGCGGAGCGTGGCTCTACGCCGAGACCGTTCGCCAGATCCACGCGCTCAACGAGGGCACCGGCGTCGAGCTGCTGATCCCCGATTTCAACGCCGTCCCCGAGCAGCTGGCCGAGGTGTTCGCGAGTGCCCCGGAGGTGCTCGCACACAACGTCGAGACCGTGCCGCGGATCTTCAAGCGGATCCGGCCGGCATTTCGCTACGACCGTTCTTTGGCCGTGATCAGCCAGGCGCGAGCGGCAGGGCTGGTCACCAAATCGAACCTGATCCTAGGCATGGGCGAGACGCGGGCGGAGATCTCCGTTGCGCTGTGTGATCTGCACGACTCCGGTTGCGAGCTGATCACCATCACCCAGTACTTGCGGCCCAGCTCGCGCCACCACCCAGTGGAGCGCTGGGTCAAGCCCGAGGAGTTCGTCGAGCTGCGCGAGGAGGCCGAGCTGATCGGCTTCGCTGGCGTAATGAGCGGCCCACTGGTGCGCTCGTCCTACCGCGCCGGACGGCTTTACCAGCAGGCGATCGCCGCTCGCGTCTGAGCGGCAAGAGAGCTACTGGCGGGGTCCTATCCTTGACGCCATGGCCCGATCTGCGAAGCCCTCGAAACCAGTCAAGCTCACCCGGGCCGAGAAGAAGGCTGCACGGGGACAACGCCGGGTCGCGCGTAGGGAGACCTGGCGCAATGTGCGGCAGGCATTCATCCTCACCCGGCAGAACGACCCGAGGTTCCTGCCCTACCTGATCATCTTCGGCGTGCTGGCAGCCACCGTGATTTACCTGGTTCTGTTTCTGGTTCTCGGCTCGCCGTTCCTGCCGATTCCAGCGGCCGTGGCCGCCGGGCTGATCACCGCGATGCTGATCTTCAGCCGGCGGGCCCAACGTGCGATGTTCGCTCAGTCCGAAGGTCAGCCGGGCGCCGCCGGCTGGATGCTGCAGAACCAGATCCGCGGCGATTGGCGTACCACTCAAGCTGTGGTCGGCACGGCGCAGCTCGACGCTGTCCACCGGGTTATCGGTCGGCCCGGTGTGGTGCTGGTCGGTGAGGGCTCGCCGCAACGCGTACGCGGACTAATCGCCCAAGAGAAGAAGCGGGTCGTCCGCATCGCTGGCGACGCGCCGATCTACGACCTGATCGTCGGCCCCGACGACGGCAGCGTCCCGCTGCGCAAGCTGAACGCGCGGCTGCTGAAACTGCCGCGCAACTTGTCCAAGCAGCAGGTCGACGCACTCGACAAGAGGTTGCAGGCACTCGGCGGTCCCCGCCCGCCGCTGCCGCAGGGGCCGATGCCCGCTGGTGCAAAGGTGCGCAACGTCCAGCGCAGCGTCCGTCGCCGGTCGTGACGGGGCCGGCCACCTATCGCGGTCAACGACTCGGCCTGCCGTCCGAAGGTCGCGGCTCCATCGCGTCCGCGGGTGCTCGAGCGGGTGCATTCCTGGTCGACTGCGTCGCCTCCGCTCTGGTTGCCGGCGGCTTCGTCATGATCTTCGGGGACCACACCGATACCGCGTCGCGATTCCCGGGCACCTGGAGCCTGATCCCGTTCGCCGTCGACTACATCGTCGGGCTCCTCGTCGCCGGGCGGACGGTAGGCATGTATCTCGTCGGCCTGCGGGTGATCAGGGTCGACCGCGACGCGGCGATCACCCCGCTTCCGGCGATCGTCCGGACGGTGCTTCTCGGGCTGCTGATTCCCGCGATGATCTGGGATCGCGACGCGCGCGGGCTCCACGACCGGTTTACCGACACCGCCGTCGTCCGGGCCTGATTCGGCTGCTGCCCGCGAGCGCTGCTGCCAGGCAGCGGGATTGGTTTCAATTCGTTACGGTCCGGCGCCCGGTTCGGGACTGTAATGGTCGAAACCAGCGGTGTGGAGGTGACCATGCTCGTGGCCTTGTTGGCGACGCTGGCGCTCGCCGCCGGCGCATTCTGCTGGGCTACAGGTGTGCGACCTCGCCGAGACGACCCGTCCACCATGTACGTCACCACCTGGCCCGGTGTCGAACTCGAGCAGCCTTATGGCGCCTGGGACGCAGAGGCCTACGACGCGGGAACTGGCCGCGATCGGACGATTCCTGCCATTGTCGGAGCCTCAATACTCCAATCGGCTACCTGGCCGGGAATACGCCGGACGAGGTAGCTCGTAGTCGCGAGGATGCGCGGAATCGGAGCCGCGCCCGTCCCCGCGTAACGTCTGCGAAACAACCAGGACACCGACCAGCAACCCCTCGTTCATAGCGTGCCAGTCACCCACATCGCACCCGGAGGACGGATGTTCACCAGCTCTGAGGATGTCCTTGCATTTCTCAAGGACAACGACGTCCAGTACGTCGACGTTCGCTTCTGCGACCTGCCCGGGATCATGCAGCACTTCACCGTGCCCGCCACCTCCTTCACCGAGTCTTTCTTCTCCGACGGAGTGGCGTTCGACGGGTCGTCGATTCGCGGATTCCAGCAGATCCACGAATCCGACATGCTGCTGCTGCCCGACGCCAGCTCAGCCATCGTCGACCCGTTCCGGAAACAGAAGACGCTGAACATCAATTTCTTCATCCACGATCCGTTGACCCGCGAGGCGTACAGCCGCGATCCGCGCAACGTCGCCAAGAAGGCCGAGGACTACCTGAAGTCCTCGGGCATCGCGGACGCCGCCTACTTCGGTCCAGAGGCCGAGTTCTACATCTTCGACTCGGTGCGCTTCGACACGAACGCCCACGAGAGCTACTACCACGTCGACTCCGAGTCCGGTGCCTGGAACAGCGGCCGGGAAGAAGACGGCGGCAACCTTGGCTACAAGGTGCGGCACAAGGGCGGCTACTTCCCAGTGGCTCCGTATGACCACTACGGCGACCTGCGTGACGCGATGTCGACGGCCCTCGGCAACGCCGGCTTCGAAGTAGAACGCGCGCACCACGAGGTCGGCACCGCCGGTCAGGCCGAGATCAACTACAAGTTCAACACCCTGCTTGCCGCGGCCGACCAGGTGATGTTGTTCAAGTACATCGTCAAGAACGTCGCGTGGCAGCACGGCAAGACAGTCACCTTCATGCCCAAGCCGCTGTTCCAGGACAACGGGTCGGGCATGCACACCCACCAATCGTTGTGGCTCGGTGGCGAACCGCTGTTCTACGACGAGGTCGGGTACGCCGGGCTGTCAGACACCGCCCGGTACTACATCGGCGGACTGCTGGCCCACGCGCCGTCCTTGCTGGCGTTCACCAACCCGACGACGAACTCCTACCACCGACTGGTCCCCGGCTACGAGGCGCCGATCAACCTCGTCTACTCCCAGCGCAACCGCTCGGCATGCTGCCGGATCCCGATCACCGGCAATAACCCGAAGGCCAAGCGGGTCGAGTTCCGAGTGCCCGACCCCTCGTGCAACCCCTACCTCGCGTTCTCCGCCATGCTGCTCGCTGGCCTGGATGGCATCCGCAACAAGATCGAACCGCCGACGCCGATCGACAAGGACCTCTACGAACTGCCGCCAGACGAGGCCAAGTCCGTCGCCCAGGTGCCGGCGTCGCTGGATGCAGTACTCGATGCGCTAGAGACCGATCACGAGTACCTGCTCGAAGGTGGCGTCTTCACGCCGGACCTGATCGAGACCTGGCTGGACTACAAGCGGCTCAACGAAGTTGACGCGATCCGACTGCGACCACATCCCCACGAGTTCGCGCTCTATTACGACATCTAGCTCGGCACAGCAAGGCGCCACCGTTATCGGCCCGCGCTGCTCGCGCCCCCGCGTCGGATCTACATTCACCCAGACAACCGAGCCGCGGCTCAGCGCCGGACTCACCGATCACGTCCGTCGCTTGCCAAGCGACCCCACTGCTCGGTTTCCAGGAGACATTCCGAGTCGGGTACCGCCCGGTAGACCCTGCACAAGGGGCAATGCAACAGTTGCGGCAAACTGGGTCAATGGCTGACAAGCAAACCGTCGTGGTCACCGGCGCCAGCGGCGGGATCGGTCGGGCAACCGCCCGGGCCTTCGCCTCCCGCGGCGCCTCAGTGGCGTTGCTGGCCCGTGGCGACACCGGCTTACGAGCCGCAGCCGGTGAGGTCGAGCAGGCGGGCGGCACCGCGTTGAGCATTGCCCTCGATGTCGCTGACTCAGCGGCGGTGTTCGCCGCCGCGGCACGAATCGAAGACGAGCTCGGCCCCATTGACACTTGGGTCAACGTCGCGTTCACCTCCGTCTTCGCACCATTCGAGCAGATCGAGCCGGAGGAATTCCGGCGCGTCACCGAGGTGAGCTACCTGGGTTACGTGTATTCGACGATGGCGGCGCTGAAGTACATGCGGCCGCGCGACCGCGGCACGATCGTTCAGGTCGGTTCGGCGCTCGCCTACCGGGGCATCCCCTTGCAGAGTGCGTACTGCGGCGCAAAGCACGCCATCAAGGGATTTCACGAATCCCTGCGCTGCGAGCTGTTGCACGACGGCAGCAAGGTGCGCGTCACGATGGTGCAGATGCCCGCGGTCAACACGCCGCAGTTCTCCTGGGTCTTGTCCCGGCTCCCCCGCCACGCGCAGCCAGTGCCGCCGATCTACCAGCCGGAATTGGCGGCGGGGGCGATCCTCTACGCCGCCGATCATCCCCGCCGGCGCGAGTACTGGGTCGGATCCAGCACCGTGGCGACACTGCTGGCCAATGCGGTCGTGCCCGGATTGTTGGATCGCTATCTCGCCAAAACCGGCTTCTCCTCGCAACAGACCGACAAACCCCGTGATCCGGCAGCGCCCGTCAACTTGTGGCAGCCGGCCGATGGCGTCGAAGGCAGAGACTTCGGCGCACACGGCGTGTTCGATGCCACCTCGCACAAGAACGACCCGCAAGTGTGGGCGTCGCAGCACCACGGCACGGTGGCCGCCGCGTTCGCGTCGGCCGCCGGGGTGGCGCTGGCATTCCGGCAGCGACGGCGACAGCGACGCGTGACTTGACGGATCGGCTACTGAGTGGTCGGATGCTGATCGCACCAAACGGCGTGTACAGGGGAAGCCGGTCCGAAACCGGCACTGACCCGCAACCGTGGGTTCCCGTAAGGGAACGAGTCGGAACACCTGCACCCGCCGCACCTCGAACACACGCCGTCGTGGTCTACGGCGCGGGGTCGCATCGAGTGCCTGCCGCGCGAGCGGTGCGCGTTCGCGTGGCTTCGCGACGCACACGCTTGCGAAAGGCAACTCCGTGCGCGCTCGAATCACTCTCCTGGTCGCAGTGGCGACAATCACAGCTTTGCTGCCGTCCGCCACCGCAACCGCGACGCCAGCGGCCGTCACCCAAGATCCCGTTCAGGCCGCAGCCGGCTGGCTCACGACCCAGTTCGCTGATCCCTCCCACCTGCCGGCCCCAGACGGCGACCACTTCGATGCGAAGTACGGGTCCAGCTACTTCGCCGACTACGGGGTCAACGCCGATGCGATCTTCGGTCTCGCTGCCGCCCACGCCGGCAAGAGCAAGATCGCCGTCGCACTGAACTACCTCGAATCAAACCTCGACGGGTACGCGGACCTGAGCAAGTCCCAGGGCGGTCCCTATGACGGCGCAATCGGAAAGGTGGCGCTCGCTGCGATCGTCGCAGGAGCGGACCCAACCTCGTTCGGTGGCCACAACCTGCTCGAAGCCCTGAAGGCCGACGAGTGCACCGCTGCGACCGCGACCGAGCAACCGTGCGCTGCCGCAGGCGCACCGCGAAACATCTACTCAAGCGTGTCCGCCGCCTTGGTTGTGCTGGCCGAGGCTCGCGCGGCAATGTCCCACCGCCCCTCGGCAGCCCTACTCGCCTACTTCCTGTCGCTGCAATGCGCCGATGGCGGCTTCACCGTACTGGTCACTGCCTGCGGCACCGGGCCGTCTGACCTTGACGCCACCGCGTACGCGATCGACGCCTTGACTGCGGTTGGCGGGCACAACCAGGAGCTGACCGGAGCGGTCAGCTGGCTCTCGTCACAACGCAAAGCTGGCGGCTATTGGGTCAGCCAGGGCACAGCAAACACCAACACCACGGGTTTGGCTGCCGCCGCGTTGGCGCCGCACGGCGTGGACGTCGCCGAGACTCGCGGGTGGCTGCGATCCCAGCAGGTGCCCGCCGGCCACCCCGGCGCAGCTGCGCTCGCGTTCGCCGGATCATTCACCGCCACAACGCTCTCGGCCGTTTCCCCGTCGGTGCGCGCGACGGCACAGGGTCTGACTGGTCTCGTCGACGGCGGCTCCCTTGCGAAGGTCTCCGCCACCGGTGCGGCGACGGGCGTTTCGATGTTTGCTCCGTCGTCCCGCCTCACTGCGGGGACGGTGGGGGCTGGCGGCAAGCTGACCGTCACCGGGTACGGATTCGCCGCCGGAGAGCTTGTCGACGTCGTGCTGCACTCGAGTCCGACCACGGTGGGCGGCGCGACCGTAGCGCCGGACGGAGGTGCCACGCTCACGTTCAACCTCCCAAGGTCCGCCAGTGCCGGTGCGCACACGGTCGAGATGATCGGCCGCTCGTCCGGCCTCAGTGCATCCAGTGCCGTAACGATCACCGCCCCATCAGCGCTGCGCACACCGACCAGCGCCGGCGCGCCACCAGCGGGCTCCGCGCCCACGTCAAGCATCGCGAGCCGGCCGCAACTCGCGGCAACCGGTCGGGATGACCGGATGGTGCTCACCCTCGGTCTGCTCGGTCTGGCTGCGGTGGTGGCGGGCTCGGCGCTCGTGGCGATCGGCCGGTGGAGCACCTCGTGATTCGGGTCGCCACCCGGGCAGCCTGCCGGGTGGCGATCGTCGCTGGTGCGGTTGGCTGGGTCGCCCAGCTCGCACCCGTTCCAGCAGCTGAGGCGGCTGCCGTTGCGTCGCAAGTCGGCGTCGTGATCGTCGGACAGGGCACGTACTGCGTGCCGTGGCATTCGGGAATCACCGGAGATGAGGCGCTCAACGACGTCGCGTCGGTCCAATACCGACGCGACGGCATCATCGTCGCGATCAACGGTGTTCCGGCATCCGCCACGGCCGACAGCACGCATTACTGGTCGTACTGGCACAACACCGGGGCCGGGTGGGCGTACAGCAACCTAGGCGCCGGAGCCTCGATCCTGGATCCAGGCACCGTCGACGGATGGTCCTACGTCAACGGGTCGACGAGCGCCACTCCACCGCCCCAAACGTCGTACTCGCAAATCTGTCCGGAAGCGCCTGTGCCTTCGCCATCACAACAGCCCGCGCCGACCACGGCAGCACGGACGACCGTCCAGATAGCTCCGGCACTGCCGCCCAGCACGCCGTCGGCGAGCAGCCCCGCGAGAATTACCGTGAATTCGGACTCCTCGACGCCGACTCGCTCGACGAGAAAGGCACCAGCAGTCGCAACGTCAAGCTCAGCGCGCCTGTCGCCGTCGACTTCCTCCGACTCGGGTACTACGAGCGGATCGGCGGGGATCGACGCTTCGCCGGCCGCCGTCGTCAGCCCGCCGTCGGCAGGATCCCCGGTGCCGATGTTCCTCGCAGCGGCCATCCTGCTCGCTGTCGGAGGTGGGGGCGGCCTGGTTGCTTGGCGAAGGCGGCTGCGATGAGCCACGCGCGGCTGCCCCGAGCAGTGCACCCCTTGGCGTGGTGGCTCTGGGCATTGGGCCTGGCGACAGCGGCCAGCCGGACGACGAATCCGTTGCTGCTACTGCTGATCCTCGCGGTGGTGGGCCTGGTTGTGTCGGCGCGCCGACCGGACGCGCCGTGGGCGCGTGCGCTCAAGTACTACCTCGGCATGGCGCTGGTGGTGATCGCGATCCGGGTGCTGTTCCGGTCAGTGTTCGGTAATGCGGTAGACCGGTCCGATCATGTGCTCTTCACCCTGCCGCAGGTACCGCTGCCGAGCTGGCTGGCGGGGGTACAACTCGGCGGTTCGGTCACGCTCGAGGGCACGCTTGCCGCGGCGTACGACGGGCTGCGACTGGGTGTCTTGCTGTGCTGCATCGGGGGCGCAAACGCCTTGGCCAACCCACGCCGGACGCTGCGATTGCTGCCGCCCGCCCTGTACGAACTCGGCGTCGCCGTCGTGGTCTCGATCAGTGTGGCCCCGCAGCTGGTCGAGAGCGTTCAGCGGGTGCGCAGAGCGAGACGGTTAAGGGGCGGAACCGGCAAGAAGCTGCACGCCGTGCGCAGCATTGCTTTGCCCGTCCTGCAGGACGCGCTGGATCGATCGCTGCGGCTAGCTGCCGCAATGGATTCGCGCGGCTACGGTCGGCGGTCGGACGCATCGCGGGGGGACAGACGGATGACGGGCGGACTACTGATCGGCGGATTGGCAGGCCTGTGCGTGGGCCTGTACGGCCTGCTCGACGCCACCGTTCCTCGGCCCCTCGGCTTGCCGGCGCTGCTCGTCGGAGGCGCGTTGTGCTGCGCGGGACTGGCTCTCGGCGGCCGGCGCGTCCACCGCAGCAGCTACCGGCCCGACCCGTGGCGCGGCGCTGAATGGGTCGTCGCGGGGGCCGGCCTGGTCGCGGCGATCGTCGTGCTCGGTGCCCCGGGCGTCGACGGTGCGGCGTTCAACCCCTCGCTGCATCCGCTGGCGTACCCCGCCCTTCCGCTGCTGCCGGTGCTCGCCATCTTGCTCGCCGCGATTCCCGCCGTCGCGGCGCCGCCACCGATGCGGTCGGCCGCCGTCGCGGTGCCGACGTGATCGAGTTCGACCGGGTGTCGATCAGCTATCCCGATGCGGTTGCGCCCACCCTGCAGGACGTCAGCCTGCGCATCGACGAGGGTGAGCTGTGCCTGGTGATCGGGCGCACCGGATCCGGCAAGTCGACGCTGCTCGGGGCGGTGAACGGACTGGTGCCGCACTTCACCGGTGGGACGCTCGCCGGCGCCGTCCGGGTGGACGGTCGCGACACCCGGACGCATCCGCCGCGCGAGCTGGCCGACGTCGTGGGCGTCGTCGGGCAGGATCCGCTGGCTGGCTTCGTCACCGACACGGTGGAGGAGGAGCTGGCCTATGGAATGGAGCAGCTCGGCGTCCGGCCTGACGTGATGCGCCGGCGGGTCGAGGAAACCCTCGACCTGCTCGGGCTCACCGAGCTGCGCGGACGGACGCTGCCCGAGCTGTCCGGCGGCCAGCAGCAGCGAGTGGCGATCGGCTCGGTGCTGACGGCACATCCGCGCGTCCTGGTGCTCGACGAGCCGACGTCCTCGCTGGATCCGAGTTCGGCCGAGGAGGTGCTCGCCGCCATTACCCGCCTGGTGCACGACTTGGGGGTGACCGTGCTGCTCGCCGAGCACCGCCTGGAGCGCGTCGTGCAGTACGCCGACCGGGTGATCTACCTGCCCGGTGACGGCACCGCCGAGTACGGCACGCCTGGTGAAGTGCTGGCAACCTCGGCGGTCGCTCCCCCGGTGGTGCAGCTCGGCCGACTTGCCGGGTGGAATCCGCTGCCGTTGTCCGTGCGCGACGCCCGTCGGGCCGCTCCCTCGCTCGGTGAACGACTCGTCGGGCGGCCGCCGATGGCCCGCTCGTCGAGCATCGGTGGCGTCGCACTGCGCGCCCGCGGCGTCGTCGTCCGCTACGGACAGCACACTGCGGTCTCATCGGTCGACCTCGACCTGCGGCACGGGCAGGTCGTCGCACTGATGGGCCGCAACGGGGCCGGCAAGTCCTCGCTGCTGTGGGCGTTGCAGGGCTCGGGTCCACGGCAGGGCGGCACCGTCGACGTCCGCGGCCACGATCCGGGACGCGCCAACGCTGCCCGGGCTCGCGAGCTCGTCGGACTCGTACCGCAGACGCCAACCGACCTGCTGTTCCTGGACACCGTGGACGCCGAATGCGGGCAGGCCGACACCGAAGCGCCAACCGAGGGCGAGCCAGCACGGGCCCGGCTCGATCGGATCGCACCGGGGGTTCCGGGCGATCGCCACCCACGCGATCTGTCGGCCGGCCAGCAACTCGCCCTCGTACTGGCGATCCAGCTACGCGCGGCGCCGTCCGTGATTCTGCTCGACGAGCCCACCCGGGGCCTGGACTACGGCGCCAAGCACACGCTGGCGGGCATCGTCGCCGGACTTGCCGCCCGCGGCACAGCGGTGGTCATCGCCACGCATGACGTCGAGTTCGTCGCCACCGCAGCCGACCGGGTGGTGATCATGGCGGACGGCACAGTCATCGCGGATGGTCCCACGGCACAGACGGTGATCAGCTCGCCGACGTTCGCCCCGCAAGTTGCCAAGATTCTCTCCCCGCTGCCGTACCTCACTGTCGACCAGGTCGCAGCAAAGCTCGCCGACCCGGTGCCGCGATGAGCCGGCGCGACGTCGCGATCCGCGTCCGCACCAGGTCGGGACTCGCCATCGGGCTGGCCAGCATGGTGGGTCTCGGCGCATTCCTCTGGCCGCTCCTGATCGCGCCCGGACGACTCGCCACATCGGCCACCCCGCCGTTGCTGTTCGGGGCGCTGCTGGTCCTCGTCCTCGGCGTGGTGTTCGCCGAGGTCGCCGATGGCGGGATCAATGCCAAGGCGATTGCGATGCTCGGTGTCTTGTCAGCGATCGGTGCCGCACTACGGCCGCTTAGCGCCGGGACGGCCGGATTCGAGCTGGTGTTTTTTCTGCTCATCCTGGCCAGCCGGGTGTTCGGTCCGGGCTTCGGATTCTCGCTTGGCTGCACGACGCTGTTCGCGTCGGCGCTCGTCACCGCCGGGGTGGGTCCGTGGATGCCGTACCAGATGTTCGGCTGCGCGTGGGTAGGGCTGGGCGCAGGGCTGTTGCCACGATCCCGCGGCCGGGCCGAGGTGCTGATGCTGGCGGGCTATGGCGCGATCGCCGGCTATGCGTATGGATTTCTACTGAACCTGTCCTTCTGGCCGTTCGCGGTCGACCCGGGCAGCAGCATCGCCTTTCGGCCGGGTAGCGGCGTCGGCAGCAACCTCGCTCGGTATCTCGCCTTCGACGTCACGACATCTCTGGGGTGGGACACCGGGCGGGCGATCACGAACTTCGTCGCGATCCTGGTGGCCGGGCCGGCAGTGCTCGCAGCGCTGCGACGGGCATCGAGGCGAGCAGCGTTTACCGCGCCCGTGACATTCATCGAATCGCCGCGGGAGGCCATCTGCGCTTCGCCTTTGACGACGATGAGCGCGTCGTCGAGATGATATCGGGCGTCGAGACGACACATCCCGATAAGGGCACCGAGGCCGACGTCGCGTTGAGCGCCTATCGCCGGGCGGAGGCGCGCGATGAAGCGACTTTGGTCATGTTGACCTGGGATTTTGCCGCGCGGCGCCGGACTGACAGGTGGTACTCGATGCGGCCTTATCGGC
>JBDUCV010000052.1:0-17080 GCA_040003255.1 Actinomycetota bacterium
CGTGGGGGTTCAAGTCCCCCCTCGGACACCACGGTTGCAAGCTTCGAAGATCGAGGAGCAGGTTGCGTATCGAGGCCGATCAGTTCGAGACCGGGCTGATCAAGCTCCTCGGCATCACCTTCCACAGCGTGACCGCAGACGAGGTGGTGCTGCGCTGGCAGGTCACCCCCGATCTCTATCAACCCGATGGCATCGTCCACGGCGGCGTCTACACGGCCGCCATCGAGACCGCCGCGAGCGTCGGCGCGGGAATTTGGTTCGCCGACAGAGGCCGAGTCGTCGGGGTGTCGAACCAGACCGATTTCCTGCGGGCGGTGCGAGCGGGTGAACTGACGGCAACCGCGACTCCCATCCACCGCGGCCGCAGCCAGCAGTTGTGGCAGGTTCAGGTCGTCGACGCCGAAGATCGGCTCGTCGCCCGCGGGCAGGTTCGGCTGCAGAACCTGACGTCCTGATCGGCTGTCATCGAGCGTCGATGGCATCCGGCCGGTGCGCCGACCGCTCACTTGTGGCGCTTGCACGGGTCGTAACGCGGCGGGATGCTGGACTTGAACCGCATCGGCGCTTCGTTTGTCAGGCGGCGCGGGGGTCCGAAATGGTCAGTTTCGCGCAGCTCCAATCGCAGTTGGCCGCCGCCCTGGCCTCGAACACGCCCGGCTCCTCGGTTCCCCATGTGCTCGTGGCCCTTCCGTCCTTGAGTGTGGGCGAGTCTCTGCTCTCGCACTACGCCGAGCGGATTCCGGCGTTGGAGCACCGATACCTGCTCTCGCACTTGATGCTGCCTCGAATCGAGAGTTGCGAGATCGTTTTCGTCAGTTGCCAGGCGGCGTCACGAGAGGTGCTCGATTACTACTTGTCGCTCGTACCGGCCGATCGCCGCGACAGTATGAAGGCGCGCTTTCGGCTGCTCGAGGTGCCGGACCGCACTGCGCGCTCGGTGGCCGCCAAGCTGTTGGACCGGCCGGACCTCATCGCCGAGTTACGAGCATCCTTTCGTGGGCGTCCCGCGTTCATCGAACCCTGGAACGTCACCACTTACGAGGTCGAGCTGGCCCGCCTTCTTGGAGTGCCGATCAACGGCACGTCCCCGGATCTGTGGCCAATCGGGTACAAGAGTGCCGGCCGAAGGTTGTTCGCCGAGGCAAATGTGCCGATGCCCTATGGCCGTGAAGGCGTGCGGTCCATCGATGACGTGGTGGTCGCGGTGGCCGAGATCAGGTCCAGGTGTCCTGCCGCATCCGGGGTAGTGGTCAAGACAGACGACAGCGGCGCCGGGGACGGCAACCAGGTGATCCGTTTCGACGAGGCGACGACCTCTGCAGAGGTTCGAGCCATCGTGGGGGCATTTCCGGCGTGGTATCTGACTGATCTCGCGGCCGGCGGTGTCGTCGAAGAACTCGTCGCTGGCGCGGCCTTCGCTAGCCCGAGCGCCCAGGTCGACATCCTGCCCGATGGCGAACCAGTCGTGTTAGCGACGCACGAGCAAGTGCTCGGCGGCCCAACGGGCCAGGTCTACACCGGCTGCCGCTTTCCGGCTGACTCTGTGTACACGGCGCACCTCGGCCAACACGCGCGGGCAGTCGGCCAGATCCTCGGCCGCCGGGGCGCGCTCGGCCGCTTCAGCGTCGACTTCGCCGCGGCACGACGGGCGACCGGGCGGTGGGATGTCTTCGCCCTCGAAATCAACCTCCGCAAGGGCGGCACGACCCACCCGTACTCCGCGCTGCGCAATCTGGCTCCAGGTCACTACGACGTCGAGTCAGGACAGTGGATCACCGTCGACGGATCGTCTCGCTGCTACGAGTCCACCGACAATCTCATCCACCCCAAGTGGCGAGGACGACCGCCGAGCAACGTGATCCGAATCGTCGCCGACGCTGGCTTGCAGTTCACCCCGCAAACCAAGACCGGCGTCGTCCTCCACATGCTTTCCTGCCTTGCCATCGACGGTCGACTCGGGCTGACCGCGATCGGGACATCCGCCCAACACGCCGCCGAGCTCTACTCGGCCACCGTAAAACTCCTCTCCGAGTCCACCGACCGAACGGCTGCCACGTCCGGCGCGGGTCACTGAGCTCCCGGCGTCAGGCCACCGGCCGCGGTTGCCGCCGGGCACCAGAGCCACCTCCGACACGCCTGGAGTTACCGGCCAGTATCGTCAGCTCACCGCTTGGTTCGAGAGGGGCACACAATGCCGCAGACCGTTCATCCACCCGAGTCCGTGAGGTTGCAGATCGCCGACGCGAAAGACGTCGAGCTGACCGTCCGGCCAGTGACCGAAGGTGCGCCCGGAGCGGACATCTCCGGGCTCCTGTCACATACCGGACTGATCACCTACGACCCCGGGTTCGCCAACACCGGGGCGTGCTCGTCGGCAATCACCTACATCGATGGTGACGCCGGAATCTTGCGCTACCGGGGTTATCCGATCGACGAACTTGCCGAGCACTCGAACTTCCTCGAGGTCAGCTACCTCCTCATCTACGGTGAGCTGCCGAGCGCCGCCGAGCTCGATTCGTTCACCGATCGGATCCGCCGGCACACGATGCTGCACGAGGACCTGAAGCGTTTCTTCGACGGCTTCCCGCGCGATGCCCACCCGATGCCGGTGCTTTCGTCCGCGGTCTCCGCGCTATCCACGTTCTATCAGAGCCCGAGCGAACCGTCCGACGATCCTGACATCGACCTGACGACGATCCGGCTACTGGCCAAGCTGCCCACCATCGCGGCGTACGCGTACAAGAAGTCCATCGGCCAGCCGTTCCTGTACCCCGACAATTCTCTCGGTCTGGTCGAGAACTTCTTGCGGATGACATTCGGGTTCCCGGCCGAGCCCTACATTCCCGATCCGATCGCGGCACGTGCCCTGGACCTGCTGTTCATCCTGCATGCCGACCACGAGCAGAACTGCTCCACTTCGACGGTGCGCCTAGTGGGCTCGGCGCAGGCGAACCTGTTTGCATCCGTGTCGTCGGGTATCCACGCTTTGTCTGGCCCGTTGCACGGCGGAGCGAATTCGGCGGTGCTGGAGATGCTGGCCGCGATCCGTCAGGACGGAGGTGACGTCGCCTCGTTCGTCCGCAAGGTCAAGGACAAGCAGGACGGCGTGCGGCTGATGGGATTCGGCCACCGCGTCTACAAGAACTATGACCCGCGGGCGGCGATCATCAAAAAGGCGGCAGATGAGGTGCTGTCGGCTCTGGGCAAACGCGACGACCTGCTCGACATTGCCGTCGAACTGGAATCGGTTGCCCTCTCCGACGACTACTTCGTGTCGCGCAAGCTCTACCCGAATGTCGACTTCTACACCGGGCTGCTCTATCGGGCGATGGGCTTTCCGACCCAGATGTTCACGGTGCTGTTTGCGATCGGGCGCCTACCCGGCTGGATCGCCCAGTGGCACGAGATGATCAACGACCCGGAAACCCGCATCGGCCGGCCACGCCAGCTCTATACCGGGCCCGCTCAGCGCTCCTACGTTGCCGACCAGCGGCGAGGTTGACTCGCCCAGGTGCCGTGCGGGGTTGTCAGGTCGTGGATGCCAGACGCTTGGTCTCGTCCGCTACCCAGACATCGACGAGTCCTTGGAAGTGCGCGAGGAAGCGGTCGTGCTCGTGAGCCGGATAGGTTGTGCGGACCGTGTCGAACAGCAGCCGCTCAAAGTCGGCACCGGTCATCCACTCGAGTACCCGGTCATCGATGTCGGCGAGATGTTCGGCACAGAATTCCTGATAGCGCTCAGCGTTGAAGTAGGTGTCGGCGAGCCGGCGATACGCAGCGAGCTTTTCACTGTATTCGAGATCAGGCCGGTCACCGATCTCGAAATAGGACCTGGTGTCCTGATCGATGCGCGGCCGGCGGCCCGTGACAAGACAGAACACGGTCCATTTGACCAGCGCGCGCATCGCCCATGGAAAGTAATAGTGCAGCGAGGTGATCGCGACATCGGGGCAGGCGTTCGCGTAATCGATCGGGTAGACCTGGCCGTCCTTGACGAGGACCTCGCAGGAGTTGAACTCCCACCGGAAAAACGCGTTGATCGTCTTGGAGATGGTGACGACCTCGGCACCCGTGCCTGGGTCGAGGAAATCGTGCTGCACCCGGTAACGGTTATGCATCGGGGCGTCGGGGTCGAAGCGCATGACCATCGTCTCGGCGCCGATCGACAGTGCGCGGGCGAACACATCGAAACCTTCGACGCTGGCTTGCAGGTGCATCAACATCTCGCCGGACTCGTCGTAGGCCCGGTGTAGTTCATCGACGTCGCCGATGCGTGACACGCCCCGCCACGCGCCGCCGTCGTAGGGCTTCATGTAGAGCGGGTAGCCGACCTGTGCGGCGATCTTGTCCAGATCGAACGGCTCGTTGTAGCGCATCGCGGTGTCGGCGTATTTCGTGTGGTCGATCGGATTCTTGTATGGCACCAGAACGGTCTCGGGCACCTTCAAGTCAAGCCGCATCATTGCGCAATATGCCGCGTGCTTCTCCATGGCCTGGAAGGTAAACGGCGAATTGAGCAGATAGACGTCATCCATCAGCGCAACCTTCTTCAGCCATTCGCGCGGGTGGTAGTACCAGTAGGACAGCCGGTCGATGATCAGCTCGGTGCGCGGCTTGGCGCGCAGCGAGAATGGCTCGATCGTCAGCCGTTCGACGTCGAAGCGATGCAGCCGTCCGCGGTCGTCGTGGACCGGGCCTGCCACCGCGAGTAATGCCTCGAACGCGCGCGGCCAGTCGTCCTCGGTGCCGAGCAGCAGCCCGACGAGGTGGCGCACCTCGGAGTCCACGTGCGTCCCCTTTCAGCAGAACCGCGGCAAGTGGTGGGCGAGCTGACGCTGCCACCAGGGCCAGTCGTGGGCGACGTCATGACCCCACAGATCCACCTCGCAACGGATGCCCTTTTCTTGGAGCAGCGCGCCCAGTTTCTGGGTCGAGGGAAGCGCCCCGGTCGGGTGCGTCTCCCACGCGCCCTGTCCGACTACGAGCACCACCGAGGCCCGCGAGCGCAGCCAGTCCAAATGATCACCGCCGGCGTGGGCGACATAGTCGAACGGGTTGTTGAAGTAGGTCGCGTCGCCGCGTTCACCCCACCCGTACCAAGTCGTGGGGTCGTAGTTTCCTGACAACCCGATCGCGAGCGGGAACAGGTCCGGCCGTCGGAGCGCGAGGTTGACCGCGTGGTACGCGCCGAGACTGCAGCCCGTCGTGATGATTTCGGTGTCGCCACCGCAGTCGGCGAACACGAAGGGGACGACCTGATCGAGCAGCCATGCCTCGTATGCGCCGTGATATTGCGCACGCTGCTCCAACGGCAGGTCAAGCCGCGACCAGGTCTGTACGTCGAAGGAATCGACGCAGTACAGCTTCACCCGTCCCGCTTCGATGAGGTGGGCCACAGCGTCGACCATGCCGTTGTTTTCGAAATCCGCAGCGCGGCCCTGGTCGGACGGGAACACGAGCACCGGACGACCCCAATGGCCGTATGCGATGACCGTGCCGGCCGCGCCGAATGCCGGCGCGTACAGATCGTGCCACTCGCGTCGCACGGTCACCCTCCCCCAGCCCGGGGCTCCCATGCCTGCGCCAACAGGTCGACCAGATGTGGATCCAGGGCGTCGCGCCAACCGACGTAGGTGTGCGCATCGGGCACCTCAGTCAGCGTGATCCGGTGGCCGAGCGCCGCCAACGTCTCGGCCATCACGCGATTGTTGGCCAGGTTCTCCTCCCCCAGCCCAGCGGTCATGGCGATGTCTAGGGGCTCGCCGACGGGAACCGCCGCCTCCAGCTGTTCGACGAAAGCAGTAATCGCGCTGAACCCGACGAACGAGGTCTCCTGCGCATCGAGGTCGCGCCGGAAGAAGCTGCCCGACTGCAGGAACAGCGCGTTGGCGATTCCCGGCTCGGTGCTCGCCGCATGCAGAGCAGCAAGCGCGCCGAGGCTTACACCGGCGATCGCCACCGATTCGGAGATGCTCACGGCGTTGCGAATAGCAGGCAGCAGCACGTGCTTGACCGCCCGCGCATAGTCAAGTGAAGCTGAGTAGGACTCATTCCGGTCGCCCGGGCCGACCAGTGCCAGACGGAACGGTGGCAGCCGTTTGGCCGCGACCATCGCCGCGGCGAACCGGGTGACGGCACCAAGCCGGTCGAACTCGGACCCGTCGTGTAGCAAGAGCAGCGGCAGCTCGGCGCGGCGGCCCGCTCGGTCCGGAGACCAGATCGTCACGGCCAGCGGCTCGCGGAGGCCACGGGCCCTAACCACCAGCTCGCTGCATGACCCGGGCGGTGGTGTCTCGTCCAGCCAACCGGGCGCGCGATAACCGGGGAACTCCAGAACCGAATGGTCACCGAACGCCGTCGGCGTGCGTTGCGGGTTGGAGGAGTCACAGACCATCACCTCGGCGCCGTCTGCGAAGCGCACGACATACAGGTACTCCAACCGCTGGACCGGTGGCCGGGCCACGTCCAGTTCCCACCCGGCGGCGACACGATTCATGGCGGCCGGTTCACGGTCGTGCCGCAGGTCGAGCCAGAGCCGCACGTCTTGCGCTTCATGCGTTCGGTCCGGCATCCGGAACAGGATGCCGTCCTCTGACAGAGTGGTGAGAAAAGGCGGCGCGGGCGCCTTCGTTCGCCTGCTCGCCCCGCTTGCCATGGCGGGCAACCTATCGCGCGCTGCTCGGCGGGGTGCGGGTGGCGGGCGTAAGTTCGTGCACGCACAGCATCCTCGTAGGCGCGGGACGGGAGACGCCATGGCCTACTACCGCCGGCACGGCAGCGTGCCACCGAAGCGGCACACGCAGCACCGCGCGCCGGACGGTCGGCTGTACTACGAGGAGCTAATGGGCGAGGAGGGCTTCGTTTCGGATTCTTCGTTGCTCTACCACCGTGAGATTCCCTCCGCGATCCGTGACGCCCGGCCGTGGGAACTGCCCGACCAGGCGACGAGGCCGAATCACCCTCTACTTCCGCGGCATCTGCAGTTGCACGGACTGTTCGACGACGGTACGCCGGACAAGACTGACGCAGTCACCGGTCGGCGGCTCGTGCTCGGCAACGACGACGTGCGTATCTCTTACGCTGTCAGCAGCCTGCCGTCGCCGCTGTATCGCAACGCGATCGGTGACGAATGCATCTATGTCGAATCCGGCGCGGCGACGGTCGAGACGGTGTTCGGCCAGCTTCGAGTTGGCCCCGGCGACTACGTGATCTTGCCGCGGGCGACGACCCACCGGTGGCTGCCCGAGAGCGATCAGCCGCTACGCACGTACTGCATCGAGGCGAACAGCCACATCACCCCAGCACGTCGGTATCTGTCGAAGTTCGGCCAGCTGCTCGAGCACGCCCCGTACTGCGAGCGGGACCTGCGTCCTCCCAGCGAACCCGACGTGATCGACGAGGACGACATCGAGGTGTTCGTCAAGCACCGCGGGCGCGGCCCGCACGGCATCACCGGGTCGATCCACACCGTGCCGCGGCATCCGTTCGACGTAGTCGGCTGGGACGGCTGCCTGTACCCCTACGCGTTCAACGTCTCTGACTTCGAGCCCATCACCGGGCGGGTACATCAGCCGCCGCCTGCGCACCAGGTATTCGAGGGCGCCAACTTCGTCATCTGCAACTTCGTGCCGCGCAAAGTCGACTACCACCCGCTGTCGATCCCGGTCCCTTACTACCACTCCAACGTCGACAGCGACGAGGTGATGTTCTACTGCGGAGGCGACTACGAGGCGCGCAAGGGCTCGGGTATCGGGCGGGGCTCGATCTCCCTGCACCCGGGCGGCCACTCGCACGGTCCGCAGCCGGGTGCGTACGAACGCAGCATCGGCATCCATTTCTTCGACGAGCTCGCCGTCATGGTCGATACATTCCGCCCACTCGAACTTGGCGAGGGCGGCCAGGCAAGTGACGATGGTGCCTACGCCTGGTCGTGGTTGGCTGGCCGGACGGGAGACGGGGATTCGTGACATGAACCACGACGTGCTGCCCAAGCTGTTCGCCGGCCTGCTGGACGACGCAGCGATGTTCCCGCCCGAGGACGCGCCGCTCGGCGAGGCCCTGCAGGGTCACGCCGTGCACCGCAGCGCGTGGTACCGCGACATGGTCGGGTCATTCGTTTGCACCGCTGCTCGGATTCCGGCGCTCGCCGAAGCCGTGGCCCGGCGCCGCCTCGGCCTTCTCCGGGTCACCTTGATTGTCCCGCAAGGGCTGGATTTTGTCGGCGACATGCTTGCCTCGGCACGCGAGATGGACGTGCTGGACGTGGTCGTAGTCGAGGTGCCGCTCGGTGCCCATCGGATCGAGACGGCAATCGACCGGCTGCGCGACCTCGCTGGTCCGAGCACGACCGCCAGCCTCGAGATCCCGGTGCGTACCGTCACCGAGAAGCAGGTGCATAAGCTCGCCCAGACGGGCATCCGGCTCAAGCTGCGCACCGGTGGCACGACGATCGACGCGTTCCACACCGAAGAAGAGCTGGCCCGTCCGCTCGTGCTCTGTGCCGCCGAGCGGCAGGCTTTCAAGTGCACCGCCGGGCTGCACCACGCTGTCCGGCACACGGCACGCTCGCTGTTCGAGCACCACGGCTTCCTGAACCTCGCGCTCGCCGCGCGAGTCGCCGCTTCCTCGGGCAGCGTGGCCGCGACCCGCGAACTGCTCGCGCAACGCGAACCCCGGCGGATTGCCTACCTGGTGGGTGAGCTCACCGTGAGCGACGTGCACGCGATCCGGGCCCTGTTCACCTCATTCGGTACCTGCAGCGTCCTGGACCCGGTCACCGACCTGGTTGACCTGGGTTTGCTGGTCGCCCGGTGACCGACTCTTCGTGGGCAGTCGCGGACTGCGAGCTCTTCGGGGTCGATAACCTGCCCTATGGGTCCTTCGTCCGGGGGGACGGTGTGCCGCACGTCGGAGTCCGCGTTGGTCAAAAGGTGCTCGACCTAACCAGCGCTTACCGCGCCCTCGATCCGTCCCGGGCAGGACTGTTCGCCGGGGGCACCCTGGACCTATTGCTGGCAGCGGGTCGACCGACCTGGACCGCCGTCCGGTCGCAGATCGTTAGCTGGCTGACCGACGAGACGCACCGACCGGCGATCGAACCGCTGTTGGTCGGATTGGACGAGGTGGTGCCGCGGCTGCCATTCACCGTCGCCGACTATGTCGACTTCTACGCCTCGGAGTGCCATGCGACCAATGTGGGGCGGATCTTCCGTCCAGACGGCGAGCCGCTCACGCCGAACTGGAAGCACCTGCCGATCGGGTACCACGGCCGAAGCGGCACGGTGGTTGTCTCCGGCACCGAGGTGCGGCGACCCGTTGGGCAGTACAGGGGAGACGACGGGAGCATCGAGTTCGGTCCGTCCGGCCGGCTCGACCTCGAGGCCGAGGTCGCGTTCGTGCTCGGCACGCGTTCCACCAGGCCGGTCCCGGTCGCGGGTGCGGCGCGGCACATCTTCGGCCTGTGCCTGCTAAACGACTGGTCGGCCCGCGATATCCAGGCCTGGGAGTACGTCCCGCTCGGGCCATTCCTCGGTAAGTCCTTCGCCACCTCGGTCTCCGCATGGATTACCCCTATGGACGCGCTGGCTGCCGCCCGTGTGCCGCCGCCACCGCGTGACCCCGCGCCGCTGCCATACCTCGACGACGGTGCCCAGCAATGGGGCTTCGACATCGACATCGAGGTGCTTCTGAACGGACAGGTGATTTCCCGCCCGCCGTTCGCGACGATGTACTGGACCGCGGCGCAAATGCTGGCCCACCTAACGGTGAATGGGGCGAGCATCCTCCCGGGTGATGTGTTCGCGTCCGGCACGGTCAGCGGTTCGGCGCGCGGTCAGCGCGGTTCGCTGCTCGAGCTGACGTGGAACGGCACCGACCCGATCGCTCTCGCCCATTCAACCAGCCGGACGTTTCTCGAGGACGGCGACGAGGTTGTCTTGACCGCCACTGCGCCAAGCGTCGGCGGCGGCCGGATCAGTTTGGGCGAGGTTCGCGGCCGAATCGTCTCGGCCGAAAGCTGAACTTCCTGCGAGCGATGGAACCGAATCGACGATGACAGACGAAGACCCCGACGTGGAGTCCGCCCTCGCCGAGATCGGCCAACGGCTGGTGAAAGGCCAGCCCGAGGCACTCGAGGATTGTTACCGCACCCTCGGGCCACTCGTCATGTCCTATCTGGGCCGCTATGTTCCGCAGCCCGACATTGAGGACGTGATGCAGCGGGTTTTCTACGAGGTGTGGCGGGTACACGAGCGCTACGACCCCGACTTGAGCCTGCGCGGTTGGGTGCTCGGGATCGCCCGCAAGCGAGCTATCGACCACCTGCGCAAGCGACGAGACAATGTCGTGCCGCTCGACTCGGTACGCGAGATCACTGGCGACGACGGCCGCGAGATCGCCGAGCGGCTGGTGTGGGCAGACGAGGTACGCAGCGCTCTGGGCAAACTGCCGGAACTGCAACGTGAGGTCATTCAGATGGCGTACTACGACGGCTATTCGCAAAGCGAGATCGCCGCTGCGCTCGACACCCCGCTGGGTACCGTGAAGACGCGGACGTCCCGTGGGCTGCAGCGACTAGCCGGCCTGCTCGAGAACACATCCGGTACCCAGATGAGCGGGAAAAACGCATGAGCACACACATCTACGACGAGCTCCCTTGGTTGCTGACCGGCGAGGCCGATCGGGCCACCGTTGACGCCGCCGCGACCCACCTGCGCACCTGTGAGGACTGCCAGCAGGAACTGGTCGCCATGCTCGTCGCGCACGCGTCGCTGAGTTCGGCGGCCCGATACGCACCGGAGCTGATGGCGAGTTTGCCCAGCCCACTCGCGCAGCCTCTGGAAGACGAGGCGGACGGCACGCTGGCGGTGGGCCGCGAGCTACCCGACCTAAGCGCCGTCTTCGCGCAGGTCCGCGACGAAGCTGCTGCCGCGACGCCACGGGTCACCGCGACGCCTGCGCCGCGCCGAGCGTGGCGCGGGAGTTGGCTCGCCGCCGCCGCGGTCACCGGGATCGCGCTGGGCGGAGGTGTCGTCGTCGTCGCCGAACACGCGAACGACAGGCCGTCGGAGAGGTCGTTCGCGCTGGCGGCCTACGACACCGGCACGACGCCCGCCAAGGCGACAATTGTCGGAAGCGACAAGATCAAGGTGGACGCCACGTCGCTGCCGTCGCCCGCGTCGGGCAAGCGCTATGAAGTGTGGCTGACCGACGCCACGCGCAAGAACCTGCAGCCGCTGGGCTGGGTGGGCACCGATGGCAAGGGCAGCTACACCGTCCCGCCCGATCTGATCGGCCACTTCAACAACATCGAGGTCAGCGTGCAGCAGGTTGACGCGCCGTACCAGTTCTCCGGGGTGAGCGTGCTGCGCGGCAGCTACGCCTGATCCTCCCGATGTGCTAGACCGTCGAATCAGCGGTGCTCCTGAGCATGCAGCAACTGAGCATCCGAGGCGCGGGAGGATCGGTCGATAACCACACCGTGCACGTCAGTCAGTGCGGGAATGCTCGACGGTCTCGCGCTTGGGCGGACGCGGCACGAACGCACTCGTGCGTGCTGCGTAGGCCGCCCAACCATCGCGCGAGCTCATGTGCGCCTCGAGGATGCGCGCCCCCGAGCCCTTGGTCAGCAGCAGCGTCATGATCACCGGTGCGAAGATAGTGAGCACGCCGGGCGAGCGATCTGCGGCGACCAAGAAAATGCCCCACCACACGCAGGCGTCACCGAAGTAGTTGGGATGGCGCGTGTAGCGCCACAGTCCGACGTCGATGACCTGGCCGCGATGCGCCGGATCGGCGCGCCAGCGCTGCATCTGTGCGTCACCGACGGCCTCGAAGAACACCCCCACGCACCACACGCCCACCCCCAGCCAGCCGATGATGCGCACCCCGCCGCCTTCGAAGGCGCCCACCTGGATCGGCGCCGAGACGACAAAGGCCAGCAGGCCCTGTAGCGCGTAGACCACGCGCAACGCGTACAAATCGCGGTTGCCCCGAGCCTTCGCCAGCAGCTTCTCATAGCGCGGATCCTCAGGCTTGCCGATGCTCCGCCGACCGATGTGCACGGCAAGTCGCACGCCCCATAAGGCGGGCATCAGTAAGAGCAGCCAGCGGCGCAGCAAGTCACCGTCCCCGGCGGATCGAAGGAACGCGGCGACGGCGACCGCAACGAACAGCAGTCCCCATGCCGTGTCGATGACGCTGTGCTTGCCGGCAAACCGCGACGCGACGAACGTGATTGCCAGCACCAAGACGATCGTCGCCAGCGCAAGCAGTGGCATGAAGACGAAGGCATGCCCGGCGAATCCCCTCACCAGCGGACGCTCCTCGCCCGGCTGGGCGTCGCGGGCCGCCCGCTCGTGCCAGTCGACGATTTCGCCGCAAGGATCTGATCGACACCCATCCGGCCCTGTTCGAAGCTCAACCCGCCACCGACCAGGTATAGCCGCCATACCCGCGCGACCTCGTCGCCGACCAGGGCGACGACCTCGTCATATCGCTGTTCGAACTGGTCGATCCAGCACGCGACGGTGCGGACATAGTGCTCACGCATCGCCTCGACGTCACGCACCTCGAATCCAGCCTGCTCGAGAAATCCGAGCGTCTGCGACAGCGGACGCATGTGCATGTCCGGCGCGATGTAGGACTCGATGAACGCGCCACCACCGGGCTCGGCATCGACCTGCCGCGACATCTGCTGTAGCAGCAGCCGGCCCGTCGGGCGTAGGTGGTCGAGCAGGGTCGCCGCGTAGAGCGGGTACTGCTTCTCGCCGACATGCTCGCCCATCTCGATGGAGCTGACCGCGTCGTAGGTGTCGCCGGCGCCGATCTCGCGGTAGTCCTGGAGACGCACCGTTACCTGGTCGGCGAGTCCGCGGTCGGCGACGCGCTTGCCGATGAAGTCCCGTTGCTGTGCCGAGAGGGTGACGCCGGTGGCCTGCACGCCGTAGTGCTCGGCCGCATGCAGGATCAGCGAACCCCAGCCGCAACCCACGTCGAGCAAGCGCTGGCCGGGCGCGAGTTCGAGCTTGCGGCAGATCAGGTCGAGCTTGGCCCGCTGGGCGTCGGCCAGTGACTGGTCCGGGGCGGTGAAGTACGCCGAGGAATAGGCCATCGACTCGTCGAGCAACAGCTCGTAGAACTCGTTGGACAAGTCGTAATGGTGGGCGATGGCCGCCCGATCGCGGCGTCGAGTGTGCAACCGCCCGGTCAGCCGGGCCTCCGAGGCGGGCGCAGCCGGACGCGGCCCGAGTACGCCGAGCCGGACGGCCGTGCGCGCAGCGCTGATTCTGGACCGACCGTCCAGGCGGACGCCTTTCGCTGGACGGGCCGAGTTCCACACCTGGCGCAACCCCTCGGCCAGGTCGCCCTCGACGTCGAGGTCGCCGGTGACGTACGCGCGCGCGAAGCCCAACTCCCCTGGGCTCCACAGCACGCGCCGCAGCGCGCGTCGGTTGTGGATGACGAGCACCGGGCCGGCAGTGGGGCCCGCCTCACTGCCGTCCCAGGCGCGCACCTGGACCGGCAAGTCGATGCCCCTCGCGCTACGTAACGCGTCGGCGAGTCGGTCAGCGACGGCGCGACCTGCGCTCGGCACGCCCTGCTGATCGGGCGGACGGGGTACCACGCGCAGCCCCTTCAGATAAAGGGCAATGCCGTGCCGGGTAATCAGGCTGCGGACCCGCCAGGTGGCCAACGGGTTGCGCACGGTGGCGGCAAGCACCGACCGGGTGGTGGCCGGCCGGCGCACGCCTCGGACGCTGGCGGTGAACGGCGGACCGTCAGGCCGGTGCAACGTGATGGTGATCGCGAGTCGCGCACCCGGCTCGGGGACGCTCATTCGATAGAAGCCGTCGACAGGGTAGAACGGCGAGACGTAGAACTCCTTCACGGTCTCGGCCCGTCCTGCCTCGTCCGGACGGAGTAGGTAGCGGTGCCGTCCGCCGTAGGTGTTGTGTACCTCGGCCACTACCGCCGCGACGGCGCCGGCGGGATCGTGGCACCAGTACAACGTCAGCGGGTTGAAGACGTAACCGGCACTTCGGGCGTTGGTGAGCATGGTGATCCGGCCGCCGCGAAGATCCACCCCTCGCTCGGTCAGAAACGCCTCGATGTTTTCGCGGATCGACCTGGTCGGATCGCCGACGTGGTCCCGGGCCTCGAACCGCGCTAATGGGCGCAGCCAGCGCGGCAATCGCACCGGGTCGTCGATGTCGACGAACCACTGGTAGCTGCGGTGGCGCACCGCGTGCCGCACCGGGGCGGCACGCAGATGCGACACCTCGACGTCATACAGCGCGTTCACCAGTCCGCTCCGAGGCTGGCAGCAGCTTGGACGCCCGACCGGCAACCGTCCTCGTGGAATCCCCAGCCGTGGTAGGCGCCGGCGTAGGCGATGACTCCGTCATTCAGCTCGCCGAGTCGCTGCCGGGCGGCGACCGATTCCGCCGTGTACACGGGGTGGTCGTACACCATCCGGGCGAGCACTGCGCTCTGGTCGATGCGTCCGTCGCCGTTGAGCGTGACGACGTACTGCTGGTCGGTGTCCAGTCGCTGCAGCCGGTTCATGTTGTAGCTGACATGCACCGCCGCTGGCGTGGTCGTGCAATTCGGCAGGAAGTAGTTCCAGGATGCCTGCGCCCGGGAGGCGCGCGGCAGCACCGACGCGTCGGTGTGCAGAACGGTCGGATTGCGGGTGTAGCCAATCGCGCCGAGTACCGCCGATTCAGCGGTTGACGGACGAGCCAGCATGGCCAGCGCGTGATGGGGATGGGTGGCGATCACCGCGCCGTCGAAGCGCTCGACCGAGCCCGACTCGTCGTGCACGTCGACACCGGACCCTGCCCGAGCGACCGCCCGGATCGGCGTCGATGTCTGCACCGAGGTCAGACCCTTGACGGCCCGTTCCACATAACGCGCAGATCCCCCGACCACGGTGTGCCAGGTGGGCGAGCCGGTGACGCTGAGCATGCCGTGGTTGGCCAGGAAGACGAACAGGTACCGCGCCGGGTAGTCACCTGAATCGGTCGGCGCGCAGGACCACACGGCAGAGATGAGTGGTGTGACGAAATGCGCCGTGAAGTACCGCGAGAACCGCCCGGCGGCGAGAAACTCGGCGAGGGTCTGCTGGTCGTCGTCCCCGGCGAGCAGCGCTCGGGCACGCCGGTGGAAACGCACCACCTCGGTCAACATGCGCAAGTAGCGGCGACTGGCTAGCGTGCGCATGGTCGGTAGCAAACCCGAGAGCCCCCGTCCGCCCGCGTACTCCAGCCTGCAGCCACCGCACCGGATCGACATACTCATGTCCGATTCCTGGGTCGTGATCTCCAGTTCACGGAACAACCGGCGCAGGGTGGGGTAGGTCAGCTCGTTGTGGACGATAAATCCGGTGTCGATCGCGAGCGAACGCCCGCCACGGCCGGGCAGGTCATGGGTGTGGGCGTGGCCGCCGAGGCGGTCGTCGGCCTCGTAGAGGGTCACGTCCTGGCATCGCTGAAGCACGTAGGCCGCGGTCAGCCCAGCGACTCCACTGCCGATGACGGCAATTTTCCGGCGAGACACCCTGACTCCTTCGGGGTCCGGCCTGCCGTGGCCCGCCTCGGGTCGCCGCCAGGGTTGGTCGCGCTCTCGGTGGCGCGCTTCCTCGAAGTATTCGCAGATTCCAGTTGACCGGATTCATAGCGTTGCGCCCCTGACGGGTGCTCTGCGGCTCACCCGGGACGGGCGGGAAGGGACGGCGGCACGGGAGGGATGTGCCGCCGCCCCTTCGAGTTCACACTCTATTGCATTCCAGCGGTAATCATGCAATTGCGCTCGCAACTACCCTCCACCTGACAGCGAGAGTGGTGGACGGGCACACTGGGCCGGTGAGCGACACCGCCAAGCGGGCGGCGCACGTCGACGTCGCAAGTGCTGTCGATCGGCCGCCAGCCGTCGACGTCGTGAGCGGCGTCGACCTGCCGCTAGCTAGTCGCGCGCGTGGCTTGGAAACCGTAGCCGTACTCGGGGTGTCGCTCGGCATGTCCGCGATCTACGCCCTGATGTACCTGATCCGAGCCCAGGTCACCGTCAAGGGCGGCATCGCGGCAACGACCGCGACCGTGGTCTCCGGCCCGAACACCCGCTATGTCTGGCTCGACGTGCTCGACAACCTCGCCGACGTCGCGCACGGGCTGTTTCCCGGGCTGCTCGCAATCGCGCTCCTCGTTCGCGACCCGGGTGGCGGCGGGCTCGGTATCGGGCTGGATCGTCTCCGCGCCCGAGTGGACTGGCTGGCCGGCATCGGGTTCACCGCCCTGATTGGCATTCCGGGCTTGGCACTGGTCTGGGCAGCTCGCGAGCTCGGGCTCAACGCCAGCCTCGCCGTTGTCGACCTACCTGACCTCTGGTACCGGGTGCCGCTGCTGCTGCTCGAGGCGGCACAGAACGGGATCCTGGAAGAACTGGTCGTCGTGGGCTACCTGCTCACCCGGCTGCGGCAACTCGGTTGGGCCGACTATCCCGCGCTCGGTGCCTCGGCGGTGTTGCGCGGCAGTTACCACCTCTATCAAGGTTGGGGCGGATTTCTCGGCAACATGGTGATGGGGCTGATGTTTGGCTGGTGGTTCCAGCGGACGCGCCGCGTGCTGCCGCTGGTCATCGCGCACACCCTCTTGGATGCGATCAGCTTCCTCGGCTATGTCTACCTGCACGGCCGCGTCAGCTGGATCTGACAGCTGGCCGGCCCAGCCTGGCCAGGTGGACCGGCAAACCAGATTCGCGGAAGCATTTGCGGTGGTTGCGAACCGATCTACCCGCATCTGCGGTTAACTACAGTTCATGCCGAGCTATCCACTGCGTGCGGCCGCCCAGTTCCTGGGCGTCAGCGACGACACACTGCGCCGGTGGGCCGACGCCGGCCGGTTGCCCACCCGCCAGAACGACAGCGGTCGGCGGGTGATCGACGGTGCCGAGCTAGCCAGGTTCGCCCAGCAACTCAGTACCGCGACGCCCCGTCCGGAGGCGGCGCCGGTCGTGCTCGAGTCGGCGCGCAACCGGTTCGTCGGACTGGTCACCCGCGTGGTCCGCGACACCGTGATGGCCC